>NZ_JBYEXN010000003.1:0-347349 GCF_057621855.1 Parazoarcus sp. PS-13 R2A
CGAAGGTGGCCGTACTGTTGGCGCCGGTGTCGTCGCCAAGATCATCGAGTAACATCAAAACTGCGCGGGGCCACAGGGCTCCGCGCATTCGCTCTTTGGGAACAAAATCATGCAAAGCCAGAAAATCCGCATCCGCCTGAAAGCTTTCGACTACCGCCTGATCGATCAGTCGGCACTCGAAATCGTTGATACCGCCAAGCGCACCGGCGCTGTCGTCCGTGGCCCCGTGCCGCTGCCGACGCGTATCGAGCGTTTTGACTTGCTGCGCTCGCCGCACGTCAACAAGGCGTCGCGCGACCAGATGGAAATCCGTACTCACCAGCGCCTGATGGACATCGTGGATCCGACCGACAAGACGGTTGATGCACTGATGAAGCTGGATCTGCCGGCTGGTGTGGATGTAGAGATCAAGCTGCAGTAATAAACGCGCTTGCATTTATTTCGATAGGGCCGGTATAATCCGGCCCTTGTGCCTTTTGGTGCAATTTATTTGTTCGACCCCCGGTCAATCGAAACCGGGAATCAGGAGAAAAAAATGAGTCTAGGCCTTGTAGGGCGCAAGGTCGGCATGACTCGCATCTTTGCTGAGGATGGCAGGACCATCCCGGTGACGGTGCTTGACGTGTCCGACAACCGTGTGTCCCAGATCAAGACGCCTGAAACCGACGGCTATGCCGCGGTCCAGGTCGCTGTAGGTAAGCGTCGCGCCAGTCGCGTCGTGAAATCGCTCGCCGGGCATCTCGCCAAGGCGGGTGTCGAGCCCTGCCGCATTCTGCGCGAGTTCCGCGTTGATGCCGAGCAAGTCTCCGGCTTCAAGGCTGGTGACGCCGTCGGTGCTGATCTGTTCGCTGTTGGCCAGAAGGTCGACGTGACGGGTGTCACCATCGGTAAGGGTTTCTCCGGTGTTCAGAAGCGTCACAACTTCGCATCGAACCGCGCGTCGCACGGTAACTCCGTGTCGCACAATTCGCCGGGTTCGATCGGTATGGCGCAGGACCCGGGTCGTGTGTTTCCTGGTAAGCGCATGGCTGGTCAATACGGCAACGTTCAGCGCACCACGCAAGGTCTCGAGATCGTGCGTGTTGATGTCGAACGTCAACTGCTCCTGATCAAGGGCGCGGTGCCGGGCTCCAAGGGTGGCGACGTAGTCGTTCGTCCCGCGGTCAAGGCTTGAGGGGCGATTACGCAATGGAACTGAAACTATTGAATGATCAGGGTCAGGCTGCGTCGACGCTGCAGGCGTCTGACGTGCTGTTTGGCCGTGAATACAACGAAGCGCTGATTCACCAGCTCGTGACCGCCTATCAGGCGAATGCACGTTCGGGTAATCGTGCCCAGAAGGGTCGTGCCGAGGTTAACAAATCGACGCGCAAGCCTTTCCGTCAGAAAGGTACGGGTAACGCTCGTGCCGGTATGGCGTCCAGCCCGCTCTGGCGTGGCGGCGGCAAGATCTTCCCGAACTCGCCCGACGAGAACTTCTCGCAGAAGGTCAACCGCAAGATGTATCGCGCCGGTGTTGCCGCGATTCTCTCGCAGCTGGCTCGCGAAGACCGTCTTGCTGTGGTCGAGGATTTCAGCGTTGAGGCGCCGAAGACCCGCATGCTGGTTCAGAAGCTCAAGGGTATGGGTCTGGACTCCGTGCTGGTGATCACCGATGGCCTGGACGAGAACCTGTTCTTGTCCTCGCGCAACCTGAATCAGGTGCTGGTGCTCGACGTTCACGAGGCCGATCCGGTTTCGCTGGTGCGTTTCCCGAAGGTGCTGGTCACCAAGGGTGCGCTGGCAAAGATGGAGGAATCGTGGCAATGAGCGCTATTACTCAGGAACGTCTGCTGCAGGTGTTGCTCGCCCCTCAGATCTCCGAAAAGGCGACCTATGTCGCCGACAAGAACGAGCAGGTGGTGTTCAAGGTCGCGTCTGACGCAACCAAGCCCGAAGTGAAGGCGGCTGTTGAGCTGCTGTTCAAGGTGCAGGTTGAGTCGGTTCAGGTCCTGAATGTCAAGGGCAAGGTCAAGCGTTCGGGTCGCACCGTCGGCCGTCGCAAAGACTGGAAGAAGGCCTTCGTTTGCCTCAAGCCCGGCCAGGAAATCAACTTTGCGGCTGGGGAGTAATCAATTATGGCACTGGTAAAACTCAAGCCTACCTCCGCCGGCCGTCGTTCGATGGTCAAGGTGGTCAACGCCGACCTCTACAAGGGCCGTCCTTTCGACGGTCTGCTCGAGAAGAAGAGCAGCAAGGCCGGTCGTAACAACACAGGGCGCATCACGGTGCGTCACCAGGGTGGTGGGCACAAGCAGCACTACCGCGTCATCGATTTCCGTCGCAACAAGGACGGCGTCGTTGCCAAGGTTGAGCGCATCGAGTACGACCCGAACCGTTCGGCAAACATCGCACTGCTGTGCTACGCCGATGGCGAGCGTCGTTACATCATCGCTCCGCGTGGTGTGGTCGTTGGCCAGCAGGTCGTGAGTGGCGTCGAAGCTCCGATCAAGGCCGGTAACGCGCTGCCGATCCGGAACATTCCGGTCGGTTCCACCATTCACTGTGTGGAAATGATGCCTGGCAAGGGTGCGCAGATGGCGCGCGCTGCTGGTACGTCGGTTCAGTTGCTGGCGCGTGAGGGCGTTTACGCTCAGTTGCGTCTGCGCTCGGGCGAGATTCGTCGTGTTCACGTCGAATGTCGTGCCACGATCGGCGAAGTCGGTAACGAAGAGCACAGCCTGCGCAAGATCGGCAAGGCTGGTGCAAACCGCTGGCGTGGTATCCGCCCGACGGTTCGTGGTGTTGCCATGAACCCGGTGGATCACCCGCATGGTGGTGGTGAAGGTCGTACCGGCGAAGGTCGCGTTTCGGTCAGCCCGTGGGGCACGCCTGCTAAGGGTTACCGTACCCGCAGCAACAAGCGTACCGACACGATGATCGTGCAGCGTCGTCACAAGCGTTAAGGGGTAACAGATGGCACGTTCTATTAAGAAAGGCCCGTTCATCGACGCGCACCTTCTGAAGAAGGTCGACGCCGCACGGGCGAGCAACGATAAGCGTCCGGTCAAGACCTGGTCGCGTCGTTCCACCGTCCTGCCCGACTTTGTCGGCCTGACGATTGCAGTCCACAACGGTCGTCAGCACATCCCGGTCTACGTGTCCGAGAACATGGTCGGCCACAAGCTGGGCGAGTTTGCTCTGACGCGTACCTTCAAGGGCCACGCTGCGAGCAAGAAGGCTAAGAGGTAATCATGGAAACCAAAGCAATTCTCCGTGGTGTGCGCCTCTCAGCGCAGAAAGGCCGCCTCGTGGCCGATCTGGTTCGCGGTCGTTCCGTTGATCAGGCTCTGAATGTCCTGGCTTTTTCGCCGAAGAAGGGCGCAAAGATCATTCGCAAGGTTGTCGAATCGGCAATCGCGAACGCCGAGCACAATGACGGCGCCGATATCGATGCGCTGAAGGTCAAAACGATTCATGTGGAAGAGGGCACCACCCTCAAGCGCTTCACGGCGCGTGCGAAAGGGCGCGGAAATCGTATTTCCAAGCCTACCTGCCACATTTACGTGACCGTCGGCGAGTAAGGAGGATATATGGGTCAGAAAATACATCCCACCGGATTCCGCCTCGCCGTTACGCGTGACTGGACTTCCCGCTGGTACGCATCGAGCCAGGACTTCTCGAAAATGCTTCAGGAAGATCTGAAGGTTCGGGATTACCTGAAGAAGCGCCTTTCGCACGCGTCCGTTGCGCGTGTGGTCATCGAGCGTCCCGCCAAGAATGCGCGCATCACGCTGTACAGCGCGCGTCCCGGTGTGGTCATCGGCAAGAAGGGCGAAGACATCGAAGCACTCAAGCGCGATCTGCAGCAGATCGTCGGCGTGCCGGTGCATGTGAACATCGAAGAAGTTCGCAAGCCCGAGATTGATGCCAAGCTGATCGCCGATTCGATCGCTCAGCAGCTCGAGAAGCGCATCATGTTCCGTCGCGCCATGAAGCGTGCGATGCAGAATGCAATGCGCCTTGGTGCCCAGGGCATCAAGATCATGAGTGCCGGTCGTCTGAACGGCGCCGAGATCGCGCGTACCGAGTGGTACCGTGAAGGTCGTGTGCCGCTGCACACCCTGCGTGCAAACATCGATTACGGTGTTTCCGAAGCCAAGACCACGTACGGCATCATCGGTATCAAGGTCTGGGTTTACAAGGGCGAGATGCTTGGTCGCAACGAGCAGCCGGTGGTCGCAGAACCCGAAGCCGATAACCGCCGTGGCCGCCGTGGCGCGCCCCGTGATGGTGAAGGCCGTCCGGGTCGTCGTCCCGCTCGCCGCGAAGATAGCAGGAGTGAATGATGCTGCAGCCGTCGAGAAGAAAGTATCGTAAGGAGCAGAAAGGCCGCAACACGGGTGTTGCCACCCGTGGTGCCAAGGTCAGCTTCGGTGACTTCGGTCTGAAGGCAGTCGGGCGTGGTCGCCTGACCGCTCGTCAGATTGAAGCGGCGCGTCGTGCAATGACGCGTCACATCAAGCGTGGTGGCCGGATCTGGATCCGCATTTTCCCGGACAAGCCGATTTCGCGTAAGCCGGCTGAAGTTCGAATGGGTAACGGTAAGGGCAATCCCGAGTACTGGGTCGCAGAGATTCAGCCGGGCAAGGTGCTCTACGAAATGGATGGTGTTGACGAAGCGCTCGCGCGTGAAGCTTTCCGGCTTGCCGCCGCCAAGCTTCCGCTTGAGACCGTATTTGTGACCCGTCAGTTGGGGCAAGCATGAAAGCGAGTGAACTCCGCGCCAAGAGCGCAGATGAATTGAACCAGGAGTTGCTCGAGCTGTTGAAAGCGCAGTTTTCCCTGCGCATGCAACTTGCAACACAGCAGCTTGGCAACACGAGCCAAATGGGTAAGGTGCGTCGCGACATCGCGCGTGTCCGTACGCTCCTTCGCGAAAAGGCGGGTGCATAATGAGCGAGCAAGCAGAAAAGGTTCGCCGCGCCCTCGTTGGGCGTGTCGTGAGCGACAAGATGGACAAGACGGTAACCGTTCTGGTCGAGCGCCGGGTCAAGCACCCGCTGTACGGCAAGATCATTACCCGTTCTGCCAAGTACCACGCGCATGTTGAAAATGGCGCTGCAACGCAGGGTGACCTCGTCGAAATCGAAGAGTGTCGTCCGATGTCGCGGACCAAAACCTGGCGTGTAACGCAAGTGCTCGAAAAGGCACGTGTGATCTGATCAGGTTGGTTTGCAATTTTTGCAAGAACAGCTTGGCGCTCCGGTGCCAAGCTGTTATACTTTCAAATCTTGCTCCGGGATTCGTCGGGGCATCCTACCCTGACGGGTTCCAATACTGACCGCGCTGCGGGATAAGTTGGAGATAAATTCATGATTCAAATGCAGTCCAGGCTCGATGTAGCCGACAACACTGGCGCGCGCTCGGTGATGTGCATCAAGGTACTCGGCGGTTCAAGACGTCGTTATGCCGGCATCGGTGACATTATCAAGGTCACCGTCAAGGATGCTGCACCCCGTGGTCGTGTCAAGAAGGGTGATGTATACAACGCGGTTGTTGTGCGTACCGCCAAGGGTGTCCGTCGTCCGGATGGCTCCCTGGTCAAGTTCGACAACAATGCTGCTGTGCTTTTGAATAACAAGCTCGAGCCCATCGGCACCCGTATCTTTGGGCCCGTGACGCGTGAGCTGCGCTCCGAGCGGTTCATGAAGATCGTCTCGCTGGCGCCCGAAGTGCTCTGAGGAGTCGATGAGATGAACAAGATCCGCAAGGGTGATGAAGTTGTGGTGCTGACGGGTAAAGACCGTGGGCGCCGTGGCTCGGTGCTCCGTCGTGTAGATGACGAGCGTCTGGTGGTTGAGGGTGTGAATCGGGTGAAGAAGCATGTTCGCCCGAATCCCCTCAAGGGTGAGGTCGGTGGCATTGTCGAGAAAGAAATGCCGATCCATGTTTCGAACATCGCGCTGTTCAATCCCGCGTCGCAGAAAGCTGACCGCGTCGGGATTAAGGTGCTTGAGGACGGCCGCAAGGCACGCTTCTTCAAGTCGAATGGCGAGCTGGTGGATGCGTAAGGAGTGACAATGGCTCGCTTGCAACAAGTTTATAAGGACGCTGTAGTGCCCGAGCTGCTCAAGCAGTTTGGCTACAAGTCCGTCATGGAAGTGCCGCGCATCACTAAGATCACCCTGAACATGGGTGTGGGTGAAGCTGTTGGTGACAAGAAAGTGCTCGAGCACGCAATCGGCGACATGACCAAGATTGCTGGTCAGAAGCCGGTAGCGACGAAAGCTCGCAAATCGATTGCCGGCTTCAAGATTCGTGACGGCTATCCGATTGGCTGCATGGTCACTCTGCGCGGTCCGAAGATGTACGAATTCCTCGATCGACTGGTGACCATCGCGTTGCCGCGCGTTCGTGACTTCCGTGGTATCGCTGCCAAGGGCTTTGATGGCCGCGGCAACTACAACCTCGGTGTCAAAGAGCAGATCATCTTCCCGGAAATCGAGTACGACAAGATCGACGCGCTGCGCGGGATGAACATCAGCATCACGACGACGGCTAAGAATGACCAGGAAGCGCGTGCGCTGCTGGGTGCATTCAAGTTCCCGTTCAAGAATTGAGGGTGATATGGCGAAACTGGCTCTGATCAATCGTGAAGAAAAGCGCCGCAAGACGGTGGAGAAGTACGCCGCCAAGCGTGCTGCGCTCAACGCACAGATCAACGATATGAAGCTGCCGGAAGAAGAGCGCATGTCCGCTCGTCTCGCGCTGCAGCAGCTGCCGCGCAATTCGAGTCCTTCGCGTGGTCGTAACCGCTGCGCTCTGACGGGTCGTCCGCGTGGCGTTTTCCGCAAGTTTGGTCTGTGTCGTAACAAGCTGCGTGAAATTGCTTTCCGCGGTGAAGTGCCCGGCATGACCAAGGCGAGCTGGTAAGGAGAATAGAAGATGAGTATGTCCGATCCGATCGCCGACATGCTGACGCGTATTCGCAATGGGCAGCAGGCCCAGAAAGCGAACGTGAGCATGCCCTCGTCGAAGCTTAAGGTCGCAATCGCCAAGGTTCTTCAGGACGAAGGCTATATCGACGGTTACGTCGTGCATGACGCAGACGGCAAGGCGCAACTTGAAGTTGCGCTGAAGTATTACGCCGGTCGTCCGGTTATCGAGCGCATTGACCGCGTCAGCCGTCCCGGCCTCCGCGTGTACAAGGGTAGCGAAGATCTGCCGCGCGTGATGAATGGTCTGGGTGTCGCCATCGTGTCGACGCCCCGTGGTGTGATGACCGATCGTGCAGCCCGCTCCAGCCGGGTTGGCGGTGAAGTCATCTGCCTCGTGGCCTAAAGGGGGATTTCATGTCTCGTGTAGCTAAGAATCCGGTCGCGATTCCGAGTGGTGTCGAGGTTACGATCTCGGCAGCCGAAATCGCGGTCAAGGGGCCGCTCGGTGTCATCCGCCAGGCGCTCAGCTCGGCAGTGACGGTCGAGCGCGATGGCGACAACCTCGTGTGCAAGGCGCGCGAAGGTGTCGTCAATGCTGGCGCCATGTCCGGAACCGTGCGTTCGTTGGTGAACAACATGGTTACCGGCGTGACGAAGGGCTTCGAGCGCAAGCTCAACCTGGTCGGCGTTGGTTATCGCGCGCAGGCTCAGGGCGACAAGTTGAATCTCTCGCTGGGTTTCTCCCACCCCGTCGTGCACCAGTTGCCCGCCGGCGTGAAGGCTGAAACTCCCACTCAAACCGAGATCGTGATCAAGGGTATCGACAAGCAGCAAGTCGGTCAGGTCGCGGCCGAGGTGCGGGCATACCGCGCTCCCGAACCCTACAAGGGCAAGGGCGTCCGTTATTCGGACGAAGTGGTTGTGCTCAAGGAAACCAAGAAGAAGTAAGGCGGTTCGTCATGAACAGAAAAGAAACTCGTCTTCGCCGTGCGCGTAAAACTCGCGCCAAGCTCGCGGAGCTCAAGGCGGTGCGCCTCACCGTGTTCCGTTCCAATGCGCACATGTATGCCCAGGTGATTTCCGGCTGCGGCTCCCGCGTACTCGCGGCTGCCTCCACCGTCGAACCTGCGGTTCGTGCCGAGCTTGCCAATGGCGGCAACAAACAAGCAGCTGCAGTGGTCGGCAAGTTGATTGCCGAGCGCGCCAAGGCTGCCGGGATCGAGACGGTTGCGTTTGACCGCTCGGGCTTCCTCTATCACGGCCGCGTCAAGACGTTGGCTGAGGCTGCCCGCGAAGGCGGCCTTAAGTTCTAAGCGAGGATTCGAATGGCTAAGCAGCAAACCAAGCGCCCGCAAGCCTCCGAGGAGCGCGACGACGGCATGCGCGAAAAGATGGTCGCGATCAATCGCGTTACCAAGGTTGTGAAGGGTGGCCGTATTCTCGGCTTCGCTGCACTGACCGTGGTGGGCGATGGCGATGGCGGCATCGGTATGGGCAAGGGCAAGTCCCGTGAAGTTCCGGTGGCAGTTCAGAAGGCGATGGACGAAGCCCGTCGCAAGCTGGCTAAGGTGTCGCTCAAGAACGGTACGCTTCAGCATACCGTGATCGGCAAGCACGGCGCCGCCTCGGTGCTCATGCAGCCGGCTCCTGGCGGTACCGGCATCATTGCCGGTGGTCCGATGCGCGCTGTGTTCGAGGTGATGGGCGTTACCGACATCATCTGCAAGTGCATCGGTTCGACCAACCCGTACAACGTGGTGCGTGCCACGATCAACGGGCTGATGGCGATCAACACCCCGTCGGAGATTGCAGCCAAGCGCGGCAAGACCGTCGAAGAGATTCTGGGGTAAGCGATGACCGACAAGAAAATCAAGGTCACGCTTGTGAAAAGCGTGATCGGAACCAAGCAATCGCACCGCGCGACGGTTCGTGGTCTGGGCCTTCGTCGCCTGAACCACTGCGTCGAGTTGATCGATACGCCGGAAGTTCGCGGCATGATCAACAAGGTGTCCTATCTGGTTAAGTACGAGGCTTGATATGCGCCTGAATACGATTAAACCGGGCGCTGGCTCGAAGTCTGCAGCCAAGCGCGTAGGTCGTGGTATCGGTAGCGGCCTGGGCAAGACCTGCGGCCGTGGTCACAAGGGACAGAAGTCCCGTGCCGGCGGTTTCCACAAGGTTGGCTTCGAGGGCGGTCAGATGCCCCTGCAGCGCCGCCTGCCGAAGCGTGGCTTTGTCTCGCTGACGCGTGCTCGCAATGCTGAAGTCCGCCTGTCCGAACTGGCTGCTCTGCCGGTCGAGGAAGTGGATCTGCTGGTATTGATGCAGGCTGGAATCGTTCCGGCTGACTCGCTTTCGGCAAAGGTTGTTCTGTCGGGCGAAATCAGCAAGAAAGTGATCCTTCGGGGCGTTGGTGCTACTCGTGGCGCACGCGCTGCCATCGAGGCCGCCGGCGGTTCCGTCTCGGCTGAGTAAGCAAAGGTACGATTGTGGCCAAACCAGCTGCCGCGGTAGGGAATCCCGGGCGTTTTGGCGATCTCAAGAACCGACTGCTGTTTTTGCTCGGTGCCTTGATTGTTTATCGCCTCGGCGCTCACATTCCCGTTCCCGGAATCGATCCCGAACGGCTTGCGGAGTTGTTCCAGTCGCAAGCCGGCGGAATCCTTGGGGTCTTCAACCTTTTTTCTGGCGGGGCGCTGTCGCGCTTCACGATCTTCGCGCTGGGGATCATGCCTTACATTTCCGCGTCCATCATCATGCAGTTGATGACGGTGGCAGTGCCTCACTTCGAGGCCCTGAAGAAGGAAGGTGAGGCTGGCCGGCGCAAGATCACCCAGTACACGCGTTACGGTACCCTGGTGCTGGCATTAGCGCAGTCCCTTGGGATTGCAATGGCGCTCGAAGGGCAGGCCGGGCTGGTGCTCGATCCGGGACTGACGTTCCGGCTGGTGAGCGTAGCGACTCTGGTCACGGGAACGATGTTCCTGATGTGGCTGGGAGAGCAGATCACCGAGCGTGGCATTGGCAACGGCATTTCCATCATCATCTTTGCCGGTATTGCTGCAGGTTTGCCTAGCGCGATTGGCGGGTTGTTCGAACTGGTTCGTACCGGTGCGATGCATCCTTTCACTGCGTTGCTGATCTGTGTGCTGGTAGTGGTGGTGACAGGGTTTGTGGTCTTTGTCGAACGAGGACAACGAAAGATCCTGGTGAATTACGCAAAGCGTCAGGTCGGCAACAAGGTGTACGGTGGGCAGAGCTCCCATCTTCCGCTGAAGCTGAACATGTCGGGCGTGATTCCGCCGATTTTCGCCTCGAGTATCATCCTGTTCCCGGCAACGCTGGGGCAGTGGTTCGGTGCGTCAGAGGGCATGACGTGGTTGCGTGACATTTCATCTACGCTCGCTCCCGGGCAGCCGATCTATGTCATGTTGTACGCAGTTGCGATCGTGTTTTTCTGCTTTTTCTATACGGCTCTGGTGTTCAACGCCCGCGAAACTGCAGATAACCTGAAGAAGAGCGGTGCTTTTGTCCCTGGAATCCGTCCGGGCGATCAGACGGCGCGCTATATCGACAAGATTCTGATGCGTCTTACGTTGGCCGGTGCGGTGTATATCACGCTGGTCTGCCTGTTGCCCGAGTTTCTGATTCTGAAGTGGAACGTACCGTTCTATTTCGGCGGGACCTCGCTGCTGATCATCGTGGTCGTAACGATGGACTTCATGGCACAGGTTCAGGCGTACGTCATGTCGCACCAGTACGAAAGCCTGTTGAAGAAGGCGAACTTCAAGGGAGCAGGTCTCCCGATGAGGTGATCGCCGGCAACGGCGAGTGGTGTGATCAAGATTCCGGTAGGGCTCCAAGGCCCTCCGGGATGGCGGCCAGAGTCAGGCTCGAATGCGACCCCAGGTTGCGCGAGCGCATCTTCGGAAGCGGGAGGCTCGATTGCCTGCTGTCTTTCGCAAGAACAGGTAGCGGTCCAGCTGACGCCGAGTGACCCGGCCAAAGGGTCGGATCGTGTTCCGGACCATGTAGAAGATATTAGAAACAGGAGCAAAGCATGAGAGTTCAGGCTTCAGTAAAGAGGATCTGCCGCAATTGCAAGATCATCCGTCGCAAGGGTGTGGTGCGCGTTATCTGCACCGATCCGCGACACAAGCAGCGCCAGGGTTGATCTTGTCAGTCCTAGGTATTAAAATTTAATGTTTAGCGTTTTGGGGTAAACGAATGGCCCGTATTGCTGGGGTAAACATTCCCAACCACAAGCATGCCGAGATCGCGCTGACCGCTGTCTATGGGATCGGCCGTTCGCGTGCTCAAAAGATTTGCGATGCTGCTGCTATTGCCCGCAACGTCAAGGTCAAGGACCTTACGGAGTCGGACATGGAGAAGCTGCGCGATGAAGTGGCTCGGTTTGTGGTAGAAGGCGACCTGCGTCGCGAAGTCACCATGAACATCAAGCGTCTGATGGACCTGGGTTGCTACCGTGGTGTCCGTCACCGTCGTGGTTTGCCGTGTCGCGGTCAGCGCACCAAGACCAATGCTCGTACCCGCAAGGGCCCGCGCAAGTCGATCGCTGGCAAGAAGTGATAGGATTTAATTATGGCTAAGACTGCAACAAAGGTCCGTAAGAAGATCAAGAAGAACGTCGCTGAAGGTATCGTGCACGTTCACGCGAGCTTCAATAACACGATCATTACGATCACCGACCGTCAAGGCAATGCTCTTTCATGGGCAACCTCAGGCGGCGCTGGCTTCAAGGGTTCGCGCAAGAGCACGCCGTTTGCTGCTCAGGTCGCAGGCGAAGCGGCTGGCAAAGTGGCGCTGGAATGCGGCATCAAGAATCTTGAAGTGCGCATCAAGGGCCCCGGCCCAGGGCGTGAGTCTGCGGTTCGTGCGTTGAATGCACTGGGGATCAAGATCTCCAGCATCACCGATATCACGCCGATCCCGCACAACGGCTGCCGTCCGCCCAAAAAGCGCCGTATCTAAGGAGTTGAAACGTGGCTCGTAATCTCGACCCGAAGTGCCGTCAGTGCCGTCGCGAGGGTGAAAAACTGTTCCTGAAGGCTGAGAAGTGCTTCACCGATAAATGCGCCATCGAGCGTCGTGCCTATGCGCCCGGCCAGCATGGTCAGCGTTCCGGTCAGCGTCTTTCCGGCTATGGCGTACAACTTCGCGAAAAGCAGAAGATCCGTCGTCTTTACGGCGTGCTCGAAGCGCAGTTCCGCCGTGTTTATTCCGAAGCCGATCGTCGTCGCGGTCAGACGGGTGAAAACCTGCTGCAGCTGCTCGAAGGTCGTCTCGACTCCGTCGCCTATCGCATGGGCTTCGGTGGTTCGCGTGCTGAATCGCGCCAGGTTGTTCGTCACAACGGCGTCCTCGTGAATGGCAAGCGTGTGAACATCCCGTCGTACCTGGTCAAGCCGGGCGACGTGGTCGAACTCGTTGAGCGCGTTCGTGGTCATCTGCGTGTCAAGGCTGCGCTTGAAGCAGCTGAGTCCCGCGGATTTCCCGAGTGGATCGAGATGGATGCCAAGGCTGGTAAGGGTGTCTTCAAGGCCTACCCGCAGCGTAGCGAACTGCCGCCCACAATCAACGAAGGTCTGGTTGTGGAACTGTACTCCCGCTAATTGGGAGTCGAGCTTCTAGTTCCGAGGAAATGTTGATGCAAAGCAATGCACTGCTGAAACCGCGCATCATCGACGTCCAGAGCATCTCGCCCGTCCAGGCGAGAGTGACGATGGAGCCGTTCGAGCGCGGGTTTGGCCATACCCTGGGGAATGCGCTGCGGCGCATCCTCCTTTCCTCGCTGCCGGGGCACGCAGCGACGGAAGTGACGATCGAAGGCGTCCTGCACGAGTACTCGACGCTGGATGGCATGCGTGAAGATATCGTCGATCTCCTGCTCAACCTGAAGGGTGTGGTGTTCAAACTCCACAACCGCAGCGAGACGACTCTTCGTCTCGTCAAGTCGGGTGAAGGCTTGGTGACTGCCGCCGATATCGAAACCGGACATGACGTCGATATCATCAACCCGGGGCATGTGATTGCGCATCTGGCACCCGGTGGCAACCTCGATATGCAGATCAAGATCGAGGAAGGCCGCGGTTATGTTCCTGGCACGAGCCGACCGGCGAATGGCGAGAGCAAGACTATCGGACGCATCGTTCTCGATGCCTCCTTCAGTCCTGTTCGGCGCGTGAGCTACCTGGTCGAAAGCGCTCGTGTGGAACAGCGTACCGATCTGGACAGACTGGTTATCGATATCGAGACCAACGGTGCTGTTGATCCGGAAGAGGCGATCCGTTATGCGGCTCGCGTGCTGATGGATCAGCTGTCGGTGTTTGCCGACCTCGAAGGCACGCCGGTTACCGATGTCGTGAAGCCTGAAGTGACGATTGACCCGGTGTTGTTGCGCCCGGTTGATGATCTCGAGTTGACGGTGCGTTCGGCCAATTGTCTCAAGGCCGAGAACATCTATTACATCGGTGATCTGATCCAGCGTACCGAAACCGAGTTGCTCAAGACGCCGAACCTCGGCCGCAAGTCGCTGAATGAGATCAAGGAAGTGTTGGCCACTCGTGGGCTGACCCTGGGGATGAAACTGGAAAACTGGCCGCCGGCTGGGCTCGAGAAGCTCGGTTAATCGGTATCAGTGAAGTGAGGAATTAATATGCGTCACCGTAATGGTCTTCGCAAGCTGAACCGGACCAGCAGCCATCGTCAGGCGATGTTCCGTAACATGGCTAACGCTCTGCTGCGCCATGAAGTAATCAAGACGACGCTCCCGAAGGCGAAGGAACTGCGTCGAGTCGTCGAGCCGATGATCACGCTGGGCAAGAAGCCGAGCCTGGCAAATCGTCGTCTGGCGTTCGATCGCCTGCGCGACCGCGAAATGGTTGTCAAGCTGTTTGACGCGCTGGGTCCTCGTTACGCATCGCGTAACGGCGGCTACCTTCGCATCCTGAAGTGCGGTTTCCGTGATGGCGACAATGCACCGATGGCTTTCGTCGAGCTGCTCGATCGTCCGGAAACGGACGTCGTGGTTGAAGAAGAAGCAGTTGCTGCCTGAGCTGGATCTTTGTAAGATTCGCTTGGTATAAAAAAGGTCGGGGATACCCGGCCTTTTTTTTCGTCTCTTACTTGCTGCGCGGAGGTTGCGGATGAGCGTGATTCTTGTGACGGGCGGAGCCGGCTATATCGGCTCGCACACCTGCCTGGCCTTGCTCCGGGGGGGGCATGAAGTGGTGGTGGTCGACGATTACTCGAACGCGTCGCCGCTGGCCTTGACGCGTGTGGAAGCGCTTGCCGGCAGGAAGTTCCGGGCGGTTATCGAAGCGGACGTGCGCAATCGTGATGCGCTCAGGAAAGTGTTCTCGGAATACCCCGTCACGGCGGTCATTCATTTCGCGGCAAAGAAGGCGGTTGGCGAGTCGATGCGGATCCCGCTCGCGTACTACGACAACAATCTGGGTGGCCTGTTTTCGCTGCTGGAAGTGATGGGCGAATTCGGTGTCAAGCGCATCGTCTTCAGTTCATCGGCGACGGTATATGGTGATCCGGTCACGGTGCCGATCACTGAGTCCTTCCCGACGCAGGCGACCAATCCGTATGGCCGCACCAAGCTGATGAGCGAAGAGATTCTGACCGACCTCGCTGCGGCCGACCCCGACTGGAAAGTGGTGCTGCTGCGCTACTTCAATCCGGTCGGTGCTGACGAGAGTGGGCAGATTGGCGAAGATCCGAGCGGTATCCCCAATAACCTGATGCCGTACGTGAGCCAGGTCGCGGTGGGCAAACTTGGCGAGTTGCAGGTGTTCGGGAACGACTATCCCACGCGCGATGGTACGGGTGTTCGGGACTATATCCATGTGGTGGATCTGGCGCGCGGTCATGTGAGCGCGGTGGAGCGCTTCGACTCCTTGCCGTCGCTGTCGGCAATCAACCTCGGCACGGGTCGCGGCTACAGCGTGCTTGAGGTCGTGCTTGCGTTTGAGAAGGCCTCGGGCTGCCCGGTGCCGTTCCGCATCGTGCCGCGCAGGGACGGCGATGTGGCGGAGTGCTGGGCCGATCCTACGCTGGCCGAGCAGGTGCTCGGTTGGCGTGCCGAGCGTGACCTCGACACGATGTGCGAGGATGCGTGGCGCTGGCAGCAGGGGAATCCGGACGGCTATCGCCAGGCTTGAACGCCTGTTGCCGCGCTACCAGTTGCGGCGGATACGGTTCTTGTATTGCACATCGTGAGGCAGTACCCCCTGCATGGCGTCGATGTGGGTGCGAAAGGCCTCTGCAGCCCGCGCCAGGTCATCGGCGCTGAGCTCGGACAACTCCCGCTGCCGTGCCGTCATGCGTGCGAGCTGATCAAAGCTGTGCTTTCGCGCCTGTTCGTCGGCCGGAAGATAGAGGCCGAGTCCGGCGTCCTTCAAGGTCTTCAGAAAACGCATGCGTCGTTCGACACGCTGCGCGTACTGCGTTCTGGCGGTGCTGTCCGGCTCGGTCATTGCGTACCCCGATCATGTTGTCGATCGCACTATCCTTATACGACTAAGGTAGCAGTGCAAGCATCGGTGGCCGGTCGAATGTAAGCACAGGTGTCGGCGGCGCCTATGGCGTCAGTACCTTTGCCAGGTAGCGACCGGTGTAACTCGTGACGCAGCTGGCGATCTCTTCGGGTGGGCCGGCGCATACGATGGTCCCGCCGCCATTGCCACCCTCGGGACCCATGTCGATCACCCAGTCCGCGGTCTTGATGACGTCGAGGTTGTGTTCAATGACGACGATGGTGTTGCCATGGTCGCGCAGACGATGCAGCACCTTGAGCAGGAGTTCGATGTCCTGGAAGTGGAGCCCGGTCGTGGGTTCGTCGAGGATGTAAAGGGTGCGGCCGGTGTCGCGCTTCGAGAGTTCGAGCGCGAGTTTGACGCGCTGGGCCTCGCCGCCGGAGAGCGTGGTCGCGCTCTGGCCCAGACGGATATAGCCCAGGCCGACTTCGCTAAGGGTCTCCAGTTTGCGTGCGACCGCCGGCACCGGGCGGAAGAAGTCGAAGCCCTGTTCGACTGTCATCTCGAGCACTTCGTAAATTGTCTTGCCCTTGTAGCGGATCTCGAGCGTTTCGCGGTTGTAGCGCTTGCCGTGGCAGGTGTCGCACGGGACGTACATGTCGGGCAGGAAGTGCATCTCAACCTTGATCATGCCGTCTCCCTGGCATGCCTCGCAGCGCCCGCCCTTTACGTTGAACGAGAATCTTCCCGGGCCGTATCCGCGAGCACGTGCCTCCGGGACGCCGGCGAAAAGCTCGCGGATCGGCGTCATCAAGCCGGTGTAGGTGGCCGGATTCGAGCGCGGCGTGCGTCCGATCGGCGACTGGTCGACGGTGATGACCTTGTCGAATGCGTTCAGCCCCTCAAGGGCGACATACGGAGCGGGTTCGGTGTTCGAGCGGTAAAGCTGCTGGGCTGCGGCAGCGGCGAGAGTGTCGTTGATCAGGGTTGACTTTCCAGACCCCGACACGCCGGTGACGCAGGTGAACAGGCCCACCGGCAGGGCAAGATCGACATCCCTGAGGTTGTTTCCGCTGGCGCCACGCAGGTGAGCCATGCGGGATGCGTCCGCTGGCGTACGCCTGGTCGGGATGGCAATGCGTCTCCGGCCTGACAGATAGGCGCCGGTCACCGAGGCTTCGCAGGCAATGACCTCTTCGGGCTTGCCGCTGGCGATGATGTAGCCCCCGTGCTCGCCTGCGCCCGGGCCCATGTCGACGAGGTGGTCGGCGCTGCGAATGGCGTCCTCGTCATGTTCGACCACGATGACGGTATTGCCGAGGTCGCGCAGCCGGCGGAGGGTCTCCAGCAAGCGGTCGTTGTCACGCTGGTGAAGCCCGATCGAGGGTTCGTCGAGCACATACATCACGCCGGTCAGGCCCGAGCCGATCTGGCTCGCCAGGCGGATGCGCTGCGCCTCTCCGCCCGACAGCGTGTCGGCCGCGCGATCCAGGGACAGGTAGTCGAGTCCGACATTGGTCAGAAAGCTGAGCCGATCGGCAATTTCCTTGACGATCTTTTCGGCGATTCGGGCGCGATGGCCCTCGAGCTTCAGGTGCTCGAAGAAGGTCTTGCACTCGGCGAGCGGCAAGCGGCTCACTGCAGGCAGGGCACTGCCACCGATCAGCACGTGGCGTGCGTCGGAACGCAGCCGGGTGCCTTCGCAGCTTGGGCAGGGGCGGGTGCTGCGGAACTTGAGCAGTTCCTCGCGTACGGCGGCCGAGTCGGTTTCACGAAGGCGGCGCTCAAGGTTGGGGACGATGCCCTCAAAGGGGTGTTCCTTCACCACCATGCGACCATTGTCCGCGAGATACACAAAGGCGATTTTCTCGCGGCCCGATCCGCTCAGAATGATCTCGCGAATTTCGGCTGGCAGGGTCTCAAAGGGCGCCTCGATGTCGAACGCGTAGTGGTTCGACAGGCTGGAGAGCATCTGGAAGTAAAACTGGTTACGGCGGTCCCAGCCCCGGATGGCCCCGGACGCGAGCGAGAGTTCAGGATGGGCGACGACGCGCTGGGGGTCGAAGAAGTCCACCTGGCCCAGGCCATCGCACTTCGGGCAGGCGCCCGCGGGATTGTTGAAGGAGAACAGTCGCGGTTCCAGCTCGCCAAGTGCGTAGCTGCACACGGGGCAGGCGAAGCGGGCCGAGAACAGGTGTTCCGCCTGTGAGTCCATCTCGACTGCAATCGCTCGGCCGTCGGCGTGGGTGAGGGCGGTTTCGAAGGACTCGGCAATGCGGCCTCGAAGATCGGGACGCACCTTGAAGCGATCGATGACGACCTCCACCGTGTGGCGCTTGCCCTTTTCCAGCGGCGGCATGCTGTCGAGTTCATGTATCTCGCCGTCGACCCGCACGCGGACGAAGCCCTGGGCGCGGAGCTCGGAAAACAGGTCATGCTGTTCGCCCTTCCGTCCGGTAACGACAGGGGCAAGAATCATCAGCCGGGTTTCCGCCGGCAGGGCGAGCACATGGTCGACCATTTGCGCCACGCTCTGGGCCTCGAGGGCGTGCTCGGGGTGGTCGGGGCAATGAGGCGTCCCTGCGCGTGCATACAGGAGACGCAGATAGTCATGAATCTCGGTGACGGTGCCGACTGTCGAGCGTGGATTGTGGCTGGTGGCTTTCTGCTCGATCGAGATGGCCGGAGACAGTCCTTCGATCAGGTCTACATCGGGCTTCTCCATCAGCTGCAGAAACTGACGGGCGTAGGCCGACAGCGACTCCACATAGCGCCGCTGCCCTTCTGCGTACAGCGTGTCAAAGGCGAGAGAGGACTTGCCCGACCCCGACAGACCGGTAATGACCGTCAGCCGGTTTCGCGGCAGATCGAGGCTGATGTTCTTAAGATTGTGGGTGCGGGCACCGCGGATGCGGATTTCGTCCATGAGCGTGGCTGCGCGAGGGGGAACACAAAACTATAAGAGAGAAGCCGCTCCGGGCCAATGTTAGAATCACCTTCTTTTTCGCCGCGTCCAGCATGTCCCCACCCCTACGTGATCCGATGACGCCCGCCGAGCGTCGAGCCGGGATCAGCCTTGCGTCCATCTTTGCGCTGCGCATGCTGGGGCTGTTCCTGATCCTGCCCGTGTTCGCGGTGCATGCGCGCACGATCCCGGGCGGCGACGACCTCACCCTGGTGGGTCTGGCGATTGGCGCCTACGGCGCGACGCAGGCGCTGCTGCAGATCGCCTTTGGTGCGGCCTCGGACCGGTTCGGCCGCAAGCCGGTGATTCTGTTCGGCTTGGTGCTGTTCGTGCTCGGCAGCGCGATCGCAGCCATGGCGGGCGATATCTACATGGTCATCGTCGGGCGCGTGCTGCAGGGGGCCGGAGCGATTTCGGCGGCAGTCACAGCCCTCGCGGCTGACCTGACCCGTGATCAGCACCGCACCAAGGTGATGGCAATGATCGGCTCAAGCATCGGGCTGGTCTTTGCGGCCTCGATGGTTGCTGCGCCGTTGCTGTATTCGGTGATCGGCATGAGTGGCATCTTCTGGCTGACGGCCGTGCTTGCGTTTGTCGCCATGGGCGTCGTGGTGTGGGTGGTGCCGGCCGCGCCACCGGTGCCACGTGCCAATGCAGGCAGCTTCATGGACATCCTGCGCAACGGGCAGTTGATGCGACTGAATTTCGGCGTATTCGCGCTGCACCTGATTCAGACCACGATGTGGGTCATGGTCCCGGCGGCGCTGGTGGCACATGGTGGCCTGGCGCTTGCAGAGCACTGGAAGGTCTATCTGCCGGCCGTGCTGCTCTCCTTCGTCGTGATGGTGCCGGCGATCATCATTGCCGAGCGTCACAACCGGCTCAAGCCGGTATTCAACGGCGCGGTGCTTTTGCTTGCAATCGTTCAGTTCGGACTGTATTTCTGGAGCGATGGCCTGCTCTCGATTGCGTTCTGGCTGACGCTGTTCTTTGTGGCTTTCAACGTCCTCGAGGCAACCCAGCCGTCGTGGATTTCACGTATCGCGCCGCCTGCCGCGAAAGGCACTGCGCTTGGCGTCTACAACACCTTGCAGTCCATCGGGCTGTTTGCCGGCGGTCTGCTCGGCGGATGGCTGGGGCAGCGCCTGGGTGCGGGCGGCGTCAGCCTGGCGTGTGGCGTGCTCGCCCTGATCTGGCTGGCGGTTTCGCTAAGCATGACCCCCCCTCCGGTCCGCGCGGTTCCCTCGCCGGTCCGGGGTTGACACACTACTCATAGGAGAACGGGATGGCATCCCTGAATAAAGTCATTCTGATCGGAAACCTGGGCAAGGACCCGGAGACCCGTTATGCACCCAGCGGCGACGCGATCACCAACCTGACCGTGGCGACCACCGAGACCTGGAAGGACAAGGCGTCGGGTGAGCGTCGTGAAGCCACCGAATGGCATCGCGTGGTGTTCTTCGGGCGCGTGGCCGAAGTGGCTGCGCAATACCTGCGCAAGGGCAGTCAGATCTATGTGGAAGGTCGGCTGCAGACGCGCAAGTGGCAGGACAAGGAAGGCCAGGATCGGTACACCACCGAAATCCGTGGCGACGAGATGAAGATGCTCGGCCGCCGTGAAGGCGGTGGCGAGGCGCCGATGCGTGGCGGAGACAGCGGCGGATACGATGCGCCCGCAGCCGCACCCAACCGTCAGCCCGCACCGGCGCCCGCCGCCAAGCCGGCAAAAGGCGGGTTCGGGGACTTTGACGACGATATTCCCTTCTAAAACGGGTCTGAGCGTTCAGGGACGGGGCGCCAGGGCGCGCCCCCGGCGCAACGCAGTATGGGGTGGGGATGATCCGACGTCGGTTCCTTCAGTCGCTGCTGGTGTGTGCGGGCGCGGGCAAGGTCTTGACGGCCTGCTCCCCCCCGTCTGAGCCGCTGCGCTTCGGTGCCAATGCGTGGCCAGGCTATGCGCCGCTGAGGCTGGCCGAAGCGAGCGGTCTGATCAGCCCGGAGCGCCTGCGCGTACTCGATTTTCCGAACTCGTCGATGGTGCTCTCGGCTTTCCGCAACGGAACGATCGATGCAGCAGGACTCACGCTGGACGAGGCGCTTGCGCTGGCTGCAAGCCGGCAGCCCTTGCGCATCGTGCTGGTTTTCGACGTTTCCGATGGCGCCGACGTCATCGTGGCGCGCCCCGGGATTTCGGCGCTTGATCAACTCGAGGGGCGTCGGGTCGGGGTCGAAACCGAGGCGCTGGGCGCCTATCTGATTGGCCGGGCGCTGGAGCGCGTCAGTCTGCCGCTGCACAGTGTCGAGATCGTTTCGATGCCGCTTGACCGGCACGAGTCGGCTTTTGCGTCAGGGCAGGTCGATGCCCTGGTGACCTTCGAACCGGTCCGTTCCCGCCTGCTGGAAGCTGGCGCCAGCGAGCTGTTCTCATCGCGTGAAATTCCCGGCGAAATCGTCGATGTTCTGGTTGTGCGCGAAGACGTGCTGCGAACGCGCCGCGCCGATCTGCAGGCGGCCGTGTCTGCGCATTTCGAGGCACGACTGGCGCTCCTTGCCGACCCGGCTGCTGCTGCCGAGCGACTCGGTGCAAGGCTGTCTCTGGACGAGGCGGCGCTGCGGGCGGCACTCGGGCTGATCCATCTCCCGGGTCCCGAGGAGAATCGCCGCTTGCTTGGCGGTGCCGACGCGGGACTGGCGCAGGTGCTCGTGACCATGAGCAGCAGAATGAAGTCCCTCGGCCTGCTCGAGGGGGAGCCCGTGCTCAAGGGCATGCTGGTCGCAGACCTGGTCGAGGCCGTCTGACATGGCGTCGCAACGGCCGTTGCGTCACCTGCTGCTGTTCATCCTGCTCTTCTTCGGTCTGTTGGTGGCGCTCGCCCAGTTCTCCTTCATCGTCCAGACGCATTCGGACGAGGCGCGCTCGCAGCTTGAGGCGCTGGTACGCCATACCGGGGTGACGCTGGCAGCGAACCTTGAAGCGGCGATGCGCGAGGGGGACGATGGCTTTGTCGATCACCTTCTGGCGCAACAGATCACCCTTCCAAACCTCACCTATGCGGCGCTGGTCGGCGGCACGGGGCGCGTGCTGTCCGGAAGCCATCCGGGCATGCGCGATCAGGACCTTGCCCGGTTCGGCTTCGAGGCAGCGCCGGACCGAATTGTCGAGACTGCACGCAGCACGCTCGGCGCGCAGATCCTGGATGACCGCGATGCGCAGCAGATGTGGGGCGTGTTTCCGGTCCGGTTGCCGTCTCCCGCCGGCGGTATCAGGGCACGCCAGACCGCATACGTGAGCCTGTTGATCGATACCGCCCCCCACCTGCGCGCGGCCTTGTATCACGCAGCAAGGCAGAGCGTGATCGTGTTGCTCCCCATTCTGCTGTTGTCGGCGGCCATTTGGGTCATGGTCAGCGTGTTGCTGACCAACCGCATCGAGCGCCTGCTGGTGTATGCCCGGTCGCAGGCGCGTGGCGGAACCTTGCCCGAGCCGGTTTCGGGCGCGGATGAACTGGGGCAACTGGGTACGGCGCTGGCCGACCTCATGCGCGAGGTGCTCGATTCCCGCGACTTCCACGTTCGCCTGCTTGAATGCATGCCCAACCCCACTTGGCGGGCTGGGGCTGACGGCCGCCGAAGTTACGTCAATCGCGCGTGGCAGGCGTTTACCGGTCGGGAAGTCGTGCAGGAGCTCGGCGAAGGATGGTTTCAAGGTGTGCACCCCGACGATGTCGCAGGCTGTCGGAAGGTGTATTCCGACGCAGTCGCCAGGCGGGAGGCCTTCGTGACCGAGTATCGGCTGCACTTTCATGACGGGACCTATCACTGGCTCTCGGACCACGGTGAGCCCTTGTTCGGCACTGACGACGCCTTTCTTGGCTTTATCGGCAGTTGCTACGATCTCCAGCAGGAGAAGACCGCGTCTGCTGCCGTGGCGGCGAGTGAAGAGCGCTTTCGTAGTCTGGTCGAACATGCACTCGTGGGGGTCTTTCTGATCCACGATGGGCGGATGCTGTACGGCAATCCGCAGCTTGCCGAATGGTTCGGTTACACCACGGAGAGCATTGTGGGCGTGCCGGTCAGCGCGCTGGTACAGCCGGCTGATCTGCCGCTGGTTGAGGGGCAGTTGCGACTCAGGGAGGCGGGCAATACCGACCGGGCGCACTATGTGCTGCGCGCGAAGCGGCACGACGGTTCGGAGTTTCTGGCGGAGGTCTACGGGACCGGCATCCCTCATGAGGAAGGAACGGTCGTCCTAGGAACCCTGCTGGACGTGACCGAGCGCAAGACTGCGGAAGCCCGGATCCGGCAACTGAATGCCGATCTGGAGTTGCGCGTTGAACAGCGCACGAACGAACTTGCCGCACTCAACGACGAGCTTGAAACCTTCGCCTATTCGGTTGCGCATGATCTAAAGGCTCCGCTGCGCGGGATCGACGGGTACAGCCACCTGCTGCTTGAGGACCATGTGGATCGTCTGGATGAGGAGGGGCGGTTGTTCATCGGGAATATCCGTGCCGGCGTCAAGCAGATGGCCCGGCTGATCGACGATCTGCTCGCCTATTCGCGGATGGAGCGACGCAGTCTGCAGCGCACCAGGGTCAACCTTGCCACTGTTCTGCGTGGCATACTCGCGGAACATGCAGCGGAGATCGACGAAAACCAGGTGCATATCGATGTTGATGTTTCTGATATTTCCGTCGAAGTGGACCCTGACGGTCTGGCGCAGGTTCTGCGCAATCTGGTGGGTAATGCACTCAAGTATTCACGTAAGGCCCGACCAGCGACGATTCGCATCGTTGCACGTGCAGAGGGCGACTGGTGCCACCTGTTCGTACGCGACAACGGCATAGGATTCGACATGAAGTTCCACGATCGCATTTTTGACATTTTTCAGCGGCTTCAGCGCGCGGAAGAGTATTCCGGCACCGGCGTCGGCCTGGCGATCGTGCGGAAGGCGATGCAGCGCATGGGCGGGCGGGTGTGGGCCGAGAGCGCACCTGGCGAGGGAGCGAGCTTCCATCTTGAGTTGCCGCGATGAACGATCCGTTGCCGACCACGAGGCCGATTCTGCTGATCGAGGACAACCCGGCCGATCTCGATCTCACGCTGCGCGCCTTCAAGCGCCGTCACCTCCTCAACCCCATTCAGGTTGCACGCGACGGACAGGAAGCGCTCGATCTTCTGCCGGGGTGGGAGGCGGGCAAGCCGCTTCCGCTCGTCGTTCTGCTCGACCTCAACTTGCCCAAGGTCAGCGGTCTCGAGGTGTTGCGCCAGTTCAAGGCGTGCAAGGCTGCGTGCGGCATGCCCGTCGTGGTGCTGACAACCTCGGACGAGGATCGCGACATCAAGACGGCATATGAGCTGGGCGCCAACTCATACATCATGAAGCCGGTCGATTTCGACAGTTTCGCGAGCGTGGCTGCCCAGATCGAGCTGTACTGGTGTGTGCTCAACAAGCCGGTCCATTCATTGTCCTAAGGACTGCCCGAGAACGTGATCAGAGCCCTTTACGTCGAAGATAACCCGGTTGACGTCGACCTGCTGCAGCGCACCCTCGCGCGCAGCATGCCCGAGCTCGCAATCGATGTCGCCAGCTCGCTTGCCGATGGGCTGGCTGCCATCGATCTGGGTAAGACCTACGATATCGTGCTCACCGACCTTTCCCTGCCGGATGGCAGCGGACTGGATCTGCTCGGGGCAATACGCGAGCGGGGGCTGGCGCTCGCCTGTGTGGTGCTGACCGGCTCGGGTGACGAAGGCGCGGCGATCGCGGCCCTCAAGTCCGGTGCGGACGATTATCTGGTCAAGGACGGGGACTACCTCGAGCACTTGCCGGGCACGCTGACTTTTGCCATAGAGCGGGCCCGTGCCGAGGCTGCGCGTCGCAGCCGCCCGGTGCGCGTGCTGTACGCAGAGCATCATCTTTTCGATATCGATCTCACCTTGCGGCGCCTGGCGCAGTCGGCGCCGCATCTGCGAATCGACGTCGTGCGCGGTCCCGATGCAGTGCTGTCGCGGCTGCAGGCGGCAGCAAGGACGACGCCCTACGATGTCCTGCTGCTCGACTATGTCCTGCCCGGCATGAATGCGCTCGACCTCACCAAGTCGCTGCGCCGGGACCACCAGTTCGATATCCCGATCGTCGTCGTCACCGGTCAGGGCAGTGAGGAGACTGCAGCGCAGGCACTGCGTCTGGGGGTGTCCGACTACCTCATCAAGCACGACGGCTACCTGCACGAACTGCCTGTCGTGCTCGACAATGCGTTTCGGCAGGCCGAACTGGTGCGCGAACGCACCGCGCTCAGGGCGCTTACCGAACGCCTCCGGCTTCACTCCGCGGTGATCGACAGCACCCATGACGGCGTCTTGATCACCGATCTCGACGCCAGGATCGTCTCGATCAACCGGGCCTTTACCGAGCTCACCGGTTATACCCGCGAGGACTCCATCGGTCAGAATCCGCGCTTTCTGCGCTCAGGCCGCCATGGTCGCGACTTCTACCAGACCATGTGGACCACCCTGACCCGAACCGGTTGCTGGCAGGGGGAGCTGTGGAACCGGCGCAAGAATGGTGAGCTTTATCCCGAGTGGCTGACGCTCAATGCGGTGTGCGACGATGCCGGCGAGGTCACGAATTACGTGGGCGTGTTCACCGACATCAGCGCGCTGCGGCAGACCGAAGCCAGGCTCAGCCACCTCTCGCACTACGACCCGCTCACCGACCTCCCCAACCGTCTGCTGATCATGTCCAGACTGGAGCATGCGATTGAGGTCGCGCGGCGGCACAAGCAGGGGCTGGCGGCGATCTGTCTCGACCTCGACCGCTTCAAGACCATCAATGACAGTCTCGGACACCAGATCGGCGATCAGTTGCTGTGTGCGGTCGGCAAGCGCCTGCGGGGGCACCTCAGGAGCGAGGACACCCTCGGACGCCTTGGTGGTGACGAGTTCATGGTGCTGATTGAACGCATCGAAACCCCTGCCGCGGCCGCGGTGGTCGCGAAAGGGCTGGTCGACGCGCTGGCCGAACCGTTCAGGCTCGACAACGGGCAGGAAGTGTTCATGCACGCCAGTGTGGGGGTGAGCCTGTACCCGGATGACGGCGAGGATCACATGGCGCTGGTGCGCAACGCGGATGCCGCGATGTACCGGGCCAAGTCGCAGGGACGGAACACCTACGGTTTCTATACCGAAGACCTGACCCGCTTCGCATCACAGCGTCTCGACCTGGAAACCCGCCTCCGGCGCGGGCTGACCAACGAAGAGTTCGTCGTGTTCTATCAGCCGGTGCTTTCGGTGTCGGACGGGACCCTGCTGGGTGCAGAGGCGCTGGTGCGGTGGCAGCCGCCGGGCGAGCAGATGGTCTCGCCGGCGGACTTCATTCCGATGGCCGAGGAAACCGGCCTCATCGTGCAACTGGGCGAGTGGGTGCTGCGCGAAGCGTGCCGGCAAATGCGGGCCTGGGATGCGCAGGGTTTCGTGCTGCCTTCGGTTGCCGTCAATCTGTCGGCCGAACAGGTGCGGCGACAGGACGTCGGCACGATGTTGCTGCAGGTGCTTGCCGAGTCCGGGCTGGCTGCTGAGCGCCTTGAAATCGAGCTGACAGAGAGCAGCCTGATGCAGCAGGGCGAGAAGGCCGCCATGCTGCTCGACCAACTCAAGCAGCATGGCGTGAGGCTGGCAATCGACGATTTCGGAACGGGTTATTCCTCGCTCGCGTATCTCAAGCGCTTTTCGATCGACAAGCTCAAGATTGATCGCAGCTTCATCAAGGATCTGGCCGATGACCGCAACGACCTCGCGATTGCGTCGGCCATCGTTGCCATGGCGAATGCGCTGGATATCACGGTGCAGGCCGAAGGGGTCGAGAATGATGCGCAGCTCGCCCTGCTGAAGACGATCGGCTGCGGTAGCTGGCAGGGCTACTCCTGCAGCCCGCCCGTACCCCCGGTCGATTTCGAACAGCGCTTTCTGCTTGCGGGCTTCTGCGCCTAGCGCTGCCCGGTCATGGGGCCGGGCGCGTGCTCAGGGCGCGTGCCATGCGGCTCAAGGCTTCGTCGAGCGTGTCGCGTGCGCAGCCGAAATTGAGCCGCACGAAGCCGGGCAGGCCAAATCCGCGACCGTCGGACAAACCCACTCCACGCGCCTCGAAAAAGGCTGCCGGGTCGTCCAGGCCGGCTTCGCGGCAGTCAATCCAGGCCAGATAGGTGGCCTCCGGCGCGGTCGTGCTCAGGCCGGGCATGGCCGCGACGGCTTCAAGCACGCGTGCGCGGTTGGCACGCAGATGGTCGAGCAGCGCTGCGCGCCATGGACCGCCGTCGCGGTAGGCCGCCTCGGTGGCGACCAGACCGAGCACATTCACCTGGGGCACGATGCCACGCATCACGTGACGATAGCGCCGACGCAACTCTGCATCGGGGATGATCGCGAACGAAGAATAGAGCGCGGCAATATTCCACGTCTTGGATGGGGCCATCAGGGTGATCGTGCGGCGGGCGACCCGTTCGTCGAGCGCCGCGATCGGGATGTGCGGACGATCCTCATCGAGCACCAGCCCACAGTGGATCTCATCACTGCATATCACCAGGTCGCGCTCTTCAGCGAGGGCTGCGATCCAGGTCAGTTCGTCGCGGTCGAACACACGGCCGACCGGGTTGTGCGGATTGCACAGCATGAACAGGCGGGTACGTGGATCCATCGCTGCCGCCGTGGCTTCGCGGCTCCACTGCCAGCGACCGCCTTCCAGTTCGAGGGGGCTGGTGATCAGTCTGCGGTCGCTGTTGCCCGGCGCGAACAGAAAGGGGGGGTAGACCGGCGTCGCAGTAAACACCCCGTCGCCGGCCTCGCCCACCGCCCGGCAGGCAAGGTTGAAGCCGGTCACCACACCGGGCAGCCACACCAGCCAGTCGGGTTCGACACGCCAGCCGTGATCCCGCTCAATACCGTCTGTCACGGCTTCGATCAGCGAGGGCCAGGCTTCGGTGTAACCGAAGACGCCGTGGTCGATACGGGCGTGGAGTGCCTCGAGTACCGCAGGCGGTGCCGTGAAGTCCATATCGGCAACCCACAGCGGCAGGATGTCACGACCGCTGAAACGGCCCCATTTCTCGCCGGGAACATCGCGGCGATCAGGATGTCTGTTGAAGTCGAAGCTCATGCTTGGAACCGTGCGTTCAGGAGGTACGAGTGTAACGTGTGGTTTGCCATGCATCACGTATCACGCCGTGTAGATACAATTGCACAAAAGAGCAAAACAGCAGAACAGGGTGGGACACTGATCATGAATGACATTACAACTTATCCGGATGGCATTTATGCCATTGACTCGGGCTATGGTGAGCGGCCGCAGGTGGCTGCGATTCATCTGATCGTCGATACGGGTCGCGCTGCCGTGGTCGATACCGGCTGCAACGCTTCGATTCCCCGCATTCTGGGCGCGCTGGCCAGTCTTGGCATTACCCCGGACGCGGTCGACTGGGTGCTGCTCACGCACATCCATCTCGACCATGCGGGCGGGGCCGGCAGCATGATGTGCGCACTGCCGAATGCGAAGCTGGTGGTGCACCCGCGCGGCGTGCGCCACATGATCGACCCGTCGCGTCTGTGGGAGGGGGCGGCTGCGGTATATGGGGCGGAGCATACTTTCAGGCTCTACGGGCGCCTGGCGCCTGTGCCAGCCGAGCGCATCGTGGCGGCCGAGGACGGACTTGAGATTTCGCTCGGCGCGCGCAGACTGCGCATTGTCGACACGCCGGGGCATGCACGGCATCACGTGGCGATCTGGGACGAGCGCGCACGAGCGTTCTTTACCGGGGACATTTTCGGCGTTTCCTATCGCGAACTGGACGTGGATGGGCGTGCGTTCGTGTATCCGACGACCACGCCGTCGCAATTCGATCCCGATGCAATGCACGAATCCATCGACCGCATGCTCGCCTTTGGTCCGCAGGCGATGTACCTGACGCATTACAGCAGGGTGGAAGATGTCGAACGTCTGGCCGGCGATCTGCACCGGCTGATCGATACCCAGGTTGCGGTTGCACGCGCCGCGCGTGGCGACGGTGTGGCGCGCCATGTCGAGATTCTTGCCGGTCTGGAGCAGATCGTGCGCGAAGAAGCTGCGCGCCAGCACTGGGCCCTCAACGAGGACGAAGCGCTGCAACTGTTGCGCATGGACCTCGAGCTCAACGCCCAGGGGCTTGGGGTCTGGCTCGACTCCCTGCGCGTCGAGGCCGCCGCAACCCTCTGAGTCCGCGTGCCGGGCAAGGCGCTGGGGTAAGATCGGGCCTTCCCTCTTCACGATGATTCGTCCATGTTGTCTGCTGCTGTTTCCTCCGCCGATTCGATGCCCGACGTCGATGTCGAGCGCCGCTTCGGCGGTATCGGACGCCTCTACGGCGATCAGGCGCTTGCGCGTCTGAGTGCGTCTTCGGTCTGTGTCGTTGGCATTGGCGGCGTGGGGTCCTGGGTGGTCGAGGCGCTCGCGCGTAGCGGCGTTGGGCATCTGACGCTGATCGATCTCGATCATGTTGCCGAGTCGAACATCAACCGTCAGGCCCATGCGCTCGATGCCACTCTTGGCCAGGCCAAGGTGGCGGCCATGAGCGAGCGGGTTCGCGGGATCAATCCGCTGTGCAGGGTGACGCAGGTCGATGATTTTCTTACGCCCGAGAACGTGAGCGAACTGCTCGGCGGTTTCGATGTGGTCGTTGATGCCATCGACAACGTGCGCGCAAAGGTCGCGATGGCGGCCCATTGTCGCCTCCACCAGCTCACGCTGGTCATAGCGGGCGGCGCGGGAGGCAAGACCGATCCAACGCGCATCCGGGTGGATGACCTGTCGCGTACCGAGCAGGATCCGCTGCTGGCAAAGGTGCGCGCGCAGTTGCGCAAGGCGCATGGTTTTCCGCGCGACCCGAAGCGCAAGTTCGCCATCGAGGCGGTCTATTCCTGCGAGCCGCTGCGCTACCCCGATGCCGTCGCGTGCGACGCGGGGCGGGGGCCGCAGGGCCTGGCGTGCGCGGGTTACGGGTCGAGCATGGCAATGACGGCCAGCGTCGGTCTGTTCGTTGCCGCGCGGGCGATGGATCATTTGCTGAAATCCGCGGTCTGACGCCGCTCCAACCTGACTGGATTCCCTATGACTCAAACCACTTCTCCGGCAGCACAGGCCGTGATCCTGTTCGGCCATGGTGCGCGCGACCCCGAGTGGGCGGGCCCGATGCAGCGTATCCGCGACACCATGCGCGCGCGTGGTCCCGGGCAGCACGTGGAACTGGCCTTTCTCGAATTCATGAGTCCGACCCTCGACCTTGCGGTGGATGAACTGGTCGCGCGCGGCGTGACCCGAATCGCGGTCGTGCCCGTTTTCCTCGCTCAGGGCGGGCACCTCAAGCGTGATGTGCCGGTGTTGCTCGATGCAGCCCGGCAGCGACATCCGGGCTGTGAATTCCATCTGAGTCTGGCCGTGGGCGAGGCGCCTGGCGTGGTTGCCGCGATCGCCGAGTACGGGTTGAGCGCGTTCGACTGAACCCCGCGCGGGGAGTATGCGCTGCGCTTGAGTGGCAGCATGGAATGCTTGACGGTCACAATTATAAGCATATACTTATATTCATGACCAAGCATACCGTCCCCCTCTTGTTGTCGGCTCTTCTGTGCAGCGCTGCGCTGGCGCGTGCCGAGGTGCCGACCCTGTTGATCGAAGCCCGTTCGGTCAGCGTGTCGCAGCCTGCCGAAGCGACTGTCGAGGCGGTCAGGCAGGCGACCCTTGCTGCCCAGGTTGCGGGCCGGGTCATGGAGCTGAACGTCGATGCGGGCGACCGCGTCACGCGTGGTGACGTGCTGCTGCGTATCGATGCTGCCGAGGCAAGTCAGGCCGTGGCGGGTGCCGAGGCCGGCGTTGCGCAGGCCGAGGCGGGCAGAATCAAGGCGCGCAGCGATTACGAGCGTGCCCGCAGCCTGTTCGAGCGCAAGTTCGTCAGTCAGTCCGCACTCGACCAGGCGCGCTCCGCACTCGATGCTGCCAACGCCCAGGTGCGCAGCGCGCAAGCCGGTCGTGGCCAGGCGTCGACCGTGGTGGGCTATACCCGCATCGTGTCGCCGCTCTCCGGCCTGGTGGCTGCGCGCCACGTCGATGCCGGCGAGATGGCGCAACCGGGTACCCCGCTGCTCACCGTATACGACCCCGCGGCCATGCGGGCGGTGGCCGATGTGTCGCAGCAGCGCATGACCGCCCTTGGCAAGGCACCGCTGCGTGCCAGTGTCGAACTGCCCGGTTCAGGGCGCTGGGTGGAGGCTGCGGCGGTCACCGTGCTGCCTGCGGCCGATGCGCGCACCCATACCGTGCAGGTCAGGGTGGATCTGCCCCCTGCGACCCTTGGCGTGGTGCCCGGCAGCTATGCCCGGGTTCATTTTCTGTCGGGCGAAAGCGCCCGCCTCGTGGTGCCGTCGACGGCGGTCCTGCGTCGCGGAGAGCTGACTGCGGTGTACGTGGCCGACGGCAAGGGTGGCTTCAGCCTGCGTCAGTTGCGCCTTGGCGAGCGCGTTGACGCCGAGGACGGGGTCGAAGTGCTTGCCGGCCTGCGCAGCGGTGAAACCATCGCCCTCGATCCGGTTCAGGCAGGTATTGCGGCCAGCACCGCAAGCCGGCCCTGAGCAGGGAGCCGGAGATGAGCACCTCTCTTGGTTTGTCCGGTCGCATTGCGGCCACCTTCCAGCGCAACGCGCTGACCCCGCTGATCGCCCTCGTCCTGCTGCTGGCCGGTGTGTTCGCCACGCTGGTCACCCCCAAGGAGGAGGAGCCGCAGATCGACGTCACCATGGCCAACGTCATCGTGCCTTTTCCGGGGGCGTCGGCGCAGGATGTCGAGGCGCTGGTGGCGCGGCCCGCAGAGCAGGTGCTGTCGCGGATGGCAGGCGTCGAGCATGTGTATTCGGTTTCGCGCCCGGGCATGTCGATCATCACCGTGCAGTTCGAGGTCGGGGTTCCCAACCAGGATGCGCTGGTGCGGCTGTACGACACGGTGCATTCGAACAGCGACTGGCTGTCGCCGCAGCTCGGCGTCGGCGAACCGCTGATCAAGCCCAAGGGCATCGACGACGTTCCCATCGTCAGTCTCACCCTGTGGACCGCCGACCCCGAGCGTGCGGCTTTCGAGCTGCAGCAGGTGGCGCGCGCAAGCGAACTCGAACTCAAGCGTCTGCCCGGCACCCGGGATGTCACCACCATCGGCGGGCCGGGCAGGGTGATCCGCGTTCAGCTCGACACCGAGCGCATGAACGCGCATGGCGTGACGGCGCAGGATCTGCGCGCCGCGCTGCAGCTGGCCAACGCATCGCAGCCGGCGGGAAGCCTGGTACGCGACAATCGTGAGGTGCTGGTGCAGACCGGCACCTATCTCGAGTCTGCCGAAGACGTGCGTCGCCTGGTGGTGGGGGTGTTCGACGACAAGCCGGTCTTCCTGCGCGACGTGGCGCAGGTGGAGGACGGCCCGGACCAGCCCTCCAGCTACGTCTGGTTCGGTACCGGTGCCGCCGGCTCCGCGGCCGGCAGTGGCGTGTTTCCCGCCGTGACGCTGTCGATCTCGAAGAAACCGGGGGCAAATGCCGCCGACGTTGCCGACGCTGCGATCAAGCGCATCGAGAGCCTGCGCGGGTCGCTGGTTCCGGACGGGGTCGAAGTCACGGTGACCCGCAACTACGGACAGACCGCGAATGACAAGGCGCAGAAGCTCATCGGCAAGCTCGCGTTCGCCACGGCTGCGGTCGTCGCGCTGGTGTTCTTTGCGCTCGGCCGCCGTGAGGCGATCATCGTCGGCATCGCGGTGTCGCTTACGCTGGCGGCGACCCTGTTTGCATCCTGGGCCTGGGGCTTCACGCTGAACCGCGTCAGTCTCTTTGCGCTGATCTTCTCAATCGGCATCCTGGTGGACGACGCCATCGTGGTGGTGGAGAACATTCACCGCTGGCATACGCTCGAACCCGACACCCCGCTGTGGAAGCTGATTCCGAAGGCGGTCGACGAGGTTGGCGGGCCGACCATCCTGGCAACCTTCACCGTGATCGCGGCCTTGCTGCCGATGGCTTTTGTCACCGGTCTGATGGGGCCGTACATGAGCCCGATCCCGATCAATGCCTCGATGGGCATGTTCATCTCGCTGGCGGTTGCGTTCATCGTGACCCCGTGGCTCGCGCAGAAGCTGATGAAGTCGGTCGACGCGCATCATCACGAGGGCGAGGACAAGCTCACGCGCAAGCTCGACGGTCTGTTCCGCCGCATCATGACGCCGATGCTCGACGTCAATCACGGCGGGCGCGCCCGCATGCGCCTGTGGCTGCTGGTGGTGGTGCTGATCGCAGGTTCGGTGGCGCTGCCGGTGGTGCAGCTGGTGGTGATGAAGATGCTGCCTTTCGACAACAAGAGCGAGTTCCAGGTCGTGCTCGACATGCCGGTCGGCACGCCGGTCGAGGAAACCGCGCGCGTGCTGCGCGAGATTGGCACCGAACTGGCGACAGTCGAGGAGGTCACCGACTGGCAGGCTTATGCCGGCAGCGCGAGCCCGATCAACTTCAACGGTCTGGTGCGTCAGTACTATCTGCGCAGCGCGCCCGAACAGGGCGACATCCAGGTCAACCTGGTCGACAAGGCGCATCGCAGCCGCCAGAGCCACGAGATCGCAGTGTCGGTGCGTGACGCCGTGACCGCAATTGCGGTGCGCAACGGGGGCAATGCGAAGATCGTCGAAGTGCCGCCCGGGCCGCCCGTGATGTCACCGATCGTGGCCGAGATCTACGGGCCGGATTACGCGGGTCAGATCGAGGTCGCGAAGCGCGTGCGGGCAGCGTTCGAGGGTACGAAGGACATCGTGGGCGTCGACGACTCGGTCGATGAGGCCGCGCCCAAACTGCTGTTGCGGGTGGATCAGGCCAAGGCGGCGCGCATGGGCGTGTCGCAGGCGGACATCGTAGAGGTCGTGCGTCTGGGGCTGTCAGGCGAAAACGTGACGCCAGTACATGGCGGCGACAACAAGTATGAGATCCCGGTGCGCATCCAGTTGCCGGCGACTCGGCAGTCGGATGTGGCATCGCTGTTGTCGATGAAGGTGCGATCCCGCTCCGGACAGCTGGTGGCGGTCTCCGAAGTGGTCGATGTCTTCGATACCCGGCGTGAGCAGATTCTCTACCGCAAGGACCTGTTGCCCGTGGTGTACGTGACCGGTGACATGGGCGGCAAGCTCGACTCGCCTCTTTACGGCATGTTCGACATCCGCAGCAAGCTCAAGGACATGGCGCTCGACGGCGCGCCGGGACTGGCAGGCACGCTTGGCGAATGGTTCATCCGTGCCCCCGCCGATCCCTATGCCGGCTACCAGCTCAAATGGGACGGCGAGTGGCAGATCACCTATGAGACGTTTCGCGACATGGGCCTGGCCTATGCGGTGGGCCTGATCCTGATCTATCTGCTGGTGGTGGCGCAGTTTCACAGCTACCTCGTGCCGCTGATCATCATGGCGCCGATTCCGCTCACCCTGATCGGCGTCATGCCGGGCCATGCGCTGTTCGGCGCGCAATTTACCGCGACCTCAATGATCGGCATGATCGCGCTCGCCGGCATCATCGTGCGCAACTCGATTCTGCTGGTGGACTTTGTCAATCAACAGGTCAGGGAAGGTGTCGATTTTGCCGAGGCAGTGATCCGGGCGGCGGCCGTGCGTGCCAAGCCGATCGGTCTGACCGGACTGGCGGCGATGATCGGCGCGATATTCATCCTCGACGATCCGATTTTCAACGGCCTTGCCCTGAGTCTGATCTTCGGGGTGTTCGTGTCCACCGTGCTCACCCTGGTGGTGATTCCGGTGCTGTATTTCGCGGCGATGCGAAATCGCCTCGCCCAACTGACGGGAGAATCCGAATGAAGCTCACCACAAACCAGTTCGTCCGCATCTTTGCCGGTGCTTTCGTGCTCATCTCCCTTGCGCTGGGGGTTGAAGCCTCGCCGCTGTTCGTGAATGCGAACTTCCTGTGGTTCACCGTGTTTGTCGGCGCCAACCTGTTCCAGAGCGGCTTCACCGGTTTGTGTCCGCTGGAGAACATCCTGCGCAAGGTCGGCGTCAAGGACCACTACTGAGCACTGCGGGCACACGGGAGCCCGCGCGGCCGAGTGGGCGGGGCGCTACAATCGCGCTGTTTTCATCCCGCGAATGCAAGCCTGCCCATGAACGACCATGTCACGCCTCCCGATCGACGGCTCGATCGACGCATTCCGCTGGGTTGCGCTGCATCCATTCTGCTTGGGGAGGGGCGCTCGGTGGCTGCCGAATGCATCGAACTGAGCGTCAGCGGCATGACGCTTCACGCCGCCTATGTGCCTGGAGAGCTGGAGGTGATAGACGTCGCAGTGATGTCGCCAGGGGCCGGTCTGGGGCGGCCGCCGCTGGTGACCCGGCTCAAGGTCACGCGCTGTCATGCGATTGGCGGCGGTCGTTACGAAATCGGCGGTGCGATCACCCAGGTGGTGGGCTGATCGCAGCAGCCTGAACGGGCGACGGTCACGCGTCGCCCTCGGGGTTCAGCGCGGCTGACGCCGGAACATCAGCCAGAGCGCGAAAACGGTGAAGGCGCTGAAGCTCAATAGCGACCAGTTGGCGAGGGACAGGCCCAGGAAGGTCCAGTCGATTGCGCTGCAGTCGCCGGCGCCACGAAACAGCATCGGCAGCACTTCCGTCAGCGGAAAACTCTCCATCAGATACTCCATTCCCGGACCGCACTCTGCGATCCCCGGCGGGTTGAGCTGAAGCCAGCTCTGGTTCGCCGCAACGCCGCCGCCTGCGATTGCGGTCAGCCCGATCAGGCCGGCGTAGATCCGGCTGCCTGTTGCGCCAGGGCCGTGCAGTCCGCCGATCAGCCCGATCAGGCCGACCGTGAGCAGGGCGTAGCGCTGCATGATGCACATCGGGCAAGGGTGCAGACCGACCACATGCTGCAGATAGAGGCCGAAGCCGAGCATTCCTGCACACAGGGCGAAAAGCGCGAAAAACATCTGACGGGCGGACAGGCGGGAGAGTGTCATTGAATGGGATTGCGTTGGAGCGAGGAGAATAGGGATTGTAGGCGATTCATGTTGCGCGTCGATTCGTAATCGGACCGCGGTTAAAGTTCCCGGCGGTCAGGCGGCGCGTGCCGGTACGCGGAGACGCACCCGGCTCATGTATCCGGGGTGACGGACAGGGCGGTGACCAGCATGTCGATGAAGGCGCGCGTCTTGGCGGGCATCAGCCGTCGCCCGGGGAATACGGCCCATGCAGTGTGAGAGGGCAGGCACCAGTCCGGTAAAACGCGTCGCAACTCGCCGCGACGAAGATAGGGCGATGCAAACTGCTCGGGTGCGGCGGCAATGCCCGCCCCCGAGCAGGCCATTCGAATCAGCAGCTCGGGTGAATTTGCGGTGATCCGTCCTGTGGGGACAAACTGACGCTGTTCGTCGCCACGCAGCAGTGTCCGCTGCAAGGGGGCGCCCGAGCCGGTCAGCAGGCGCAGTGCCATGTGACGTGCCAGCTCATCGGGTGATGCAGGGTCGCCGTGCTCGGCAAGGTAGCCGGGCGATGCGTACAGTCCGTTGTTGAAGACAGTGAGGCGGCGCGCGGCGAGCAGACTGTTCTCCGGCAGTTCGCCCATCCGGATCGCCAGGTCGAAATTCTCCCCCAGCAGGTCCACACGCCGCGGCGACAGGTCCAGTTCGAGCGAGATGGCCGGGTGCAGGGCAACGAAGGCCCCAATCATGTCGGTCAGCAACAGGTTGGCGAAGTCGCTTGGCATCGACACGCGCAGGCGACCGCTTGGCACGGCCTGACGGTGTTCGGCCAGGTTCGCCACGGCTTCGACCTCGGCCGCCACCTGACGCGCGTGTTCGAGCAGCACCTGGCCGAACTCGGTCACCTGCAGGCGGCGTGTCGTGCGCTGCATCAACCGCTCGCCGAGCTGTTCCTCGAGCAGGCTGATGCGCCGCGACACGGTCGATTTGGGCTGTCCGAGGTGCTCGGCGGCACGGCTGAAGCTGCCCATTTCAACCACGCGGGCGAAGATCAGCAGATCGTTTGCGTCATATTGTTCCATTGGTGAGATAATGTTATCCGATATGACGGATTGTCATCATTATTGTGCAGGAATAAAGTGTGGCCATCGAAACCCCACTTACCGGAGCACATCATGAACATCCTTCAAATCAATGCCAGCGCCCGCAGCGAAGGTGCAAACTCCACGCGTGTTGCAAACGCCATCGTGGCGCGCCTGCAGACGGCTTCGCCGGACGCCGTGCTGAACGTCCGTGATCTGGCCACAACGCCGCACCCGGTGCTGGACGAAGCCGCGCTGGGCGCCATCTTTACCCCTGCAGACAAGCGCAGCCCCGAGCAGGCAGCACGTGCGGCACTCGATGACGCCCTGATCGCAGAACTGCAGGCGGCCGATGTGCTGGTGCTGGGCGTGCCGATGTACAACTTCGGCATTCCGGTTCAGCTCAAGACCTGGATCGATGCGGTTGCGCGCGCAGGCGTCACCTTCCGCTATACCGAGAACGGGCCCGAAGGTCTGCTCAAGGGCAAGAAGGTCTATGTCGCCCTTGCTCGCGGTGGCAAGTACCGTGGTACCGAACTGGACTCCCAGGTGCCGCACCTCAGAACCTTCCTCGGCTTTCTCGGCATGACCGATGTCAGCTTCATCTATGCTGAAGGTTTCTCAATGGGGCCGGACGCCGCGCGCCAGGCGCTTGCCGATGCCGATGCGGAAATCGACGCCGCATTGAGCTGAAAGTCACAGCGGGGGCGGATCGTCCCCGCTCGCACAGGAGCTTGAAATGACAACAAAAGATCTTCAGTCCGCGTTGCAGGCCGAGTGTGTGCTGCGGCCGCGAACTGTGGAACAACTGGTTGTCGGGCGCCCGACCTCGGACGGCGCGGGCGTGAAGCTGACCCGTGTGCTGACACAGGCGCTGCAGCGCCGGCTTGATCCCTTCCTGATGCTCGATGCCTTTGGCAGCGACAATCCGGACGACTACATCGCCGGCTTTCCCGATCATCCGCATCGTGGCTTTGAGACCATCACCTACATGATTGCCGGGCGCATGCTTCATCGCGACAGCGCGGGACACGAAGGCCTGCTGGAGAATGGCGGCGTGCAGTGGATGACGGCCGGTCGTGGCGTGATCCACTCCGAGGTTCCGCAGCAGGAAGAAGGCGTGATGGAAGGCTTCCAGCTCTGGCTCAATCTGCCCGCACGGGACAAGCTGTGCGCGCCGTGGTACCGCGATTTTTCCGCGGCCGAACTGCCGAGGTTCGAGACTGCCGAAGGCGTGGCCGTCACCGTGATCGCGGGTCGCAGTCATGGTGTGGAAGGCGCGGTTACGCGCGAGGCCAGTGCGCCGCTCTATCTCGACCTGCATCTGCCTGCCGGCGGGCGCTTCGTTCAGTCGCTGCCTGAAGCTCACAATGCCTTCGTCTATGTCTATCGCGGCGAGGTCACGATCGGAGAAAAACCGGTCGCTGCGCAGCGCATGGCGATCCTCGGCAGGGCCGAAGGCAGTGACGGCGTGGTGCTCGAGAGTGCCGCGCCGGCGCGGGTGCTGCTCATCGCTGGTCAGCCGCTGAACGAGCCGATTGCACAATACGGCCCCTTCGTGATGAATGCCGAGCAGGAGATCTATCAGGCGCTCAACGATTTTCGGGACGGCAGGCTGGCGGGCTGAGGGCCGTCAGGCCTTAGGGTGCGACCGCGAAAGTTCAATCCAGCGCGAGTGCCTTCAAGGCCCGGACCTGCGCCACGATGGGGGCGGGGACGGGCTGCTCGCCGCTCAGCATGGCGCGGATCGTCGTCACGTTGTCGGCAATCGACGGACTGTCGGGCAGTCCCGCAAGTGGAGGCGCACCGCCATCCTCGCCTGCGACGCCGGTCTGGCCCGTGCCGTCGGCGTAGGCCTTCATCTCGGGGCAGCGTCTCGGGTTGGCGTAAATCTCGCCTTCGGTGCCGCGCAGCAGCATGGCGTGGCCACCATCCGCACGCAGGAATTCGTCCATGCGCTCGAGGTATTCGGGATGGGTGACGGCCACCACCCGCACGCTGCGACCCCTGCATGGGTCGAGCAGCTTGGCCATGGTGTGGGCGCTGCTACGTACACCCATGCGCGGACGTAGCGAAAGCAGACGGTCCAGCCCCGGCAGCAGGGTGCTGACCTGCAGACAGGTGAGATGCCGGCTGGCCAGTTGCGCGCCGGCTTCGGCAGTATCGCTGGCGGGTGTGATGCCGAGCGCTGCGAGCAGTTCGAAGGGGCTGACCCTGGATTCAAAATCGTGCCGGCCCTGAATCAGCACCGGCACGCCATCGCGAGCCAGCAACATGGCCACCAGCGGCATCAGGTTGGGCTGGCGGCGGGCGCCGTTGTAGCTCGGCAGCACGACACAGCGCGGACCATCGGGCACGACGAGCTGTGCGCCCAGCGCGTCCATGGCCTGCTTGAAGCCGAGCAGTTCGTCGAGGGACTCGCTCTTGATCCGCAGGGCGATCAGGATGGCGCCGAGCTCGAGGTCGGCCACGCTGCCGTCGAGCATGCCACCGAAGAGGGTGGCGGCCGCGTCGCGTTCGAGAGAGCGGGCGCCCTTGGCGCCGCGCCCGATTTCCTTGATCATGGGAGCACAGTTCATGAGTCGGGATTATCCGCTGCCCGTGCCGTTCGCGGTAGGGTGTGTGGGCCGGCTGCGCTGCTTTTCTATGAATTTCTCACGGAGCGAGAGTCGAAATGGAAGTCGGATTTATCGGACTGGGCCTGATGGGCCGCCCCATGGCGCTGAACCTGATCAAGGCCGGCCACACGGTGCATGTCTGGAGCCGCCGCCGCGAGTCGATGGCGCCGCTGCTTGAAGCCGGTGCCGGAGACTGTGCCAGCGCCGCCGAGGTCGCAGAGCGTGCCGCGATCACCATCAGCATGGTGGCCGATGCGCCGGATGTGGAGCAGGTGACGCTCGGTGCCGGCGGCGTGGCCGAAGGTGCGGGACCGGGGCACATTCACGCCGACATGAGCACCATCGCCCCTGCGGCGGCGCAGTCGATTTCCGCCGGCCTCAAGGCGCGTGGCGTGAGCATGATCGACGCACCGGTGTCCGGTGGCGAGGTGGGTGCGATTGCCGGCTCGCTGACCATCATGGCCGGTGGCGATGAGGCCGCGTTCGACAGAATCAGGCCGGTGTTCGAGGCCATGGGCAAGTCGGTGACGCGCATCGGCGACGCGGGCGCAGGCCAGGTCGCGAAGGCCTGCAACCAGATTCTGACCGGCGTCGGGGTGGCGGCAGTGGCCGAGGCGCTCAACTTCGCCACCCGCAGCGGCGTGGATGCCGGCAAGGTGCGTGAGGCCCTGCTCGGCGGTTTTGCCTATTCGCGCATCCTCGAGAACCACGGCCAGCGCATGCTCGACCGCAACTTCCGTCCCGGCTTCAAGGCCTGGATGCACCAGAAGGACATGCGCATCGTCATGGAAGAGGCGCATCGTCTCGGGCTTGCACTGCCGTCCTCGGCTGCCACCGCGCAGATGTTCAATGCGATGGTCGGCAGCGGGCTGGGCGAGGACGACTCGATCGCGATGCTGAAGCTGCTCGAGCTCATGAGCGGCGGAGCCGGCGAATGAGGTTGGGCCTCATTGGCCTCGGCGCGATGGGTGCGTCGATGGCCCGTCATCTGCTGGGTGCCGGGCATGAGCTGGCGGTGTGGGCACGGCGCCCGGAGGCGGCCGCAGAGGTGGTCGCCGCAGGTGCGCTTGCCTGTGCCACGCCCGCCGAGCTGGCGGCGCGCAGCGAGGTCGTATTCAGCATCGTGACCGGCAGCGCGGATGTCGAGGCGCTGGTGCTGGGCGAACAGGGGCTTGCAGACGGTTTTGCAGCGGGTGCGGTCCATGTGGACATGAGCACGATTGCGCCGGGTTGCGCGCGCAGGCTTGCTGCGCACCATGCCGGCCGTGGCGTGGGCTGGCTCGATGCGCCCGTGTCGGGCGGCGCGCAGGGCGCGATCGATGCCACGCTCGCCATCATGGCCGGTGGTGAGGCGGAGACGCTGGCGCGGGTGCGCCCGCTGCTCGAGGTTCTCGGCAAGCGCATCGTGCATGTGGGGCCGGCGGGTGCAGGGCAGGTGGCCAAGGCCTGCAACCAGATGATCATGGTGGCGGCGATTCAGGCCGGTGCCGAAGCCATGCATCTGGCTCAGGCACATGGTGTGGATCTGGCTGCGGTGCGTCAGGCACTGATGGGCGGGTCGGCCGCGTCGCGGGTGCTTGAAGTGATGGGCGCGCGCATGGTGAGTCGCGACTTTTCCGCCGGTGTCGAGGCGCGTCTGCATCACAAGGACTTCGGCATCCTGATGCAGGAGGCCTGTGCCCTCGGTATTCCCTTGCCGATTGCCGCTCAGGTCTGGCAGCAGCTCAACGCCCTGATGGCATCCGGTCTGGGCCACGACGACACGTCGAGCCTGTTGCGCGTGCTCGAAACCATGAGCGGAACGGCTGCCGCCTGATCCCGCCCCGGTGGTCGCCGTCAGTGCTGCCGCGGAGGCGGTGCGAGTTCGGCGACCCCGGCGGCTTTCATGCCGCGCAGCAGCGCCGTGAGACCTTCGCCCGGCAAGGGGCGGCTGGACAGGAAGCCCTGGTAGATGCCGCAGCGCCACTTACGCAGCAGGCTCAGCTGCGCGTCGCTTTCCACGCCTTCGGCAACGACGTTCAGCCTCAGGCTGTGCGCCATCGCGATGATGGCCTGTGCAATCGCGGCGTCGTCCGGTTCGTCGACGATGTCCTTGATGAAGGAGCGGTCGATCTTCAGACGGTCGATGGGGAAGCGCCGCAGATAGGCGAGGCTGGAGTAGCCGGTGCCGAAGTCGTCGATCGCAATCGTCAGACCAAGCGCCTTGCAACGGCTCAGCGTGTCCGAACTGCGCTCGGGTTCGCGCATTACGAGACTCTCGGTCAGTTCCAGCTCCAGGCGGGTGGCCGGCAGTCCGGTCGCCTCCAGCACGCTGGCGATCTGCTCGGGCAGATCGGGCTGATCGAACTGGCGCGCCGACAGGTTGACCGCCATCGGGGCATCGAGCAGGCCGGCGACGCGCCAGGCATGCGCCTGCGCGCAGGCGGCGCGCAGCACCCAGTCGCCGATCGGAACGATCAGACCGGAGTCTTCCGCAATCGGAATGAAACGATCGGGCGGCACCAGGCCGTGTTGCGGGTGCTGCCAGCGCAACAGGGCCTCGACCCCGGTGATTTCGCCACTGAAGACATCGAGTTGCGGCTGGTAATGGAGGATGAACTGCTTGCGCTCGAGCGCGAGGCGCAGTTCGTTCTCGAGTATCAGTCGATCGGACAGCTCGCGGGCGTACTGGCTGTCGTAGAAGCGGTAGGCGTTGCGTCCGGCCGCCTTGGCCTGATACATGGCGGCGTCGGCGTGCTTGATCAGTGTTTCGGCGTCGTCGCCGTCTTCCGGATAAAGGGCGATGCCGATGCTGGGCGAGATCGTCAGGCGCTGGCTGCGGATGTCGAAGGGGTCGCGCAATGCGGCCAGGATGCGCTCTGCGACCTCGACGGCGCGGCTGCGGTCCGGCAATGAAGGCAGCAGGATCACGAATTCGTCACCCCCGGTGCGCGCCACCGTGTCCTCTGCCCGGACACAGGTCATGAAGCGTCTTGATACCGCCTGCAGCAGCAGGTCGCCCGCGTGGTGACCGAGCGAGTCATTGACGTACTTGAAGCGGTCCAGATCGAGAAACAGCAGCGCCAGCGGCTCGCCGCGGCGCCGGCATTGCTCCTGCGCCTCGGCCAGGCGCTGGCCGAGATAGTTGCGGTTGGGCAGTTCGGTCAGGGAATCGTAATGCGCGAGGAAGCGGATGCGGGACTCGGCCGCCTTCTGCCGGCCAATGTCGGAGGCGATGCCCAGATAGCCACGGATTGCACCATCCGGGCCGTGGAGCGGCGACACCGAGAGGCTGGCCGGGAACTCGTGCCCGTCCTTGCGGCGCAGGGTCATTTCGCGGGGTTCGGCGGCATGGCCGGCGCGGGCCTCGCCAATCATCGCGAAGAGTCCGCGGCCATCGCGGGTTTCGAGGCGGGCGAGCTCCTCTTCCGGGCAGAACAGCAGCGGCGTGGCCCGGCCGACGAGCTCGTCGGCGCGCCAGCCAAAGATGCGTTCGGCTGCCGGATTGAAGAGTTCGATCAGGCCATTGGTGTCGGTTGATACGATCGCGTATTCCGAACCGTCGAGGATGGCGCGCTGAAGCGTGGTCGTGTTGCGCAGGCTGCGCTCGGCTTCGGTGCTGCGTGCGATCTCAGCCTGCAAGGCACTGTTGCTGCGTTCGAGCTGGTGGTTCATGTGTTCGAGCGCGCTGGTCTGGCGCAGCACCTGACGCCTGACACTACGCCCGTGCGACTGCAGCAGCGCCACCAGCAGCGCAACGAGCAGCCCGATCAGCGGCCCGCCCCAGCGCAGGGTTTCGACCGACTGGCTGGGATTCAGCAGGTAATGACCGGGCAGGGGAGAGACCTCGACCAGCCAGCGTTGCTTTCCGATGATGAGCTGTTCGACATACATCATCGTGCTCGGGCGCAGGTCGGGGTCCTGGTAGATCAGCCTGGGGTGGTCGCCACCAAGGTCGATGATCTCGAGGCTGACGTCGCGCGCATCGCGCCGGTTGTCCAGTACCCGGGCCACCAGCTTGCGCGGGTCTGCAGCACGCTCGATGCGTGTGGTGCCGAGCTCGCTGCGCAGGCGCTCGACCTGTTGCGCGGCAGTGCGCTGGAAGGCGGAGATGTTCTGCCGCTCCTCGCCTTCGCGGGCCTGCTGCTCGAGCTTGCCCAGGCCGCCCCAGATGGTGGCAAAGACGATCAGCGGCAGCGAGAGGCGGAGCAGCGTGCCTGCGAGTGGCAGCAGTGGCGGTCGGTTCATGCCGAAGGGCGTGCTGTCATGAGTGGAGCTTGCGTGTTGCCGGAGGTGCTCACGATGCGCTGGCATCGCGGGGACGGCCGTACCAGCGGAAGCGCTCGATGACCTCTGCCATTTCGGCGGCCGAGAGCAGGACCGGGTCACCGAGTTGCAGGGTGCGCCAGTACTGTTCGCACAGGGTTTCGAACTCGATGGCCTGAGCGAGTGCATGCGCGAGATCGCGCCCGAAGACCACCATGCCGTGGTTCGCAAGCAGACAGGCGCTGCGGTCGACGAGTGCAGCGACGGCAGCATCCGACAGGGCCTGAGTGCCGAACGTGGCATAAGGGGCACAACGCACGTCGGTGCCGCCGAAGCGGGCAATCATGTAGTGGAAGGCCGGGATGTGCCTGCGCTGGCACGCGAGCGCGGTGGCAAACGGGGAGTGGGCATGAAGGATCGCGCCTGCGCCGGGACAAGCCGCGTAGATGTCGCGATGCAGCTGCCACTCGGAGGACGGCGTCAGTGTGCCCGTGGCGCTGCCGTCGCTGTCGAGCTCGACCATGTCGGCCGGGGTGCAGGCACTTGCGGCAATGCCGCTGGGCGTGATCAGCAGACCCGTACCCCAGCGCACGCTGGCATTGCCCGAGGTGCCGACGTTGAGGCCGCTGCGCCCCATCTCCAGCGCGGTGGCGAACAGCTCCTCGCGCAGGCCTTCTTCAGTGATGCTCATCCCTGGCGCTCCGCATAGGTCGCGCTCAGCGCCGCGGGCGCGATCACCCCGCGTTCGGTGATGATGCCGGTGATCAGGCTGGCCGGTGTGACGTCGAAAGCGGGGTTGGCCGCGCGCGTGCAGGCGGGCGCGATGCGCAGCGAGATGGCTTCGTCGCGTGCGTCGACACCGATGGACGAGCAGACCTCGTCGGCACCGCGATCCTCGATCGGAATCGCGGCCCCGTCGGGGCTGGCGAAATCGAGCGTCGAATAGGGCGCGGCAATGTAAAAGGGAATGCCAGCGGCCCGCGCCGCGAGCGCCTTGAGCAGGGTGCCGATCTTGTTCGCACTGTCGCCGTTGGCGGCAATGCGGTCGGCCCCGGTGATCACCACGTCCGCCTCGCCATGCATCAGCAGGTGGCCTGCGGCGTTGTCGGCGATCAGCATGTGCGGCACGCCGGCTTCGCGCAGCTCCCAGGCGGTGAGCAGGCCCTGGTTGCGCGGGCGGGTTTCGCTGGCGATGACTTCGATGTCGATTCCGGTGGCCTGGGCCGCGTAGACCGGGGCGAGCGCGGTGCCCGCACCGAGCGTGGCCAGCCAGCCGGCATTGCAATGGGTCATCACACGCAAGGGGCGCCCGTTGCGCGCGGGAAGGCCGCGCAGCAGGGCGAGGCCGTGACGGCCGATGGCGTCGCATGTCGCTGCGTCGTCGGCACAGATTGCCTCGGCGGCGTCCCAGGCTGCTGCCGTGCGTTGCGGCGCCGGCAGCGAACGCAGAATGCCGGCCATGTGGTTCAGCGCCCAGTGCAGATTGACCGCGGTCGGGCGCGTGGCGGCGAGCAGTGCCAGGGCGTGTTCGAGCTGTTCGTCTTCGGCGCCCGCGCGGGTGAGGGCGAGCGCAACACCCATTGCAGCCGTGGCGCCAATCAGCGGCGCGCCGCGAACCTGCATGGTCCGGATGGCGTGCGCGACCTCGTCGAGGGTGTTCAGGCGACATTGCTCACGCCGCCATGGCAGCGCAGTCTGGTCGAGTATCAGCAGGCTGTCGCCATCACGGCACAGCGTCGGAACGGGTTGTACGAACATGGTGTGGATCCGGACCGGGCTCGGGTGCGGGCGACAAAGTGCGTCGCCGCAGGCCTGCTACGGTCCTGTCTCCTGCTCTCTGGGGCAAGTTAAGCCTTGGAATGTGCCAGTCCTCGGTCCTGTCCGCAAGTCCGAATGCCCGGTGGCGCGGCGCTTGCGATCGGGCGCGACTCTGCGAAAATGCAGATCCCAGCCATTGCCGATCCGCCAGGATTCCCATGCCGCATTTTCCCGCACCGATCGAATCGCGCCTGCCGAACGTCGGCACCACCATCTTCACCGTCATGTCCCGGCTCGCTCAGGAGTGCGGTGCGATCAACCTGTCGCAGGGCTTTCCCGACTTCAATGCGGAGGATGTGCTGTTCGAGCGTGTCGCCCACTGGATGAGGGCGGGCTTCAATCAGTATGCCCCGCTGGCGGGCTGTCTGCCCCTGCGCGAAGCCATCGTGCGCAAGGTCGAGGGCCTGTACGGAACGCGCTACGATGTTGAGCATGAGGTCACGGTGACCGCCGGTGCCACCCAGGCCTTGTTCACTGCGGTCAGTGCGCTGGTTCATGCCGGTGATGAAGTGATCGTGTTCGAGCCGGTGTACGACTCCTACGGACCGGCGGTCGAGCTGGCCGGCGGCACGGTCATCCGCATGCAGTTACGGGCGCCGGACTACCGTCCGGACTGGGCTGCGGTCGCGGCGGCAATCGGGCCGCGGACGCGGATGATCATGATCAACTCTCCTCACAACCCGACCGCGACCGTGTGGTCCGCGGACGACCTCGCCCAGCTTGCAGCGCTCACCCGCAACACCGGCATCGTGGTGGTGTCGGACGAGGTGTACGAGCACATCGTGTTCGATGGCGCCGTGCATCAGAGCTGTGCCGCGCATCCGGAGCTGGCGGCGCGCAGCATCGTCGTGTCGAGCTTCGGCAAGACCTATCACATCACCGGCTGGAAGGTGGGGTACGTGGTGGCGCCGCGCGAACTGATGGCGGAGTTCCGCAAGGTTCACCAGTTCAACGTGTTTACCGTCAACACCCCGGTGCAGCTTGCGCTTGCGGACTACATGGCAGATGCCGGCCGTCATCTGCAGCTGTCGGCCTTCTATCAGGCCAAGCGCGATTACTTCCGCGCCGGGCTCTCCGGCGCCCGCTTCGAACTCCTGCCATCGGGCGGCACCTATTTTCAGCTGGCCCGCTACGGTGCGATCTCGGATCAGCCGGATGGCGTGTTCTGCGACTGGCTGACGCGTGAGGCGGGGGTGGCCGCGATTCCGGTATCGGCGTTCTTCGCCGATGGTCGCGACGAAGGCGTGATCCGCTTCTGCTTTGCCAAGAACGAGAGCACGCTCGCAGCGGCCTGCGAACGCCTGCAGAAGCTGCGCTGAAGCCGGGTTCGTCATACTGCTTTGCCTGCCTTCCGGCGCGACTCGGCCGGTGGTGGCATGTCCCCGCGGGCGGCGGCGTTGCCGCCGTCCTGCGTGGTAAACTGCCGGTCTCATTCTCTCTTGCGGCCCGCTCTCCATCGTGCGCAATCTGCTGATCTTTCTGCTGATACTGGGTGGTATCTGGTGGGTGCGTCGTGCCCTCAAGCGACCGCGGCGTGGCCCGGGGCGCGATCCGCGCCTGAACGAGCCCGAACGGGTGCTGGCCTGTGCGCATTGCGGTGTGCATGTCCCGGAGAGCGAAGGCGTTCGCGACGAAAGCGGTTTCTACTGCTGCGAAGGGCACCGTCGTCTGGGTAATGGCGGCCGGGGAGAATAGGCTTGGGTGACTCCGTGCTGTCCGGCGTCGACCCCGCGCGACTGCAGTCGCTGCGCTTTTTCAACCTGTTCCGGCTCATCATCGCCGGCATCTTTCTGGTGGCAGGGCGCGAGCTCAATCTGGGCAGCGAACACCCGACCATCTTTCTCGTTACCGCGATCTGCTATCTCGGGGCCGTTCTGACCCTCGGGTTTCCCGATGCTGCGCGACGCATGGGTTTCGACCGTCTGGTGACGCTGCAGGTCGTCATCGACGTGTTCATGCTGACGGCGTTCATGTGGTCCAGTGGCGGATTCCGCAGCGGCATGCCAGTGCTGATGATGATTGTGCTCGCAGGTGCGGGGCTGGTGGCCGAAGGGCGCATGGTGCTCTTTCTTGCGGCGCTGACGACGCTGGCTGTGCTCACCGAGAATGGCTGGCGTTTCATCGCCGACGGCACGCCGGGTGACTTTCTGCAGGTCGGTATCACCTGCATCGCATTCTTCGGTATTGCACTGGTGGCGCGCCTGCTTGCGCTGCGGGCCAAGAACAACGCTTCGCTTGCGGAAAGGCGTGGCAAGGAGCTGGTCAAGCAGCAGGCGGTCAATGAACGCATCATCCGCGACATGCGCGATGGCGTGATCGTGCTCGGACCCGACGGTTTCGTCCGCCAGGCCAATCCTCAGGCGGCTGCCCTGCTGGGCTTGCAGAGCATGGATGGACTGGCCCTGGCCGACATCGACTCCGCGTTCGGCGACTGCCGCGCGCAGTGTGGCGGTGCGGACGGGCGTCTGATGCGGCTCGGGCCCGCACGCAGGCTGCTGCGCTGTCGCGTGATGGAAGCGGATTCCGAAGCGGCAAGCGGGGGCGATGTCCTGATCTACCTGACTGACTTCGAGGATATCCAGCGCCAGATGCAGCAACTCAAGCTTGCGGCGCTGGGGCGGCTGACGGCCAGCATGGCGCATGAGATCCGCAATCCGCTGTCGGCCGTCACCCAGGCGGCAGAGCTGCTTCAGGAGGAGAAGCGGGCCGACATGCAGGGCCGGCTGGCGCGCATCATCAACGACAACGCGCAGCGCATCGAGCGCATGATCCGCGACGTGCTCGCCCTCGGGCGTCGTCAGCAGGCGCAGCCCGAGGCCCTGCCACTTGCCCGGTTCGTGACCGAGGTGGTCGATGCGCAGGGGCTGCGCGACGGGGCCGAACGCGCGATTTTCAGCGTCGAGATCGACCCTGAGCTCACGCTCGCAATCGATCGCGCGCACCTGCACCAGATTCTCGACAACCTGCTGGGCAACGCTCGCCGCTACTGCTCTGCCCAGCCGGGCTCGGTGCGCATCCGCGCAGACGTGGGCGCGGACGGCTGCGTACGCTTGCATGTACAGGATGATGGACCCGGGCTGGACAAGAACACCCGCGCCCACCTGTTCGAGCCCTTCTTCACCACGCACGCCAAAGGTACCGGCCTCGGGCTGTATATTGCCCGCGAGCTTGCCGACGCCAACGACGCCACGCTGGAGCCCGTGTCGGACTCCACGGGCGCGCATTTCGTGCTGACCGGACGGAGTTGTCCATGAGCGTTTCAGATCGCCGTAACCGCAGTGCCAGCGTGGATGTGCTGGTGATCGATGACGAGGAAGACATCCGCGAACTGCTCGAACTCTCGCTGATGCGCATGGGGCTGGGCTGCGATGCAGCGGGCACGGTGGCCGAAGCCAGAACCCTGCTCGAAGGTCGCCGCTACCGGCTCTGCCTGACCGACATGCGACTGCCCGATGGCGACGGGCTGGAGCTGGTCGAGCACATCCAGCGCCAGTACCCGGGCCTGCCGGTAGCCGTGATCACCGCCTTCGGCAGTATCGAGACCGCGATCCGTGCGCTCAAGGTCGGCGCCTTCGATTTCGTGACCAAGCCGGTCGAGCTCAAGGCCTTGCGCGAACTGGTCACGCACGCACTGAAGCTGCAGGCGCCGTCGGACGCGGCGCAGGGCGAAGGCGGACGCAAGCTGATCGGGACTTCGGCTGCGCTGGCGCAGTTGCGGGGGCAGGTCGAGAAGCTGGCACGCAATCAGGCACCGGTCTTCATTCATGGGGAGTCGGGTACGGGCAAGGAAGTGATCGCGCGCCTGATCCACAGCCTCGGTGCGCGGGCGGCCGCCCCCTTCGTGCCGGTAAACTGCGGTGCGATCTCGCCGGAGCTGATGGAGAGCGAATTCTTCGGTCATCGCAAGGGCAGCTTCACCGGTGCGGCGACCGACAAGGAGGGGTTGTTCCAGGCGGCCAGCGGCGGCACCCTGTTCCTTGACGAGGTCGGCGAGCTGCCCCTGTCGATGCAGGTCAAACTCTTGCGCGCCATTCAGGAGCGCGCAGTGCGCCCCGTCGGTGCGCACGCCGAAGAATCGGTCGATGTCCGCATCCTCTCGGCCTCCCACCGCGACCTCGCGCAGCTGGTGAACGAGAACCGCTTCCGTCAGGATCTCTACTTCCGCATCAACGTGATCACGCTGCGCGTGCCGCCATTGCGCGAGCGCCCGGAAGACATCCCGGATCTCGCCGCGCATGTGCTCGGACGACTGGCCGAGCGTGAGGGCGGAGCGGTCAGGCAGCTGTCGCCCGATGCGCTCGCAGCCCTCTCCCGACACAGCTTTCCGGGTAATGTGCGCGAGCTGGAAAACCTGCTTGAGCGTGCCTGTGCGCTGTGCGAATCCGACCAGATTACGGCTGCCGATCTCGATCTGCAGCAGTGCGAGGGGCTGACGCAGACGGGGCTCGACCTGGATACGGGCGAGGACGACGATGTGGCCGACTCCGACGACGAGCGCATCAAGGTCTTGCGTGCGCTCGACGAAAACCGCTGGAACCGCTCTGCGGCGGCGCGCCAGCTCGGCATGACCTTGCGTCAGCTGCGCTATCGCCTGCAGAAATGGGGCATGGACTGAGTCCTGCGCTGGCCTGATGGCCGGCGCCACGGTGGCTCAGGCGGTCATCTCCGCGAGCAGCTCGACCGTGCGCGCGGTTGCGCCGCGGTTGATGGCGGCAAAGTCGAGCCCCGCCCGTGACATTGCATTGCGCCGGTCGGCGTCGGCGATCAGGTCGAGCGCGCTGTGCACGCCCTGCTCAAGCGTTTCCAGGCGTGCTGCGCCACCATGTTCGATCGCCTGTTGCGCAACCTGCTCGAAGTTGAATGTGTGCGGGCCGACCAGCACTGGGGTGCCCACCGCGCAGGCTTCAATCAGATTCTGTCCGCCGAGCGGCAGCCAGCTGCCGCCGATCAGCGCCACATCTGCAGCTGCGTAGTAGGCAAACATCTCGCCCATCGAGTCACCCAGCCAGATCCGGGTGTCGCTGTCCACCGGGGCATTGTCGCTGCGCCGCTGCAGCTTCAGTCCGCGTGACTGCACGAGCGCGCCGACCTCATCGAAGCGCTGCGGGTGGCGGGGCACGATCACCAGCAGGACCTCGGGCGGCGCGAGACGGGCAAAGGCATCCAGCAACAGGGCCTCCTCACCGTCGCGCGTGCTCGCGGCAAGCAGGATCGGCCGTGTGCCGCAACGGGTGCGAAAGATGTGCGCCAGCGCGGGGACCTCGTCGGGCGGGGTCATGTCGAACTTGATGTTGCCGGTAATGCTGACACGGCGCGCGCCGAGCGCTGACAGACGTGCCGCATCGGCGGCGGTCTGGGCACCGATGGCACTGAGGGCGCCGAGGGTGAGACCGGTCAGTGACGGGAAGCGGGCGTAGCGACTTGCAGAGCGCGGGGACAGGCGGGCGTTGGCGAGCAGCACCGGAATACTGCGCCGATGGCACACGGCAAGCAGGTTGGGCCACAACTCGGTTTCCATGATCACGCCGAAGGCCGGGTGAAAGTGGCGCAGAAAACGTTCGACGAAAAAGCCGAGGTCGTAGGGCAGATAGACGCGCAGGACCCGGGCCTCGTCGGCAAACAGGGACTTCGAGGTTGCGCGCCCGGTCGGGGTCATGTGCGTGAGCACGATGGTGTGCTCGGGCCAGCGTGCCAGCAGGGCGCGGAGCAAGGGCTCGGCGGCCCGTGTTTCGCCGACCGACACCGCGTGAACCCAGATCGTCGGGCCTGGTGCGCGAACGCCGTAGCTGCCGAAGCGTTCCCTCACGTGGCGGAGGTAGGCGGGCTGCTTGCGCGCGCGCCACAGCAGGCGGAGCAGGACGAGGGGAAGGGCGAGCAACCACAGCAGGGAGTAGGGCAGGCGTTGCAGCATCGGGGCCGGGAATGATGGGACGGCGAAAGTATAAGGGCGTGACATGATCGAAGGGCAATCGTCATGACGCTCATGAGATAATCGCCGCATTCCTGTCATCCATTGCATAGACATCATGAAAATTCTCGTCACCGGCGCTGCCGGCTTCATCGGCATGCACACCTCCGAACGCCTGCTCGCCCGTGGCGATGAAGTGGTCGGGCTGGACAACCTCAACGACTACTACGATCCGAGGCTGAAGGAGAGCCGGCTGGCGCGACTGACGCCGCACCCCGCGTTTCGCTTCGTGAAGATGGACGTCGCCGACCGTGCGGGCATGGAGCGTCTGTTCGCCGAGGAGAAGTTCGATCGCGTCATTCACCTCGCGGCCCAGGCCGGGGTGCGCTATTCGCTGCAGAATCCGCATGCCTACATCGACAGCAACATCGTCGGCTTCATGAACATTCTTGAAGGCTGTCGCTACAGCAAGGTGAAACACCTCGTGTATGCGTCGAGCTCCAGCGTGTATGGGGGCAACACCCGCATGCCCTTCTCCGAGCACGACAGCGTCGATCACCCGGTCAGCATGTACGCAGCGACCAAGAAGGCCAACGAACTGATGGCGCACACCTACAGCCATCTCTACGGTCTGCCCACCACCGGCCTGCGCTTCTTCACGGTTTATGGGCCGTGGGGCCGGCCTGACATGGCGCTGTTCCTGTTCACCAAGGCGATTCTGGAAGGGCGTCCGATCGATGTCTTCAACCACGGCAGGATGAAGCGCGACTTCACCTTCGTGGACGATATCGTCGAGGGCGTGCTGCGTACGCTCGATCATGTGGCCGAGGCCGATGCCGGCTTCAATGCCGACCAGCCCGATCCCAGTCGCAGCAACGTGCCTTTCCGCGTATTCAATATCGGCAACAACAATCCGGTCGAGCTGATGGCCTTCGTCGAGGCCATCGAGAACGCCCTCGGGCGCAAGGCCGAGAAGAACTTCATGCCCTTGCAGGACGGTGACGTGCCCGCGACCTACGCTGACACCTCCGAGCTGAATGCATGGACGGGCTTCGTGCCGGCTACCAGTGTGAGCGACGGTGTCGGCCGCTTCATCGAGTGGTATCGCGGCTACTACGGAGCCTGAGCGTGCGGCTGGACGCACGCAGCACGCTGGCCTGCTATCTGCTGTTGCTTGTGGTGTATGTCGGCGGGGCCATGGTCCCGCTGATGAACAATGACTCGGCGCATCACGCCGGCATTGCGCTGCACATGCATGTATCGGGGGACTGGCTGCGCCTGATCACCCAGGGCCACGACTACCTCGACAAGCCGCACCTGCTGTTCTGGCTCGCGGCCCTGTCGTTCAAGGTCTTCGGCGTCAGCACCTTTGCCTACAAGCTGCCGTCGCTGCTGTTTTCGGTGCTGGCGGTGTATTCCACGGTACGTCTCGGACGTCTGCTGCACTCGGCCGAGGTCGGTCGGCTGGCGGGCCTGATTCTCGCCAGCGCAATCGCCTTCATCCTTGCCAACAACGACGTTCGCATGGACGCGCTGCTGACCGGGTCGATCATGTTCGCCATCTGGCAGCTGGCCGAGTTCGTTGCCGGCGGGCGCTGGCGCAGTCTGGTGCTGGCAGGGCTGGGACTCGCGCTCGGCTTTGCGACCAAGGGCATGATTGGGGTGGCAATGCCGGGCATCGCCGTCTTCCTGCACCTGCTCTACCGGCGTGACTGGGCGCGTCTGTTCGACCCGCGCTGGCTGGCCCTGCCGCTGATCGTGCTGGTGTTTGCGGCGCCGGTGCTGTTTGCCTACTACCAGCAGTTCGGTGCCGACGGGGTGCGCTTCATCCTGTGGTCGCAGAACTTCGAGCGGCTCGCGGGCGAGCGCTTCGGCAATGCCGGCGCCGAGGACCCGCTGTTCTTCGTTCATACCTTCCTGTGGGCCTTCCTGCCGTGGTCGTTTCTGACGCTTGTGGCCCTGTGGTCGCAGGGGCTGCGCGTGTTGCGCGGCAGACTGCGTCCTCAGCCCGGCGAGGAAATGCTCACCCTGGGAACGATCGTCGTGCTGTTCGCGATCATTTCCGCTTCGCAGTTCAAGCTGCCGCACTACCTCAACATCCTGCTGCCGCTGTTCTCCATCGTGCTCGCCACCTGGCTTGCGCCGCGGATCGAACGGCCTGCGACGCGCGGAGTGTGGGCGGTCCAGTTCCTTGCCATTCTGGTGCTTGCATTGCTCGCCGTGGCGATCAATGGCTGGGCGTTTCCGCCGCTTGGCTGGGGTGTGATGGCAGGCGCCGTGGCCTTGCTGGTGGCGGGGGTGGCGCTGAGTCTGAGTCGCTCCGGCGGCGCGCGCGTGGTGCTGGCGTCGGTGGCCGCTGGTGTGGTGTTCAATTTCCTGCTGGCGTGGAATTTCTACCCGCAGCTGTTGCGCTATCAGGCGGGTACCGTGCTGGGTGAAGCGGTCGAACGACTCGCGCTCGACCCCGCGTCGGTGTACTACCTCGAGGAGCAGGGGCGGGCGGGCAGTTTCGATTTCACCACCGCCCGGCTGACACCGACCCTGACGCTTGCACAGTTGCAGGCGATGAGCGCGCCGGTCGTGCTCTACACCTCGGCCTCCGGACGTGAGGCGGTAGAGGCGGCAGGCTTGCGTGCCGAAGTGCTGGCAAGCAATCCGGATTTCCGCGTGACCCGTCTGAATGCGCGTTTTCTCAATCCGGCAAAGCGTCCCGACACGCTGTCGGAGGTCTTCCTGCTCCGGGTGGTGGCGCAATGAGCGCAGGGCGCTGGCTGGGCTGCGGGCTGATCTGCTTGCTCACGGCCTGGGTGGCCTGGCCGGGTTTTTCCGGTACAGCCGCCCCAGGCTTCGTGCCGCCGTCCGTGCATGCCGGCGCTGAGGCCGAGCCCTATCTGCGCAGCGCGCTCGTGAATGCCGCAACGCCGCCCCGGGTGCATGCAGCGTCGATTGCGGCACTGCCCGACGGCCGCCTGTTCTCGGTGTGGTTCGGTGGCGAGCGCGAGGGCAGCACCGACGTCAAGATCTTTGCAGCCTACCGCGAGCCGGGCGCGCTGGCCTGGGGCGAACAGCACGCCATTGCCTCGCCGGAACAGACGACGGCCGATACCGGAATGCTGGTGCGCAAGATGGGCAATCCGGTGGCTTTTGTCACCCCGCGCGGCGAACTGTGGGTGACCTATGTCAGCGTGACCATGGGCGGGTGGGCGACCAGCCACATCAACCTGATGCGCTCGCCCGACCTTGGCCGCAGCTGGCTGCCGGCCACGCGCCTGGTGACCTCGCCCTTCATTAACCTGAGCACCCTGGTCAAAGGTGGGCCGGTGTTCTTCGACAACGGCGAGGTCGGCATGCCGGTTTATCACGAGCTTGCGGGCAAGTTCGCCGAGCTGCTGGTGCTCTCCGATACGGGCGAGATGCGGCGCAAGATCCGCATGGATCACGGTCACCGGACCTTGCAGCCGGTGGTGCTGGTCGAGGATGCGCAGCGCGCGATTGCGCTGATGCGCGATGGCGCCGAACACCCGCCGCGGGCGTGGCGCAGCGAGACCACGGACGGCGGGCGCAGCTGGAGTGCGCCGCAACTGACCGATCTGCCCAACCCCAACTCGGCGCTGGCTGCGCTGCGCCTGGACGACGGTCGCCTGATCGCGGTCGCGAACGATACCGAGGACGAACGCCTGCGTCTGTCACTGCTGGTGAGTGAGGACCGCGGCGCGCACTGGCGCGCCATCCACCGCTTCGAGGACCGTCAGGACTTTCTGGGGCAGGATCTCGCGCTCGATCAGTTCCGCCCCTTGCTTGCCGGTGATCTGGCTGCGCTCGGGCCCGGTCCCGCGCCGGCTGAAGTCGAGGCCAACGCCGAGCAGGCACTGTGCCGTCACGGCGACACGTGCAGCTGGCAGTACGACTATCCCTACCTGATCCGCACCGATGCCGGCGAGTTTCATCTCGTCTACACCTGGAACCGCAGCTTTGTGCGCCACCTGAGTTTCAACCGTGCCTGGCTGGAGAGCAAGCTGTGATCGCGCCCCTGATTGACACGCTGGGCTGGGCGCTCGCCCTCGCGCTGTGTGTGCCCGGTCTCGGCCGCAGCACGCCTCGCGCGCTGGGCGTGCTCGCAATCCTGGTGGGTGCGCTCAGTGTGCCGGCGGCGGGCGTGAGTCTGATTGCCGCCTTGCGCGGGCTGTTTGCGGGGCTGTCGCTGATGACTGTCGTGGTCCTGGCTGCGCTTTTCATCGCGCGCACCGGGCTGTGTGCACCGTTTCGCGATGGAGAGCGTCGCGCGCTTGCCGCGCTGGCTGCGCTCACCGGCGTGCTGTTCTACCCGGCGGCGCTTGGCCTGACCGTGATCGATCCCTATTTCTGGGGCTATGGCGCGCCCGCGCTGCCGCTGCTGGCCGGCGCGCTGGCCGCAGTTGCGTGGATGGCGCGGTTCCGGGTGATGGCCGTTGCACTGGTGCTGGCGCTCGTCGGCTGGCGCCTGCAGCTGCTGGCGTCGCCCAATCTGTGGGACTACCTGATCGATCCGCTGTTTGCGCTGGGCGCACTGCTCGCCTTGCCAGTGTGCGCGCTCAGTTCGCTGAAGCGCGCGAGGCGCAGGTCCGCGGCTGCCAGGTCTGCGGCGAACTCGTCTCCCGCAAGGTAAGTCAGCTCAGCCTCGCGCGGAGACGTGAGGCTGTCGCAGGCGAGCAGTGCGGCGTCGACGCGACCCGGGTGCACATGCACCAGCGGCCGCGTTCCAAGGACGCTGAGGAAGGCTTGCATGCGCTCGCGAAACGGACGTCCGGCAGCAAACTCGTGGAGCCCGGAGAAGCCCTCGTTCATCGGCAGCCCTGCTTCGCGGCCGAGCCGCTGCAGCCCACGCCCGAGCTGGCTGATGAACAGCGCCTTGGGCACCGAGACGCCACGCTGCACGCAGCGTGCGGCAGGCTCGACGCAGTCGCGCACCCACACCCGTCCGCCTGGATAACGTCGCCTTAGCTCATCCACCACCGCTTCGCGGACCGTGGGCAGCAGGTGTACATGCTGATGGCCGTCGATGTAATCGGGCGGCGCGCTCCACAGGTCTTCAAAGGCATCGAGCTGGGCGCGCAGTTCGTCGCGGACCGCCGCGGCGGGCAGGCCGCGGGCGAGGGCGCGTGGCAGCAGGCGCGACAGCGCCGGCTGGCGCCCGCCGTGGGTCAGGCCGCGTGCGAGGCTGAGCGGTACGTGGTCGGTCAGGGTCAGATGCAGTCCGACATCCGCCGGATGGCTTGCAACCGTCTCGCGCAGGATCGCTGCACCGCGTCGCCAGTCGCTACAGTTGCTCATGCAACTGGTGGCGGACAGTCGGCCAGCCGCAATCAGTTCGGCAATCGCGTCGCTGACGCCGGGCGCGAGCCCGAAGTCGTCGGCGCACAGCACAATCGGGCGCCGCAAAAAAATGTCAGGCATGGCAATCACTTGTAACAGGTGTTCGGTCAACGCGCGAGCCCGATGGCCCGTTTACCTGATGTTCCTCCGCGTGGAGGTTTTTCGTGCGAGTTTTCCATCGTGTCCCGTCCTGATCTCAATGAGCTTCTTGCCACCCCCGCTGTCGAGCCCGGGGTGAGTCGAGCGTCGCTCTCGGTGGTGGTTCCGCTCTACAACGAGAGCGGATCGCTGGCGGCGCTGCATGCACGGCTGTGCGAGGTGCTGGATGCCATGCCGCTCGCCAGCTACGAGCTGGTGTTTGTCGACGACGGCAGCCGCGACACCACCTTTGCCGAGGTGGCGGCACTCGGCGTTCGGGATCCGGCGGTGCGGGCCATCCGCTTCGCGCGCAACTTCGGCAAGGAGGCCGCGATGGCCGCCGGCTTGCGCGCTGCGGGCGGTGACGTGGTGGTGCTGATGGATGGCGACCTCCAGCATCCGCCCGAGCTGATCCCGCAGATGTTCGAGCGCTGGCGCGACGGTGCGCAGATGGTGACGGCGGTGCGTGGCTCGCGCGACACGGATCCGTGGTTGCGCCGGCAGTTGTCGCGGGGTTTCTACAATCTGTTCAGGCGCGTCTCCGAAGTGGCGCTGGCCGAAGGTGGCGGTGATTTCCGCCTCTTCGACCGTGCCGTGGTCGATGCCATCAACAGCCTGCCGGAGCGGACCCGCTTCATGAAGGGCATCACCAGCTGGGTGGGCTTTCGCCAGGTAACCGTGGATTTCGAGCCTGCCGAGCGGGTTGCGGGGGCGTCGGCGTGGCCCTTGATGCGCCTGCTGCGCTACGCAATCGACGGATTTTCCGCCTTCAGCACCTTGCCGCTGCGGGTGTGGTCGCTGATCGGGCTTGGCATGGCAGCGCTTTCGGGCAGCTACGGCCTGTGGCTGGTGTTGCGCACCGCGATCTGGGGCATCGACGTCCCAGGCTATGCCTCGATCATGGTTGCAGTCCTGTTCATGGGCGGCATCCAGCTCATCAGCCTGGGCGTGCTCGGTGAATACGTCGGGCGCATTTTTACCGAGGTCAAGGCCCGTCCGCTGTACCTGGTGTCGGAGCGCATCGGCTTCGAGGGGCAGACGCGTTGAACGGCGCAGGCGCAACAACAGTTGCCCGTCCGGGCGCGCGGGCCGCTGCCGGCTTGGCGCGCGCGCTGTCGACGCTCAACCTGGGTTGGGCGTTGCTTGCGCTTGTCGGCATCTTCATTGTGCTGAGCTTCAACCAGTACGGCATCAGCAACGACGAAGAGGTGCAGCACGTCTACGGACGTCTGCTGCTCGCATTCTACGGCTCGGGATTCACCGATCACGCCGCGTTCGAGTACAAGAACCTCTATCTCTATGGCGGCCTGTTCGACCTGATTGCGGCCGGGCTCGAACGCCTGCTGCCGTCCATCAATGTCTGGGACCTGCGTCATCTGCTGTCGGCCGTGTTCGGTCTGGGCGGGCTCGCCGGGACCTGGCTGCTGGCGCGCCGGCTTGCCGGAGGGCCGGCCGCGCTTGCCGCGCTGGTGGTGCTGGTGTTGACCGGCGCGTGGACCGGGGCGATGTTCACCCATACGAAGGATGTCCCGTTCGCGACCACGATGGTGTGGTCCCTGCTGTTCATCGTGCGCATCCTGCCCAGCTTGCCGCGCCCGGCGCGGGCTGACGTGATCGGGCTCGGGATTGCCATCGGCTGTGCCTTCGGCCTTCGGGTCGGGGCGGTGTTTGCGGTGTTCTATCTCGGCGTCGGCATGATGGTCGCAGCCTGGATCAGGGCTGACGAACTGGGCGCGCGCCTGCGCTTCTTCGGGCGTTCGCTGTGCGTCCTGTTGCCGGCCGCCGGCATTGCCTTTGTGCTCATGGGGGTGTTCTGGCCGTGGGCGATGATGTCTCCGGCCAACCTCGTGAAGGCGATGACCGCGTTCTCGCATTTTTCCTTCGAACTCGACACCATTCTTGGTGGCACGGTGATGAAGAACGGCGACGTTCCCGGGTATTACCTGTCCTGGTATCTGCTCGTACGCCTGCCCGAGCTCTTCCTGCTCGGTCTGGTGCTGGGGCTGCTTGCAGCCTTGCGTATGCTGCCGCTGCTGCGAAAGGCAGCTTTCCGCCGCCTGGCGCTGCCCTGGCTGCCGCTGATCCTCGCCGCTTGCGTTCCGCTCGGATACACCTTGCTGGCGGCGCCGCCGCTGTACAACGGCATCCGCCACTTTACCTTCCTGTTGCCGCCGCTGGCGGTGATTGCAGGTATCGGGCTGACGCAGGCATGGTTTCATGCCGCACGCTTCTCTCATGCCAGGCGCCTCGCGACGGCATGCTGTGCCGTACTCGCGCTCGGCCACGGCGCGGCGCTTGCGCATCTGCACCCTTACGAATACGTCGCCTACAACGGTTTCGCGGGGGGGCTGGCCGGCACCGTTGGCGAGTGGGAACAGGACTACTGGGGCGCGAGCCTGCGCGAGGCGGCGGATGATCTCAACGCCTATGTGGCGCACGAGGGCAGGCATGGCCGACAGTACACCGTGGCCGTGTGTGCGGAAGCGCTGCAGGCGCAGGCGTGGCTCGACCCCAGGTTTACGGTGACGAGCGACTGGACTGCAGCCGATTTCTTTCTGTCGCCAACACAGATGGGCTGCGATGGCGCGCTCAAGGGGCGTGTCATCGGGTCGGTGGTGCGCGAGGGCGTGCCGCTCGCGATCATCCGCGACCGCCGCCACCTGACGGGTGACGAGCGCATTCCCCAGTGATCGCGCGTGCCGAACTGATTCGCTTCGCACGTTTCGCTGCCGTGGGGCTGGTGGGAACCATCGCGCACTATGCCTTGCTGCTGGCGCTGGTCGAGATTGGCAGTGCACCGCCCCTCGCGGGTTCGGTCGCGGGCTTCCTGCTCGGGGCGATGGTCAATTACGCCATCAACCACCGCTTCGTATTCCGTTCCGGGCGCGCCCATGCGGAAGCCCTGCCGCGCTTCATGACTGTCGCCGGGGTCGGGCTGTGCTGGAACGCATTGCTGATGTACCTGCTGGTCGAACTGATCGGGCTGCACTATCTGCTGGCGCAGATCCTCACCACGGGTTTGCTGCTGGTGTGGCACTACGTTGGCAACGCGGTGTGGACTTTCCGCCGCGACAAGGCTGGCGGGGTCTAGCGCGGATCGTGCCGGTGCTTTAGGTGCCCCCGATGTGAACCGGGCCGCCCGGCTGCAGGGTGAACCGCAATTGTTTCTGCGGAGCGCCTGGCCCATGCTTGTCCCGTGCCAGCCTTCGCAAACATTCCGCCGACGCCCGTGTTGTCTCCCGTGCCGCGCCTGTCGAAGTGGTTCCATCGAGAGCCGAACCCGCTTCCGGTCTGTGTCTGACGCCTTGCGTGCTTCCCGCCGTTCCTGGAAATGTCGAACAGCCGGTGCAGACGAACGCGCACTTTTCAGAGGAGCTTCATGAAAGCTGCCCTTCCCGCCGACGAAGGCGAACGTCTTCGACTTCTGCATGCCCTCGACCTGCTGGACAGTCCGCCCGAGCCCGCTTTCGACCGGATCACCCGCTTGCTGGCCCGGGTGCTGGATGTCCCCATCGCACTGGTGTCGCTGGTCGACGAACAGCGACAGTGGTTCAAGTCCCGGGTCGGACTGGAGGTGAGTGAGACGCCACGTGAGTATGCATTCTGTGCGCACACGATTCTGAAGGCTTCGCCGCTCGTGGTCAGCGACGCCACACAGGATCCGCGCTTCTGCGACAATCCGCTGGTCACCGGCGAGCCGAACATCCGCTTCTATGCCGGCGTGCCGATCCGGTCGTCCGCGGGGCTTGCGCTTGGCACCCTGTGCGTCATCGATGACAAGCCGCGCACGCTCAGTCAGGAAGAACTCGATACCTTGTGTGACCTCGGCGACCTTGCCAGCAAGGAGGTCAAGCTGCGCGAAACACTGCTGCTCTCCAGTTCCCAGCTGGAGCGTTCGCGCGAGATTCTCGATGCCAGCGAAGTGCGCTACCGGAGCATGTTCGAACTCGCATCGGTCGGCATCGGCTTTCTGTCCCCCGAGGGCGGCTGGATCAGTGTCAATCAGTCGCTCTGCAACATCGTCGGCTACAGCGAGGAAGAACTGCACCGCCTGAGCTTTCAGGACATCACGCATCCGGACGACCTGGCAACGGATCTGTTGCAGTTGCAGCGCCTCGTTGATGGCGGGGTCGAGCACTATCAGACCGAAACGCGCTATGTCCGCAAGAACGGACGGCCCGTCTGGATCAGCCTCAACGTGACCAGCAAGACCGCAGAGAATGGCGAGCTGGAGTACTTTGTCGCGATCATCAAGGACATCCACGCCCGCAAGGAGGCGGAGGAGGCGCTTCATGCGATTCAGAACGAACTCGAAGACAGGGTGATCCTGCGCACGCGAGAGCTGCGCGAGGCCAACGCCCAGCTGCTTGGTGCCATCAAGCGCCAGCGCGAATCCGACCAGGCCCTGCGACGCCGCACTGCCGAGCTGAGCGCGGTGATCGAGCATGCGGACTATGCCTATGTTTCGATGGACGAGTCGGGGCTGGTGACCGCATGGAACCGCAAGGCGGAGGCGCTGTTTCAGTGGTCTGCCGCGGAGGCGATCGGGCAGCGTCTGGAAAGGCTGATCATCGCGCCCGAGGCGGCCCGAGCACACGTCGAGAGCGTGGAGAATTACCTGCAGACGGGCACGACTCACGTCCTCGATCAGGCGCGCGAGGTGACTGCGCTGCGCCGTGATGGCACCAGCATCATGGTCGAGGTCCGGATCAAGGCGCTGGACATCGGTGGAGGAAAAATCTTCAGCGCGTTCCTGAGTGATATCTCCGCACGCAAGGAACTCGAAGCGCTGCTCGAACGCGAAGTGCGACAGGACATGCTGACAGGCTTGCTGAATCGTCGCGCACTGACCGAGTTGCTGCCGCAGGCCATTGCACGGGCAGACCGCAGCAAGCAGCCGTTTGCCCTGCTGTTTGTAGACCTCGACGGCTTCAAGGCGGTGAATGACGACTTCGGACACGAGAGTGGCGACATGGTGCTGTGCGAAGTCGCGGACAGGCTGCGTGCATGCCTGCGCAAGATCGACAGCGCGGTGCGGCTGTCAGGAGACGAGTTCGTGGTAGTGGTTGAGGGCGTCAATGGTCTCGAAGACGGTCAGCGGGTGGCGACCAAACTGCTGGAGAGCATTGCGGAACCGATTGCGCTGCACCGGGTGTCGGTGAGCGTCGGAGCGAGCGCCGGAATTGCCCTTTATCAACCGGGTACGGGGATGTCGGGAGACGCGGTGCTGAACGAGGCGGACGCCCGCATGTATGAGGCCAAGCGCGCCGGCAAGGGGCGCATCGTCCCTGCCTGACGGGGCGGGCGAGGGGCCCGCACCCGGACTGTTTTGCCCGGGCACGGGAACGCGGATTCTGCTTAGACCGGCAGGTTGTCCAGCATTGCGTAGGTGTTGCGCAGCCAGGTCTTCACCCGCTGACGCTCAAGCATGCCGAGTGCGTCGCTGCCATTGCGCACGTTGATCGCCGCCCAGAAGCTGGCGTCCTTGCGGTCGATCTTGCGCATGCTGCCTTCGTGCAGTTCGGGCAGGCTTACCACCTGGGCACCCAGTGCCAGTGCGTCCTGGAGTTCCTGCGATGCGTCAAGTTGCGAGAAGTCGGTGCCGCGGCCGAGGTTTCTGACCACGAAGTAGTTGGGGCCGGCGCCGTAGGTCTCGATCAGCTTGCCCAGCAGTTCGACCGAATCCTTGCCCGCGTCGGCCAGGTGCCAGAAGTTGACCGCGATGCCCATTTCGCCGAGGAGCGGCAGCAGGTCGGAGTCCTTGATCCAGCGTGCGAGCGGCGCGGCCGTCTGCGCGGCCAAGTCCACGATCACGCTGCTGCCGGGTTCTTCGTCCGACGCGTCCTCGAAGCTGGCTGCGATCGTGTCGAGGCCTTCGTAGCTGTCCACGATCACTGGTGACGCGTAGTCGGCATAGAAGCGGGTGAAGGTGGTGTGCGAGCGATCGGTGTCGAAACCGGTGAAGGGGCGCTCGCGGTCGATGAAGTACTGGGCGAGGGCGCGGGCTGCGACCGATTTGCCGACGCCGCCTTTTTCGCCGCCGATGAAGTTGAGTGAGCGCATGTATTGTTCCTGTTGATAGAGAGAGGAAGACCGGAAAACGGATACTGAATTTCCGCACTGGTCAGTGTAGTGACCAATGATTGCCGTAATTCTAAGGCACATGTGACCCGGGTCGTCAGGCTTAGCAAGAAGCATGCTGCCATGGCAGGCGCCCCGAGCGCCGCCTCGCAGGGGGGATTGCCGCGCCGGAACCGCACCTGCGCGGGGGATGGGCGGTGCGTCGGGCGTGTTTTCCAGCGCGCAGGTGCACCGCTCTGGTGCGCTGGCGGCCCGCGCGCTGTTCAACGCGGTCCCGTTAGCAGGCCGGCGTTCTCCTCGCAAATTCGGGCGATCAGGTCGGCGACGGCTCTGACCCGCGGCGAGCGGCGGACGTCGGCGTGCAGCACCAGCCATATTTCGCGAGTTGGCACTGGAACCGCTGTCGGCACTCGCGCCAGGCTTGTGTCGCTTCCCGCCATGTAATGCGCCAGGCAGGCGATGCCCAGTCCTGCTCTCGCCGCGCCGAGCAGTGCAATCTGGTCGTTGCTGCGCAGCACGAAGCTGCGCTGGCCGGCGTACTGTTCCAGCCAGACCTGCTGCGGCTGGTGGCGCAGACTGTCGTCGAGGCCAATGAAGGTCCAGTCACCTTCGTCGTGCGTGCGCACGTAGTCCACATGCGTGTAAAGCCCGAAGCCAATCTTTCCCAGCGAGCGCACCACCAGCCCCGCATCCTGCGGCCGTCCAAGCCGGACGGCCAGGTCGGCTTCGCGCCGGGACAGGTTCGCTTCTCGCAGATCGCCCACCAATTCCAGCGTGATGCCGCTCCAGTCCGCGTGCCGGGCAGCGATGCGTGGCACCAGAAACACACTGGACAGACTGGGCGGAAGCGAAACACGTACCGTCCCGCTTAGGCTTCCGGTACCGATGGCCGCACGTTCGAACGCAAACGCCTCGTCCTCCATGCGTTCGGCCAGACCGACCAGGCCCTCACCTTCTGCGGTCAGTTGCCAGCCGCGCGGCAGGCGGTCGAAGAGGCGCAATCCGACGGCTTGTTCCAGGCTCTCGACCCGGCGTGCAACGGTGGAATGCTCGACCACAAGCTTGCGCGCAGCGCCGGACAGGCTGCCCTCGCGGGCGAGGGCAAGAAAGTAGCGAACATCTTCCCATTGCAGCTTGGCGTCGGTGGATTTACGCACAGAGGGTTTCCGTATTTAGCTAATTGTCGAGTGTTTTTTAGCGCTTTACCATCGTGCGCACAAGTTCTCTTCTACGGAGTGCGACCATGAATCCGAACACTTCTTCGCAGTCCCCGCTGATGGGCTGCCTTCTGATGCTGACAGCAGCGCTGAGCTGGGGCGGCATGTTTCCGGTGGCCAAGGCCACCCTGCAGGTTGTGGATCCCTATTTCCTGACCCTGATCCGCTACGGCGTCACGGCCCTGATCATGGTGGCGATCCTGTGGGCTGTCGAGGGACGTGCCGCACTGAGGGCCGAGGGGCGGGGGGCGGCCCTTTTCCTGTTCGGCTGTGCCGGTTTCTGCGGCTTCAGCCTCTTAGTGTTTACCGGCTTGCGCGCATCGACACCCGCACACGGCGCCATTCTGGTTGCGCTGATGCCCTTGCTGACGGCCGTGGTCACCGCCGTCATGTCGCGCACCATGCCCACGTGGCATACAGGGCTCAGCATCATGATTGCGTTCCTGGGCGTTGCCATGGTCGTGACCGATGGCCGTCCGCATGCACTGCTCGAGTCGAATTCGGTGGGGGCGGATGGACTGATCCTCGCCGGCGTGCTGTCGTGGGTGATCTACACACTCGGTGCGCGGCGCTTCGCCGGTTGGTCACCGCTGCGCTACAGCGTGCTGACGGTAAGCTTTGGCGTGGGCGGAATCGCGCTGAGTACGGTGGTCGCTGTGTTTGCCGGTGTCGCTCGGCTGCCGGCGGCATCTGAACTGACGGCCAGCCTTCCGAGCTTTGTCTACATAATCGTGCTGGCTTCGATCGTTGCGGTGATTGGCTGGAACGAAGGAGTGCGTCGCCTGGGACCGGTCAATGGCGTGCTCTTCATCAATTTCGTACCCATTACTGCTTTTGTCATACAGGCCGTCCAGGGCCAGCCGGTCAGTGTGTGGGAGGTCGGCGGCGGCGGGATGGTGATTCTTGCGCTGCTGCTGAACAATTTCATGCAGCGTCCGCGACGGCAGGAAGCGCCGGTTCCGACATGCTCGCAGCCTGCATGAAGGGGCCGTGTGATCCGTGCTGCAAGGCTTTCTCTGCAAATCGGGGGGCCGTGGTCTAGATTGTTATCGGCGCTGCCCAATAGCGGAGGGCGCAGGGCTTGTTTTCCGGGTAGCTGCCTATGCTGACTGTCGCGAACGATCTTGATTCTCCGACCGCAAGAGCGGGGGCGGACGCTGCTTCTCCGCCTTCGCCAGCTGCGGTGACCACCTTCTTCGTCGAGGTCGATGGCGGGCGCATCGCCTGCGATGACTCTGGCGGGGACGGCCCGCTGATCATCGCGATTCCGGGCATGGGCGATGTACGTGCCGAGTATCGCTACCTGAGCCCGTTACTGGTTGCGGCAGGCTATCGCGTCGTGACCATGGACATCCGCGGTCACGGGGACAGCTCGGTGCGCTTGGATGACTACTCGGCGCGGGCGGTTGGCAGCGATGCCCTGGCGGTGGCCCGGCACCTTGGACGCACGGAGGTGTTCCTGTTCGGCAACTCCTTTGCCGCCGGCTCCGCGCTGTGGGCCGCCCGCGAAGCGCCGGATAAGGTTCTCGGCGTGGTCTTGCTGGGCCCGATCGTGCGTGATGGCCCACCTTCAGTGGTGACCCGTCTGGCATTGGCGCTCGGGTTCGGGGGGCCATGGCGGGTCTGGTTCTGGCTCACCTACTGGAACAGCCTGTTTACGCTCGCAAAGCCGCCAGACCATGAGCGCTATCGTCGAGCGCTGGACAAGGCCTTGCGCGGGCCCGGGCGCATGGAGGCGCTGCGCATCATGGTCGGGCTGTCCAAGGCGGAGACGGCGTCGATTGTCGGCAGCGTCAAGGTGCCGGCGCTCGTGGTCATGGGGAGTCGCGATCCGGATTTTCGCGATGCCCGCGACGAGGCCGCCTGGCTTGCGGGGCAGCTCGGCTGCGCCAGCCTGATCATCGAGGGGGCCGGCCACTATCCGCATGTCGAGGCCCCCGGGCAGTTCGCTGCCGCCCTTGTCGACTTTCTCGGACGATTGCGCCCAGCGACATCCTGAGGCTGGTGCGCTGACGTTTGCGCACAGGGGGTGAAGCCCGGGAGTCATTTTTTGTTCATATGAACGTCAATGAAGCGCAACAGGGGGGCGCGATCATGTTCATATGAACAACGGGCAGATCATTCGCGCAGCAGCTGGCCAGACCACCGAGACGCTATCGGCGGAAGACCGCATGAGGGCGATCCTCGCGCGGGTCGGCGAGCATGGCTATCAGTCGATCGACGTACTCGCCGCGCTGTACGGCGTGACCACCCAGACCATCCGGCGCGACGTGAACACCCTGTGCGATCGCGGCTTGTGCCGGCGTCGTCATGGCGGCATCGATGTCCTGCCGGAAGATGAGAACGTGGCCTATCCGGCGCGGCAGATTCTCGACCGCGAAGCCAAGCGCCGGATTGCCCGCTGCGTTGCCGAAGCGATTCCGGAGGGGGCGACCCTGTTCTTCGGGATCGGTACCACGCCCGAAGAGTGCGCACATGCCCTCGTCGATCGCGCCGGTTTGCGCGTCATGACCAACAACCTGCATGTGGCGCTGGCCCTGCGCGGCAACCCTTCGTGCGAGCTGACCATCGCCGGCGGGCGGCTGCGCAAGCTCGATTGCGATGTCATCGCGGGAGAGGCCCACGGCTTCTTCTCACGCTTCTCGGTTGATATCGGCATCTATGGCGTCGGCGGCGTGGCCGATGACGGCAGCCTGCTCGATTTCAACCACGACGAAGTACGCATGCGCACCGAATTGTCCGCCCACTGCCGGCGACGTTTCCTCGTTCTCGATCACTCCAAGTTCGGCCGCGGCGCCATCGTGCGCGGCGGACATATCACCGAAGCCAGCTGTGTGTTCACCGATCAGCCGGTGCCGCCTCGCGTCGCCGCGATGCTCGACGACGCCGGCGTCGTGCTGATTGTTGCACCTCCATCCGTATCACCCACCCCCTGAAGGAAGATCCGACCATGAACTTTCCGAAAATGCGACGTTTCGTCGCCGGCATCGCGCTGGCCGTGACCGCCGTCGGCACCATCGCCTCTGCGCATGCCGAAGGCAGCGCGATCTGCTACAACTGCCCGCCCGAATGGGCCGACTGGGGCTCGCAACTCAAGGCCATCAAGGCGCGTCTTGGCATCCAGGTGCCGCCGGACAACAAGAACTCCGGGCAGTCGATCGCGGCGCTGATCGCCGAAAAGGCCAATCCGGTGGCTGACGTCGTCTATCTCGGCGGCATCGCTGCCGACCCGGCGCGCGACGCCGGCGTGCTGACGCCCTACCAGCCCAAGGGCTGGGAGAAGATTCCTGACGGGCTGAAAGACCCGAACGGCCACTGGTTCGCCATCCACTCCGGCACCCTGGGCCTGTTCGTCAATACCGCCGCACTCGGCGGCAAGCCGGTGCCGCAGCGCTGGTCCGACCTGCTCAAGCCCGAATACAAGGGCATGGTCGGCTATCTCGACCCGACTTCGGCCGCCGTCGGCCAGCTCGGCGTGATGGCGATCAACCTCGCGCTCGGCGGCAGCTACGACAACATCGACCCGGCGATTGCCTTCCTCAATCAGCTGTCGAAGAACCAGCCGATTGTGCCCAAGCAGACCTCCTACGCCCGCGTCATTTCCGGCGAGATCCCGATCCTGATCGACTACGACTTCAACGCCTATCGCGGTCAGTATGGCGACAAGGCGCCGACCCGCTTCGTCATTCCGCAGGAAGGCACCGTGGTGCTGCCCTACGTGATGGGTCTGGTGAAGGGCGGGCCGCAAGCCGACAACGGCCGCAAGATCCTCGACTTCGTGCTGTCGGATGAAAGCCAGACCATGTGGGGCAATGCCTATCTGCGCCCGGTGTTTGCCGAGCATCTGTCGGCCGAGGCCAAGGCCCGCTTCCTGCCCGACGCCGACTACGCGCGCGCAAAACCGGTCGACCTGAAAAAGCTCGCCGCCGCGCAGCCGATGATCGTCGAACGCTACCGCAACGAAGTGAAGTAACTCGCGCAACTTCGGGATGCACGGGTCGGCCCGCCCGATCCGTGCATTTCCGGACGCGACTCCCGGACATGATCTTTCTACTCCTGCCTGCGGCCGCCTTCTTCGGGGCCTTCTTCATTCTGCCGATGTGCCGGCTGTTTCTCGTCGGCGGCAGCGGTGCGCGCGGCTGGTCGGCCTACACCGCCATCCTCACCGATCCGATCTATTTCAACTCGCTGCTGGCCACGCTTGGCGTCGCCGCCGCCACCACCGTGACCACCCTGCTGATCAGCGCCATCGCCGGCGTGTTTCTGCAGCGCCACCGCTTTCCCGGCAATGCGCTGCTGGTGTCGATGCTCACTTTGCCGCTGGCCTTTCCGGGTGTCGTGATCGGCTTCATGGTGATCATGCTCGCGGGGCGTCAGGGCCTGATCGGCACGATTACCCAGGCGCTGAGCGGCGACAAATGGGTATTTGCCTATTCGCTTGCTGGCCTGTTCATGGGCTATGTCTATTTCTCCGTGCCACGCACCATCCTCACCGTGATGAGTGCGACCGAGAAGCTCGATCCCCGGCTCGAAGAGGCGGCGCGCTCGCTTGGCGCGTCCACCTGGCGGGTGGTGTTCGACGTGATTCTGCCCGGCCTCAAGCCGGCCTTCATTTCCGCCGGCGCGATCTGCTTCGCGACCGCGGTCGGCGCCTTCGGCACCGCATTCACGCTGGCGGCGCGCATCAACGTGCTGCCGATGGTCATCTATACCGAGTTCACCCTGTCGGCCAACATCGCCATGGCGGCGGCCCTGAGCTTCGTGCTCGGCGCGGTGACCTGGCTGGTGCTCGCACTGGCGCGGACGGCTGCGGGCTCCACCGTCGCGGCCGCAGGATGAGGGGGCAACAATGAAAAGCCACAAGATGCTCTTCGGCCTGCAACTGGCGTTTACGCTGGCGGTGTGCGCCTTCCTGATCGTGCCGGTCGTGCTGTCGATTCTGGCCGGGCTCACGTCCAACTACTTTGTCGGCCTCGAAAGCGGGCTGACCCTGCGCTGGGTGTTCGAGGTGTGGGATGGCTACCGCGACACGATCCTCCGCTCGATCGGCATCGCGCTCGCCTGCCTGCTCGTCACCCTGGTGCTCGGCGTGCCCACCGCCTATGTGCTGACGCGCTCGGGCTCGCGCCTGAGCCGGCTGGTGGAGGAGCTGCTGATGCTGCCGATCGCGGTGCCAGGCCTCGCCACCGCACTTGCACTGATTTCGGCTTACGGCGGGATGGGCGGCTTTCGCACCTCATGGACCTTCATCCTGGTCGGACACGTGCTGTTCACCCTGCCCTTCATGGTGCGCTCGGTGCTGGCGGTGCTGGCCTCGATCGACCTCAAAACGCTGGAGGAGGGCGCGGCTTCGCTCGGCGCGAGCTTTCGCCAGCGCTTCTTCGACATCGTGCTGCCGAACTGCCGCAACGGCATTCTTGCCGGTTCGCTGATGGTGGTGACGCTTTCCATCGGCGAGTTCAACCTGACCTGGCTGCTGCACACCCCATTGACCAAGACCCTGCCGGTTGGCCTGGCGGACGCCTATGCGTCGCTGCGGCTCGAGATCGGCAGCGCCTACACCCTGATCTTCCTGCTGATGATCGTGCCGCTGCTGCTGGCCATGCAGGCCTTTGCCCGTCCGCGGCCCAGGCGTTTCATCAGCGACGATCCTGTTCCGGAGTCGAAATGACAACCCCCGCATCCCAGAAACCGCTGTCGATCAGCCTGCAGTCCTGCGCCAAGACCTTTGCCGACGGCACCCGTGTGCTGGAGCCGCTTGATCTCGACATCCGTGCGGGCGAAACCCTCGTGCTGCTCGGGCCCTCCGGCTGCGGCAAGACCACCACGCTGCGCCTCATCGCCGGGCTCGAACAGCCGGACGCCGGTGGCAGGGTGTTGTTTGACGGCGTGGATGTCACCACGCAAAGCATCGAATCGCGCAACGTCGGCATGGTGTTCCAGTCGTACGCGCTCTTCCCCAACATGACGGTGGCCGAGAACGTCGGCTACGGATTGCGCATCCGCAAACGGCCCCAGGCCGAGCAGCGCACGCGGGTTGCCGAAATGCTGGCAATGATGCGCATCGAGGCGCTGGCCGACCGCAGCATCGACCAGCTCTCCGGTGGGCAGCGGCAGCGGGTGGCGCTGGCGCGCGCACTCGCGGTACAGCCCCGCGCGCTGTTGCTCGACGAGCCGCTGACCGCGCTCGACGCCCAGCTGCGGGACGCACTGCGGGTCGAGATCAACCAGCTGCTGCGCGAACTCGGCATCACCGCGATCTACGTCACCCACGACCAGGCCGAGGCGATGGCGCTCGGCGACCGCATTATTGTCATGTCGCATGGCCGCGTGGCCCAGACCGGCACGCCGCGCGAGATCTATCACCAGCCGGCGTCGCCCTTCGTCGCAGGCTTCATCGGCACGATGAACCGGCTCAGTGGCGAAATGGGGCCGAACGGTTTCAGCTGTGCCGCGGGCATCGTGCCCTGGCAGGGCGGGCACAGTGCGGCCAGCGAGATTCTTTTCCGGCCCGAGGATGTGCGCATCGCAGGCGCGGGAGAGCACGCCGACCTCGTCGGCACGGTTGCTGCCGCCTTCTTCCTGGGCGACCGCACCCGGCTGTTCGTCGACGTTGGCGACCGGCAGCCGCTGGTGGTGGAGAGCATGGCGCGCTGCACGCTGCAGCTTGGAGAGGCGGTCCGCATGCGGGTGGATCCTCAGGGCGTGATCGATCTTTCATCCCCCCGCGCCAGTCACTGAAGGAGTGCGACCATGCTGATTGCGCAGATCACCGATACCCACATCAAGCTGCCTGGCAAGCTCGCCTACCAGCGCGTTGATACCGCGGCCATGCTGCAGCGTTGCGTGGCCGAGGTGCTGAAGCTCGACCCGCAGCCGGACCTGATCGTGATGAGTGGCGATCTCGTCGATCTCGGGCGGGCGGAGGAGTACGCCTGGCTCAAGACCCTGCTCGCCCCCCTGAAACAGCCGATCGTGGTCGTGCCCGGCAACCACGACGAGCGCGAGGCCCTGCGTGCGGCCTTTGCCGACGATGGCTATCTGCCGTCCTCCGGCTTTCTGCAGTTCGCGATCGAGGATCGCTTCCCCCTGCGCATCGTCGGCCTCGACACCCTGGTGCCGAACGCCGGGCGGGGCGAGCTGTGCCGCGAGCGCCTCGAATGGCTGGATGCGACGCTGAGTCAGGCTGCCGACAAACCGACGCTGGTGGTCATGCACCATCCGCCGTTCGTCACCGGTATCGGCCACATGGACGACATCGGGCTCACCGGGCGCGAGGCCTTTGCCGAAATCGTCTCGCGTCATCCGCAGATCGAGCTTATTCTGTGCGGCCATTTGCACCGCAACATCCAGACTACCGTGGGCGGGCGTCGGGTGTTGACCAGCCCGAGTCCGGCACATCAGGTGGCGCTCGACATTCGCCCCGGCGCGCCGAGCTGTTTCCGCATGGAGCCACCGGGTTTCATGCTGCACTGGTGGGCCGACGGCCGCATCGTCAGCCACGGCGCGGTGGTCGGCGACTATGACGGTCCTTATCCATTTTTCGATGCGGACGGACAGCTCATCGACTGAGCCGGTCCGACCCAAACCTTTAATACACGATCAAACCCAATGTCTCTTGCGCTCTTCGATCTCGATCACACCCTGCTCGACGGTGACAGCAACACCCTGTGGCTCGAATACCTGGTCGAACATGGCCATGTGCCCGCCACCGTGCTGACGGCCCAGGCCGACTACATGGCGCGCTACGCGGCGGAACAGCTCGACATCAGCGACTACTACGGCTTTCACCTGGGCCTGCTGGGGGCGCGGCCGCTGAGTGACTGGCTGCCCGTGCGCAAGGCCTTCGTTGCATCCTGCATTGCGCCGCGCATCAGTGTGGAGGCGCTGGTTGCGCTGGCCGAACATCGCGCTCAGGGCGACACGCTGGCGATCATCACCGCGACTCACAGCTTTCTGTCCGATGCGATCGGTGAGCTGCTCGATGTGCCTGTCATCGCGTCGCGGGCCGAGGTGCGCAAGGGCGCGCTGACCGGACGCATCGAGGGGCCGATCTGCTTTCGCGAGCAGAAGCAGCCGTGCCTGATTGCATGGCTGCGGGCTCGGGGCATGGATGAGGGCGCACTCAAGAAGTGCCGGTTCTACAGCGACTCGGCAAACGATCTGCCCCTGCTCGAAGCGGTCAGTCATCCGGTCGTGGTCAATGCCGACGAGCGTCTCGCTGCCGTGGCCAAAGCGCGCAAGTGGCCGGCATTGAGCTGGCGCTGCGCCTGATCATGCGCGGTGTCGGGCGCGGGGGCGTTGAGCCCTGGTGCGCCCGACTGCGCAGGCTCAGGCCTTGAAGCGGGCCGTGACGTCGGTGACGCGCTTGCCGAACTGGCGCGCGGTTTCCAGGTCGCCCGGCAGCATTTCGTCCGGGCTGCTGTCGGACGGCGACTGCGCCATCGCGCCGCTGAACGAGCCGACGTAGTTCAGGTCGTTGCGCTGAGCGGCCTTGGTGTTGCTCGGCATCATGCCCGTGCCCACCCAGATCCCGCTGTGCTGCATCGCCAGCGTAAACAGGTAGTGCAGCGTGGACAGCTTGTCGCCGTTCATCGTGGCGCTGTTGGTGAAGCCGGCGAAGACCTTGTCCTTCCACTGCTGGCCGAACCAGGCCTTGGAGGAGGCATCTGCAAACTTCTTGAACTGCCAGCTCACGGTGCCCATGTAGGTCGGGCTGCCCATGATGATGGCGTCCGCAGCGGCAAGCAGCTCCCAGCTGCCCTCGGGCAGGTTGCCTTCGGCATCGATCGGGATGAGCCGGGCGTCAGCGCCTGCGGCAACGGCTTCCGCCATGCGTTGGGTGTGACCGTAACCGGAGTGATAAACCACGACGACTTTGCTCATTTCTTGCTCCTTGCTTCAGTTTGAGGGGGGGACTGCATTCCTTGGCCACCGCATGCAGGGGGCAGGCGGTGGCCGGCGTACATCGGAAAGGGATCAGGCGGCGGCGCGACGGGCGTCAATACTCCAGGCGCCGGCACCGAGGGCGGCCAGGGTGAAGAGGCCGCCTGCGACGGCGACGTTCTTGAAGAACAGCAGCTGCTGAACGAACTGCTGCTCGGCCGCAACGCCCCAGTAGTTGTGGAAGAAGAACGATGCGACCAGCGTGAACACGCCCAGTGCGAGTGCTGCCAGACGGGTGCCAAAGCCGGCGATGAGCGCCAGGCCGCCGACGATCTCGACGACGAGCGCAAGTGCCGCAGCAAGTTCGGGCAGCGGGAGTCCGACCGACGAGATGTAGCCGACGGTGCCGGAGAAGCCGGTCAGCTTGCCGATCCCCGCCGGAAGAAAGAGTGCGGCGAGCAGCAGGCGGCCAACGAGGCTGAGGGGGTTCTGAAGGGCGTTGAACATGGCGATTCCTTTAGTGGGTTCTGTCTTGGGTTGGGGGCAGATGCTTGGGGTCAGGGGTGTGTTGTGTTCATGCAGCAAGGTCAAAAACCAGGACTTCCGCATCCTTGCCGTGGCTCAGTGCGATGTGCGTCTCGTTTGCGAGCAGGGCCGCGTCGCCGGTCGAGAGCGTCTGTCCATTGACGTCGAGCGTGCCGCGCACCAGATGCACATAGGCCTTGCGTCCCGCGGCCAGCGTCAGCGCTGCGCTTTCGTCACCGTCGAACAGTCCGGCGTAGAGCGCGGCGTCGGCGTGGACCGTGACCGAGTCCTGTGCGCCATCGGATGAGGCGATCAGCCGCAGCGCGCCGCGTTTCTGCGCTTCGGGGATCGTCTTCTGTTCGTAGCTCGGCGCAATGCCGGTGACGTTCGGCTCGATCCAGATCTGCAGGAAGTGCGTGGTCTGGTCCTGGGCGTGGTTGAACTCGCTGTGGGTCACGCCGGTACCGGCGCTCATGCGCTGCACATCGCCGGGCGGAATGCCCTTGATGTGGCCCATGCTGTCCTGGTGGGCGAGTTCGCCCGACAGCACGTAGCTGATGATCTCCATGTCACGGTGCCCGTGCTTGCCGAAGCCGGTGCCCGCTGCCACGCGGTCTTCGTTGATCACGCGCAGATTGCCCCAGCCCATGTGTGCCGGGTCGTAGTAGCCGGCAAACGAGAACGAGTGCTGGCTCTTGAGCCAGCCGTGATCTGCGTGGCCGCGGTCCTGTGATTTGCGTAAGCTCATCATGTCTGGATCTCCTTGTTGATGGGATCCATTGTGGTGGCGGGGGGCGGGCTGATCAGTCTGTGGATTTGATGGCATCATTCGAATTATTTGAATTATGGAGTGCCGCATGCTGACGCCCCGAGAGGCACTGACCCCCGACGCTCTGGCTATGCTGCAGGTCATTGCCCGCACCGGCAGCTTTGCCGCCGCGGCACGGGCAATGAACGTGGTGCCAAGCGCCCTGACTTACCGCGTGCGCCAGATCGAGGATGCGCTCGACGTGCTGCTGTTCGACCGCAGCTCGCGTCAGGCCCGGCTCACCGAGGCGGGCGCGGAGCTGCTGCGGGAAGGCGGGCGCCTGCTGGCCGATATCGACGCCGTGGCCAACCGCGTCAAGCGCGTCGCCACCGGCTGGGAGGCGCAGTTGACGATTGCGGTCGACGGCCTCATCAACCGCTTGACGGTGATGGAGTTGTGCGAAGCCTTCTTCGCCATGAACCCGCCGACACGCCTGAAGCTGCGCGACGAGGTGCTGTCAGGCACGCTCGAGGCGCTCACCTCGGGGCAGGCGGATCTCGCCCTTGCCGGCATGGGGGTCGAGGGGGCGAGTACCGCGGGCCTGCTGAGGGAGAACATCGGCGAGATCGGATTCGTGTTTGCCGTGGCACCTCATCATCCGCTCGCGCGTGAGCCCGAGCCCTTGAGCGACGAAGTGATTCGCCAGCATCGTGCTGTTGCCATTGCTGACTCGAATCCGCGCGGCACAGGCATCACCACCGGTCTGCTGCCAGGGCAGGACGTGTTTACCGTGGGCAGTGTGGAGGCCAAGGTGGATGCGCATGTGCGGGGGATTGGTGCGGGTTTTCTGATGAGCTGTCTCGCGCAGCCCTACATCGATTCCGGGCGCCTGGTGGCGAAGACGGTGGCCCGCACCGAGCGCAAGGTGCAGGTCAGCTATGTCTGGCTCACGCGCGACCGCAGCGAACCGGGCCGGGCGCTGCAATGGTGGCTTGAGCAACTGAAGCGCCCGGTGACGCGCAGGGCACTGCTCGGCGACCGGCCCGGCATCGGTCTGTGAGCGGTCAGCGCGTGATCTGCTCGAGGCCGGCTGTGCCGACGGGCGCGGTCGCCAGCCACGGAATCAGCGCGCTGCGCGTGGCCAGTTCGTCGGCCACCCGGCGAATGAAGGGAATTTCGTACTCTCCGCGCTGGCTCAACAGCGGATCGTGCGTGCCGCTGGCGAGCAATGACTGATTGATCACCCATGCAAACGGCTCGATGCCGGCACGGGCCAGGTCGGCCTGCAGGCGCTCGGCTTCATGCACCGGTGTTGCCTCGGGCAGGGTGACGATCAGAACGTGGGTGAAGGCCTTGTCGCGCAACCGCGGCAGCAGTTCGCGTACCGATTCGGGCATGTCGCCCTGGGTGCGCATCACTTCGCGATGGTAGGCCTCGGCCGCATCGAGCAGCAGGATGGTGTGACCTGTGGGCGCGGTATCGAGCACCACAAAGCCGTCCTTGCCTTCGTCGATGGTGCGCGCAAAGGCGCGGAATACGGCGATCTCTTCGGTGCAGGGCGAGCGCAGGTCCTCTTCCAGCATTGCGCGGCCGGCGGCATCCAGACTGCTCCCGGTCTTGTCCAGCACTTCGTGGGTGTACTGCGCCACTTCCAGATCCGGATCGATGCGGGCGACGCTCTGCCCGGGTTCGCTGGCATCGAGCGCGGCCGCCACATGGGCTGCCGGGTCAGTGGTCGAGAGTACGACCTTGTTTCCGCGTTGCGCCAGTGCCAGCGCGATGGCGGCGGCAACCGTGGTCTTGCCCACGCCGCCCTTGCCCATGGTCATCACGACACCGTGCCCGGCTCGCGCGATTTCATCGACCAGCCCTGCCATGCCCGGAGGAAGTGCGGTGGAGGGCGTGTGCGCAGCGTCGGCAATCGCAGCTGTTTCCGGATGGGCCATCAGCCGCAGCGAGGCCAGCCCGACCGTGCCCCGGGGCAGGAAGGGGATGGTTACGCCGGGCAGTGCAGCGAGTCGCGCCGGCATCCGGGCAAGGGCGTCGGCGGCGCGGCGCAACATCGCCTGTGCAATCGCATCGTCCGATGTGCCGGCCGCGAACACGCCGTTGATCGCACACGTCTGATTGCTGATGCCGAGCTCCGCGAGTTCGCCACAGGTGCGGTCCGCCTCACGCAGCGAGGCCTCATCCGGGCGGCTCACCAGAATGACGGTGGTTTCTGCCGTATTGGCCAGTCGTGCGACAGTCGCCGCATACAGGGCCTTCTGCTTTTCCAGCCCGGCCAGCGGGCCGAGGCAGGAGGCGCCGCCGGTGGTGGAGTCGATGAACTCGTTCCACGCCGATGGCAGGGTGAGCAGGCGCAGCGTATGCCCTGTGGGCGCGGTATCGAAAATGACGTGGTCGAAGCCGGCCGTCGATGCCGGATCGCCCAGCAGCTTGGAGAACTCATCGAAGGCCGCGATCTCGACGGTGCATGCGCCGGAAAACTGTTCTTCCATGCTGCGGATGGCCGCGTCTGGAAGAATGCCGCGATAGGGTGCGACCATGCGTTCGCGGTAATCGTGCGCCGCCGCTTCCGGGTCGATGTTCAGTGCAAACAGGCCGGGCGCGTCCGGCACGGCGGTGGGCGTCTGGCTCAGCGCAAGGCCGAGCACTTCGTCGAGGTTGGACGCAGGGTCGGTGCTGACGATCAGGACCCGCTTGCCGGCGTCCGCCAGGGCGAGGCCGGTGGCGCAGGACAGCGAGGTCTTGCCGACACCGCCCTTGCCGGTGAAGAACAGGTAGCGCGTGCGGGTGTCGGGCAATGCCATGGTCTGCTCCCTTGTCTCAGCAGCAACCCGAGTCGGGCGAGCAGCACGGGCTGCCGGCCTTGATGCGGGGTTTCTCCTCGCGGGTCAGCGTAATGCCGAGCTTTTGCGCCAACTGCAGCCGTGACGGGTACATGCCGGTCGACACGATGTGGCCGTCCACCGCGAGGATGGGCAGGCGCTCCATGCCCGCTTCCATCTCCTTGACCACCGCCGGGTTGGCCACGAAAGCCTGGGGCTCCTGACCGAGGTTGTGGCGCGCGACGCTGATGCCGTGTTCCTCGACCCACTTCAGGTCGGCCGCGAACTGGGCCAGTACCGGGTCGACATCGACACCGCACACGCCGGTGGAGCAGCACATCGCGGGATCAAAGACTTCGAGTTTCTTCATGACGATCTTCCTGGAGACTAACGGGCTTCGTACCAGCCCTTCGACGAATTCACGACCTTCACCACCAGCAGCATCACCGGCACTTCGATCAGCACGCCCACCACGGTGGCCAGCGCCGCGCCCGAGTTGAAACCGAAGATGGCGATGGCAGCGGCTACCGCGAGCTCGAAGAAGTTCGACGCACCGATCAGCGCAGACGGGCAGGCCACGTTGTGCTTCTCACCGACGGCACGGTTCAGCCAGTAGGCCAGTGCCGAATTGAAGAACACCTGGATCAGGATGGGCACGGCCAGCAGCGCGATGATAAGCGGCTGCCGGAGGATCGCCTCGCCCTGGAAGGCGAACAGCAGGATCAGCGTCAGCAGCAGTGCAGCAATCGACCACGGGCCGATCTTCTCCATGGCCGCATCGAAGGCGGCCTGACCCTTGGCCAGCAGCATCTTGCGCCACACCTGGGCGATGATGACCGGGATCACGATGTACAGCACCACCGAGGTCACCAGCGTGGCCCACGGCACGGTGATTGCCGAGATACCAAGCAGCAGGCCGACCAGCGGCGCGAAGGCGAACACCATGATGGTGTCGTTCAGCGCTACCTGAGACAGCGTGAACAGCGGGTCGCCATTCGTCAGTTTGCTCCACACGAACACCATCGCGGTGCAGGGCGCCGCGGCGAGCAGGATGAGGCCGGCAATATAGCTGTCGATCTGATCGGCCGGCAGCATCGGCGCAAACAGGTGGCGAATGAAGAGCCAGCCGAGAAAGGCCATGGAGAACGGCTTCACCAGCCAGTTCACGAACAGGGTCACGCCGATGCCGCGCACGTGCTGCCTGACTTCATGCAGCGCGCCGAAATCGACCTTGACCAGCATCGGGATCACCATCACCCAGATCAGCAGGCCGACGGGCAGATTCACCTGTGCGTATTCCATTCGGCCAATGGTCTGGAACACGCCCGGCGCGAACTCGCCGAGCGTGATCCCGGTTACGATGCACAGGAACACCCACACCGTCAGGTAGCGCTCGAAAACACTCATCGGCGCGCCGGCGGCAAGCTTGGCGGTTGTTTCACATTGTGCAGACATCGTTCACAGCTCCAGTGCAGTCCGGACGGCGGGAATCAGCTGCGTACGGATTTCGTCGCGTACCTTGATGAAACTCTCCAGCGGCTCACCGTGCGGATCGTGAAAGGGAATGTGCATGCGCGGCACCACACGCGGGAAGATCGGGCAGCTTTCCTTGGCGTTGTCGCACACGGTCACCACCAGGTCGATCGGCTCGTCGATCACGGCGTCGATGGTCTTGGGGTGAAGGCCCGCGGTCGGCAGGCCGGCGGCCTTCAAGGCCTCGATCGCGCCATCGGCAACCTTCGGCTGCGGCAGCGTGCCCGCGGACAGGGCGCGAACCCGGTCGCCAAGCTCATGGTTGAGGATCGCTTCGGCCATCTGCGAGCGGCAGGAGTTTCCGGTGCATAACACCAGCACGGTCTTGAGAGTACTCATTTCGGTATTGTTTCAGTCGTTGGTGTTCATTCGCCCTGCTTGCGCAAGTCGCCGATGGTGTCGAGCTTGTTCTGCAGCGACAGGCGGTCGAGCTTGGCAAAGGGCAGGTTGGTGAAGAGCGCGATACGACGATTCAGCATGTGCAGCGCCCTGGATACGGCATGACGCCTGGCAGTATCGTCACCCGTCACCGCTGCCGGGTCTTCGATGCCCCAGTGCGCCGTCATCGGTTGGCCGGGCCAGACCGGGCACACTTCACCCGCGGCGTTGTCGCACACGGTGAACACGAAATCCAGTTTGGGTGAGTCGGGTGTGGCGAACTCGGACCAGGCCTTGCTGCGCAGGCCCTCGGTGGAAAATCCCTGCTGCTTGAGCAGTTCGAGGACGAGGGGATTGACCGTGCCGCTGGGGTGGCTGCCGGCACTGAAGGCGTTGAAGCGTCCCTTCCCGGAGTGGTTCAGAATGGCTTCGGCCAGAATGCTGCGGGCCGAGTTGCCGGTGCACAGAAACAGGACGTTGAGCGGGCGTTCCACAATCAGGGCTCCTTGCAGGTGTGTGTATCGGTCTTCAGGTTTCGACCCTGTGCCGTCGTGCTGCATGCGCTTGCCTTGGGCAGGCAGGCCTCGCCCTGGCAGCAGTTGCTGGTCAGAAAGACGATCAGTTCGTCCATGGTTGGAAACTCGGCCGTGTAGCGAATGAAGCGGCTCTCCTTCTGCCCGCGAATCAGCCCGACCCGGCTCAGATGCGCAAGGTGGAAGGACAGCGTGGCCGGCGCCATGCCGAGCTGTTCCCCGATTGAACTCGCATGAACGCCTTCAGGGCCGGCTTCCACCAGCAGTTTGAAGATGCTCAGGCGGGATTCATGACCCAGGGCGGCGAGGAGTTCGGCGGCGTTTAACGTTTCCATAGTTCGAATATTATCGAACTATTGGTCAAAACGGATGAATTTTTTATTGCAGAAATGACCGGTGGGGCGTTCGGACCGGCGTGTCCGGGACCTGGAGGGGCGCCGATTGCCCCGCGTCGCGGCTTCAGACGCCCCAGGTGACCGGGGTGTTTTCGGTGAGTGAGTGTTCCATCAGTTCGAGCAAGGGCTGGCCCCGTTGCTGGAAGGAGATGGGGGGCTCTTCGTCCTCGTCGGCGGGGGCCTTGCCGGCATGCGCGGCGACATCGGCTTCGATGGCCCGGCGCACGCGCGAAATCGCGTCGGGAAGTTGCTCGACGGTGATGATTCCCTGCTCTGCATCCTGGTCCCTGCCCAGCACCTCCAGCATTTCCTTGCCGTTCTGCTCGAGGGTGATCACGTTACCGCTGGCGGCGGACTTGAAGATAATCAGCATGACAGGGTCTCCAGTCTGGTCCGTAATGGCTGCAGGTCGCCGCTCGATGCCGGGACCATGGCCAAGTTACGAAGACCAATGCTACGCGGGGAGCGGTGATCGTCTGTGCGGACGGGCACACGCCCTGCGAGTGAAAAACGGCGCCTCGATTCGCAGGCTCCATGCGGGGTGGCGAGGCACCGAAAAGGTCGCCCGAGACCCGGCTGCCACCGGAGGATCCCCCAACGCTGACGCGCCGGAGTGCCCTGTCTGATTCCGCTGAGTCCTGTCCATCGTGGATGACGCTCATCAGGAATGCCAGCCTGATGCCGGATGAAAAATGAGTGGGGTCATTGTGTGCCACTCGCCAGCACGGCTCAAGCCGGAGTTTGCTGATGCGCCGGACTGCCGCCGTAATCAGAGGTTGGCTTCTCGGCATGTTGAACGAGAACGTCCGACCCAGGGCCGCAGTTGCGGGGCGCTGCACGGATCGAACGACTCTGACCCCTTTGGTTCGTGCCGGATGCTTTTCTGACTTGCCAGCTCCGATTCAGGTCGTTATCCTTCGAAATACGCACATATGCGCAATCGTGCATGTGAAAATCAAACATCCTTAGTCTTTGAAGGAAGCGGTATGGACAAGAATAGCTGGGCTGTTGCTCTCGAAGAGCTGTTGCATGTGGGCGGCGCGCTCATTCTCATTATTGCGGTTGTCACGGTTCTGACAGGCATCATTCGGGAATACATTCCCCAGGATAAGCTGCAGAAGAAACTGGCCAAAAATGAAAAGCGGGGGCCATTGGTGGGGGCCCTGCTGGGCACACTCACACCTTTTTGCAGTGCCTCGATGGTGCCGGTGGTGATGGGAATGATCGAAATGAGGGCGTCCATGGGGATGGTGTTCGGCTTTCTGATTTCCGCGCCCTTGTGCAACTTTGTGGTTGTCGGACTGATCATTGCCATCTTTGGCTGGCAGGTCGCACTGTTGTATCTGGCCCTGACACTGTGTGGGGCGATGCTTGCGGGTTATGTCATCGGTCGGTCACCGCTGAAGAACGCCTTCCGGCGCATTGAAGAAGTGCCGACGACCGGATGTGGTGGTGCGCCGGTTTCGGCATGCGCTGCCGCTGCACCCGTTGCGACAGCATGCACTGCAACTGCCGTGTCCGGCAGCACCGCAGCGGCAATGGCGATGGCTCAGCCGTCCGGGCCACTGGAAGAATGTCTGGCCGCCGCTTGTGCGCCTTTCTCCAGTGCCGCGACCGTGGCTCACACGGCGCGGATGAAACTGGCCATGCGCTTCGCCTGGGCACTGTTCAAACGAATCATTCCGTATGTGTTAATTGGTGCCGTGATCAGTGCCTTGTCTGCAGCCTTTCTCCCTGCGGAGATCGTGGAGCAATACATTGGCGACGATAACTGGTACGCCATTCCCGTGGCCGCAGGTATTGGTGTGCCCCTGTATCTGCGAATCGAGATGGCGCTCCCTTTGCTGCAGGTGCTCATTGCCAAAGGCATGGGTATGGGCGCAGCCATGGCATTGCTGATAGGCGGCACAGGTGCAAGTCTGCCTGAGATTGCGATTATCTCTTCCGTGCTCAAGCCGAAGGCTGTCGTGGCGTTCGTGATAACGGTCGTTACGCTCGCCATCGTCGGTGGGGTCGTTTTCAGTGCTGTCTTCTGAAAGACCGGTCAGGTGGCACGGCGCACAGCAACGGCCGATGCGAATCGGTCTGTTGTTGTGCGGCGAGGTGCATGACGCCTTGCAATCGAGATTTGGTCATTACGCTCAATGTCTGGTCGAACGGCTTCAGCTCGACAGCGCAGGGGCTGAGATCAGAATCTGGCAGGTATGGAAAGGCGAAATGCCAGGCGATGTGCTGGAGGCCGATGCGTATCTGGTCAGCGGCAGTCCTGCCAGCGTGTTCGACCGGGAACCCTGGATTGAGCCGCTGGGGAAGTTCATTCGGCGCGCGCACGAAGCACGGCGTCGATTGCTGGGGATCTGCTTCGGCCACCAGATGATTCACCAGGCTTTAGGGGGACACGTTGAACGTGCTGCTGGTTGGGGTCTGGGGCTCTATCCTGTGCGCCTGTATCAGCGGGTAGCTGGCCTGTCCGATTCAAGGCCTCTTGCGCTCTACGCAATGCATCGAGATCAGGTCGTTGTGCCTGCTGAAGGGTTTGTGCATCTGGGAGGGAGCGAATTCTGCCCTTATTACCTGATGCGTCATACAGACAGGGTTCTGACCATACAGGGACACCCGGAGTTTACTCGTCATTTTTTCACTCAGTTTCTGAGCGTTGCAGAAGCGAAATTCGATAAAAAGGCAGTGGCTCAGGCGCGAAAGGAAATGCGGGACGTTGACGACAGTGACGTCGCCTGTCGGCTGCTTAATCGTTTTCTATTGGGGACCAGTGAGTCATGGAAGGAGAAATGCAAAAATCCAGACTGCTTTTAGCAAATCTGTGCGCCTGCACGCATTTGTGGCGGGTGCTCAGACTTGCGCTCAGGGAGCACAGACTGCCATCGTCCGCCCAGCCCGGTTTCTGTATCGCACTGCTGGGGCTCTTGTGCCCGCTCTTCTGGATCGCCTTATTGAGCGGGGCCAGCAAAGCGGAATTGATTTTCCATGGCAGTCATTCCGGGTTGGTGTTTTGTATCGGTATTTGCTTGATGTTGAAAGGACTCAGCCAGCATCGAAGCTAGTCCGCGCGAGTCGGCGACCGGACCTGCCAGATTGCCGCCCTGGCAGCAATCACTTAAGATCCAGACAAACGGAGGTTTGGAAATCAAATGATGAATGCCAGCTATACGGATGCGTTAAAAGCCATATCGGATTCGAATCGCTTGCGACTCTTCTGGCTGCTGGTTCATATCGATGAGCGAGTCTGTGTTGCCGAGGCGATGGATGTTCTTGGCGAAAACCATTACAACGTTTCGCGCAATCTGAAGATCCTCCAGAAGGCGGGTCTGGTGACTGCACAAAAAGAGGGGAAGTGGGTTTTCTACACCCTCAACCGTGAAGGCAGTCCGTTTCAGATGCAGTTGCTGGCGGCGGTGAAGAGTATTCCCGAGCGGGAACTGGAAGCCGAGATCAAGAAGTGTCGCCTGCGACTGGCATTGCGTGAAGGCGGGCACTGTGTCGTTGGGCCTGGCAGTGCTGAGTGGGCCAGAATTACAGAATCAAAGGTGTGAGAATCAAAGGGGGCAGAGTCGATCGATCCATGCAGCCCCCAAATTGACGGAAAGCAGGATGTGTTCTTCGCGATGCGGCTTGTCAGCGTCGCAGTGACAGATCGGGCCGACGAGTCAGACCGCGACAAACCTTCCGGGCGAGGCGCCGAAGTGCGGCACCGATCTGGCCTCGTTCGCGCTTTCCGCCGGTTCGGCGAAGCAGCACCTTCCGTTGTTGCCCCTTGCCCATCCGTTAGCGCTCGGGGCGCTGCCCTTGTGACCCGGCGGTGCACAGCATTCCACAGAGCCGCTCTTCCACTTCAACAATGGCGTACATCGATGGTGCGCGCCCGCACGGGTGGCATTGCCTCGCGGTTCTGCTCGGGCGTGGGCGACGTGTGGGGTGACTGGAAGGAATTCCGACAAGAATCCCATGTGAGCGCTGTTTCCAGGTGACAGGTCGATCGCGCGCAACACCACGGGATTCCCGCCGGATGAATGATCGGCATGGCGGATGAGCGCTGTCAGCGTGACGCGTGTCCGCGAAGCGCCGGAGAAGCACCGTTTCTCCATGGGAAAACGGGGATAATGGCCGCCAATCTGTTCTGAACGCCTCTCTGGAATTCCCCCATGGAAATCAAGGTCAATTTTCTCGACAAGCTGCGTCTCGAAGCCAAGTTCGATGACTTCACGGTCGTGGCCGATCAGCCTATCCGCTATAAGGGCGATGGCTCGGCCCCTGGTCCGTTCGATTACTTTCTGGCTTCATCGGCTTTGTGTGCGGCTTATTTCGTGAAGCTGTACTGCGAAACGCGAAATATTCCGACCGATAACATCCGCCTGTCGCAGAACAATATTGTTGATCCGGAAAACCGCTACAAGCAGCTGATCAAGATTCAGATCGAGTTGCCGGCGGATATCTCTGCCAAGGACAGGCAGGGCATTTTGCGCTCCGTCGACCGTTGCACGGTGAAAAAGGCAATTCAAACCGGGCCCGATTTCGTGATCGAGGAGGTCGAGAATCTGGATGCCGATGCGCAGGCCTTGCTGACGCTGAATCCGGATTCGGACGCAAGTACCTATATTGTCGGAAAGGATCTGCCGCTCGAGCAAACCATCGCAAACATGTCGGGGGTTCTGGCGGACCTGGGCATCAAGGTTGAAATCGCTTCGTGGCGCAATCTCGTTCCCAATGTGTGGTCGCTGCATATCCGCGACGCACACTCACCGATGTGTTTTACCAATGGCAAGGGTGCAAGCAAGGAAAGCGCGCTGGCATCGGCGTTGGGCGAATTCATCGAGCGCCTGAACTGCAACCATTTCTACAACGACCAGTTCTGGGGCGAGGATATCGCCGGCGCGCCATTTGTGCATTATCCCGATGAGTGCTGGTTCAAACCGGGTCCCAAGAATGCGTTGCCGGCTGGCGTTCTCGACGACTACTGCCTGCAGATCTTCGACCCCGATGGCGAGTTGCGCAGCTCGCATCTGCACGACACCAACTCCGGCAACGTGCAGCGCGGCATCTGTTCGCTGCCCTATGTGCGTCAGTCCGATGGCGCGGTGGTGTATTTCCCGACCAATCTGATCGACAACCTGTATCTCAGCAATGGCATGAGTGCCGGCAATACGCTGGCCGAAGCACAGGTGCAATGCCTGTCGGAGATTTTCGAGCGAGCGGTAAAGCGGGAGATTCTGGAAGGCGAAATGGCACTGCCCGATGTGCCGCACGAAGTGCTGGCGAAATACCCCGGCATTCTGGCGGGCATCGACGAGCTGGAAAAGCAGGGCTTTCCGGTGCTGGTAAAGGATGCATCGATGGGCGGGGCGTTTCCGGTGATGTGTGTCACCTTGATGAACCCGCGCACGGGCGGTGTGTTTGCCTCGTTTGGCGCACATCCAAGCTTCGAGGTGGCGTTGGAACGCAGTCTTACCGAGTTACTGCAGGGCCGCAGTTTTGAAGGCCTGAATGATCTGCCCCCGCCCACCTTCGAAAGTAACGCCGTCACCGAGCCGAACAACTTCGTCGAGCACTTTATCGATTCCAGTGGCGTGGTGTCGTGGCGCTTTTTCAGTGCCAAAGCCGATTTCGATTTTGTCGAGTGGGACTTCTCTGGTCAGGGTGAAGAATCCAATGCCGAGGAAGCCGCAGCCTTGCTCGGCATTCTCGAAGACATGGGCAAGGAAGTGTACATGGCCGTGTATGACCAACTCGGCGCAATTGCCTGCCGCATCCTGGTGCCGGGGTATTCGGAAGTCTATCCGGTCGAAGACCTGATCTGGGACAACACCAACAAGGCACTGTCGTTCCGCGCCGATATCCTGAACCTGCACCGCCTCGACGATGCCAGCCTGGAAGCACTGCTCGAACGTCTGGAAGACAGCGAGCTCGACGATTACACCGACATCATTACCTTGATCGGCGTCGAGTTCGACGAGAATACGAATTGGGGTCAGCTCACGATTCTGGAGCTGAAACTGCTGATTCATCTCGCCCTGCAGCAATTCGAGGCAGCGAAGGAGCGGCTCGAAGCCTTTCTGCAATATAACGAGAACACGGTCGAGCGCGTCCTGTTCTATCAGGCCCTGAATGTGGTGCTGGAGGTGCTGCTGGACGACGATCTGGATCTGGACGATTACGAGGTTAATTTCCGCCGCATGTTTGGCAACTCACGGATGGACGCAGCGATGGGGACAGTGGACGGCAGCGTGCGCTTCTACGGCTTGACGCCAACGAGCATGAAGCTGGAAGGGCTCGACAGGCACCAGCGCCTGATCGACAGCTACAGGAAGCTGCACACGGCGCGGGCCAGTGTGGCGGCTTTGGCCAGTCATGGGTAATCAGGGCGGGCCCAGCCCCAGTCCATCCAGACGTTCAGCACACCTGCGACAGCCCCTGCACCTGTCAGCGCGCCACGCCATGCCGGCACGCTGCGCCGATTCCGGGCCCTTGTTCCAGGGGTTCTCCGGATAAAGGCAGCCTGAGGCGGTGTCAAGAAAACTTCGGACAGTCTGACAGTGGGTGGAAGGGGGCGTGTGCAGCGGGGAACGGACCATGATCCTGGCGTTGCTTGGGCAAACCCGGTGGTACAACCAAACGAAGAGCGAGATGGATGGCGGACGCCATCGCATCGCTCATCGTCGATGCATGACACCGGACAGATCCGTGCCCGGCGCCACCGTATTGAACACGGTGCCGTACTTCCTGACGTTGTCATGGAGCAGTTCGATGCGTCGCTCTGATTCATTGGTATCCACAATGATTTCGTAGCGGATACTCTCCATCTTTGGCGGCACATCCTGGCGCACGCCATCCACGATGACTTCCACGCCTTTCAGCTCAAACTTGAGCATCGGCACCACCCGCTCAATGCCCTTTATCATGCACGCCGAGAGCGCAGCCAGCAGCAGCTCGGCAGGGTTGAAGGCATCGGGGCGTCCGGCGAGATCGGTATCCAGCGTGATTGATGCGGATTTGCACTGAGCCTCGCTGCCGTGAGCGTCGTTTCGCCTTGCGCGGACGGCGAACTGCATTTTCTGAGGGGCGGTTTCCATTTTCTTCTCCAGCGTAGCGTAATTCAGTTCAACAGCATTTTCCGGAAGGTGATGACGGTGCGCAGCAGGCCGGGTTGCTGGTCAGCGTTGACGCATCGCCCCGCACCGGGAAGCCCTTGCGCACCCATTTTTTGACACCGTCTTCCATGTTGGCGACGTTGTCGTATCCGTGGTACATCAAAAAATAGGTCGCTTTCAAGCTGCGTTCACCGGCTGAGGACGCCAGAACCAAGGCCTGATCACGTGGCAACTCCATGAATCGCTGCTCGAACTCGCTCATCGGCATGGCGATGACCCTGGGTACATCAAATGCCAGTGCGGCGATTTCCGATGGCTCGCGCACGTCAACCAGCAATGCGCCTTCCTCCGTTACCTTGCGCAGGGTCAGCGTGGGGCAGTATTGGCGCGCGTTATCGAGCGCTCTTCTATCAGTCGTCATCTTGGGCGCCTCATGCACTCAACCATTGCTCGATCTTGTCGCGGGACGGAATGCCGCCCGCGTGGACGACCTTTCCATTGATCACCACGCCCGGCGTGCTCATTACACCGTAACTCATGATGTCCTTGAGTTCTTCGACCTTTTGCAGCGATACCGGAATGCCTTTCGCCTGGGCGACCTGGTCGATCAGCGCGATGGTGGTCTTGCAGTTGGCACATCCTGTACCCAGAACCTTGATGTCTTTCATCTCAATCTCCTTATAGAACCCAGTTGAATACATAACCCACGATCAGAATGCCGGTGGCGACGACGCCGATAAACGTCGCTATCAGCCTGATTTTCAGTACCTTGCGCAGAATCACCATCTCCGGCAGCGACAGGGCAATCACACTCATCATGAAGGCCAGCACCGTACCCAGTGCCGCCCCCTTGACCAGCAGGGCCTGAACGATGGGAATCACGCCAGCGGCATTGGTGTACATCGGTACGCCGATCACCACGGCCAGCGGCACCGACCACCACGCGTCCTTACCCATGAAGCTGGCCATGAAGTCTTCCGGTACATAGCCGTGGATGCCTGCCCCGATGGCAATACCCGCCAGAATGTAGGGCCAGACCCTGCCGACGATGTCACGCACACTCTGGAAACCGGCATCGATACGCTCACTCAGGCTCATTGCAGTGGCTGTGAACTGCGCGCTTGTCCTGGGCATGTTGCGCACCCAGTCTTCCAGGTGTGCTTCCATCTTCAAGCGTCCGATGATCCAGCCAGACACAATGGCCACCGACAGGCCGAGTACCAGGTACAGCATCGCCACTTTCCAGCCAAACATGCCAAACAGCAGCGTCAGTGCCACCTCATTGACCATCGGAGCCGCAATCAGGAAGGAGAACGTCACCCCCAGAGGAACGCCTGCCTGCACAAAGCCAATGAAGAGCGGCACCGCCGAACAGGAGCAGAACGGCGTGACGATGCCCAGCGAAGCCGACATCACATTGGCCAGCCCTTCGCTCCGTCCGGCCAGTAAGGCCCGGGTGCGCTCCGGCGTGAAATAGCTGTTGATCATGCCCATGACGAACACGATGCCGGTCAGAAGCAGCAGCACCTTGGGCGTGTCATAAAAGAAGAACTGCAGTGCGCCGCCAAGATGGCTGTCTCGCGCCACTGGCAGGGCGGCAACCAGACCTTCCGAGAGCGGAATCAGGGTTTGGTAGAGGCCCAGCCAAAGCAGGGCCGCCAGTACCAGAAACGCCCGAGGGCTGCGTTGTGACCAACGCATGGCGAGGGTGGTCATGTTTCATCTCCAAAGTTGCTGCCCGGCGATAGCAGATTGCTCGCACTGGACGGTCAACAAGGGAGACGAACGAGTTGCCGAAAGGATTCAGGTTGAAGCGTGCGGAACGTGGTTACACATATGTCCGCCTCATCGAAACGGGCCCGGCGGTTCGCACAATGCGGTCCCGGGACCGCATTCCGGGGTGCAAAAGGCGAGATCTGGCGGTCGCTGGCGTGAGTCCGTGACCATCGGTGCATGCGCGAACCGTCTGCCCCTGAGCGTCAGAGGCGCTGATGAGCCTGTCTTCTGCTTCTTCTTCCGGGAGCTTCCGGTCACTCTTCGACGGGAGTAGTCAGTGGTGCCCGCCACCAGACGGCAAGTACCCGCGCCGGTCAAACCTGGAAGCGCACCCGGATGCTCCGCAGTCAGCGTCTCAATGGACGAAAACGGGATCGTATTATTCGAGTGGTGCGCGGGGTACGAAGCAGCAGACCTGGCCAGCCTCGTCGAAGCGGACCTGGCAGGCGGTGACGAGCCGGGTCTTGAGTCTTTTCCGGGCGCGCAGAATGCGCGACTTGGCGGCGGGGAGCGTGAGCCCGAGGCGCTCGGCGTAGGCCTGCTGGGACAGGCCCTCGATGTCGCACAGGGTCAGTACTTCGCGATCCTCAGGCGCCAGTTCGGCGAGTGCGCGCGGCAGGCAGGCGGAGAGCGCCTCGACCGGCTGGTCCGAATCTTCGGGGGCGGGGTAATCCGCGTCATCGAGCGGAATCTGCTCCCTGGTCAGGCGATAGCGGTCGATGAGCAGGTTGCGCGCAACATGGAAGAGCCAGGCCCTGGGGTTGCCGATGCTGCACAGGCCGCGGTCGTGCAGCATGGCCCGCAGGAAGACTTCCTGCACAAGGTCCCGCGCTTCGTCGGCATTGGTGATGCGACCACTGACGAAGCGGAGAAGCTCGCGGCCGTGGGCGGTCCACGCCTCACTCACGCATTTCATGGGGCGGGGCTTATCGGTATTCGTAGGGATCTGCGTAGTGCTCATTCGACCGGATTGTAGGTCGAATGACTCGAGCTGAAAATCACTGGTTCAGGCCAGCAGCCGGTTCATGGCGATGCTGAGCCGTGCGCTGAGCGGGGACGTCGCCCCTCCGGACGAGGGGCGACGGCGTTGACGCTCAGATGGCGCGGGGGGCCGTCAGGTTCTGCGGATGCAGTGCGGACTCGAGTTCGGTGGCAGTCAGCAGACCCATTTCCAGCACGATCTCGGTCACGCTGCGGCCGGTGCGAAGCGCGTCCCGTGCTACCAGGGTGGCATTCTGATAGCCGATGATCGGGTTCAGGGCCGTCGCCAGGCCGGCAGAGGTGCGGACGCGCTCGGCGAGCAGTTCGCGGTTGGCGGTGATGCCCTTGACGCAGTTCTCGGTCAGCGTGCGGCAGCCGGCGGACAGATGCTCGATGCTCTTGAACAGCGAGTGACCGATGATGGGCTCGAAGGCGTTGAGCTGAAGCTGCCCGCCTTCCGACGCCATGGTGATGGTGACGTCGTTGCCGATCACTTCGAAGGCGATCTGATTGACGACCTCGGGGATGATCGGATTGACCTTGCCCGGCATGATCGACGAACCGGCTGCACGCTCGGGAAGGTTGATCTCGTTCAGGCCGCCTTGCGGGCCGCTGGAGAGCAGGCGCAGGTCATTGCACACCTTGGACAGCTTGCAGGCGATGCGCTTGAGCACGCCCGAAAGCTGCACGAAGGAGCCGGTATCCTGGGTGGCCTCGATGAGGTTGTGCGCGGGCACCAGACGCACACCGGAGAACTCCGAGAGCATCTCGGTGGCGAGCCTGGAGTAGCGGATGTCGGTATTGATCCCCGTGCCGATGGCGGTCGCACCCAGGTTGACCTCCTGCAACAGCGAGATCGCCTCCTGCAGGCGCGATATGTCTTCGCCCATCATCACGGCATAGGTCATGAACTCCTGGCCCAGCGTCATCGGCACCGCATCCTGCAGCTGCGTGCGCCCCATCTTGAGCACGTCGGAGAACTCGGCGGCCTTGGCGTCGAACGCGTCGCGCAGCAGGCCCATCGCCTCGAGCAGATCCTGAATCGCGAAGATGATCGCCAGCTTGAGCGTGGTCGGGTACACGTCGTTCGTGCTCTGCGCCATGTTCACGTGGTTCAGCGGGTGCAGTGCGTCGTATTGCCCCTTGGGCAGACCAAGCTGTTCCAGCGCGAGGTTGGCGATCACCTCGTTCGCGTTCATGTTGGTGGACGTGCCTGCGCCACCCTGAATGACGTCGACCACGAACTGGTCGTGGTGCTCGCCGGCCTCGATCCGCTTGCACGCCTGCATGATGGCGTCGGCGCTGCGCGCGTCGAGGTGACCGAGCTGCAGGTTGGCGGAGGCGGCTGCGCGCTTCACCAGTGCGAGCGCACGGATGAGCTCGGGATAGCTGCTGATGGTGCGTCCGGTGATCGGGAAGTTCTCGATCGCGCGCAGGGTGTGGATGCCCCAGTAAACGTCTGAGGGGATGTCACGATCGCCGAGGAGGTCGTGTTCGATGCGGATGGAGGTTTGCATGATCGAGGTCCGGTTGAGGTACCTGCGGATTCTGCTCAAGCCCGCCTCGCTACTTGATGCTGTTTGCGAATTGTCGATGTTGCCAAGGCATGAGCCCTGCGGGGACGGTCATGCCCCGGATGCGGCGACGCAGGCGTTCCAGATGCGTTCGACCTGCGGACGGCCAGGTTCTGCCTTTCGATACAGGGAAATGCCCAGCGATACGGTATGGCTGTCGTCGCCGGCGAGTACGAGCGTGCCCGCTTCAAGCTCGTCGTGGACTGCAAGTTCCGGAATCCACGCGATGCCCGCGCCGACGAGTACGCCCTGCTTCAGGACGTCCGACATCGAGCATTCGTACTGAAAATCCAGCCGCTTGGCCAGGGACTCGCGCTCGATGATCGATGTTGTCAGGCGGCCGAGGTAGCTGCTGGTCGAATAGCCGAGGTAGGGCAGCACCGCCTTGCCCGCCAGGGAATAGCGCGGTGCGCCATTGGGCGCGGGTGCGCTGACAGGCACAAGCCGTTCCTCGACCAGCGGTGTCGACGGATAGCGCTCCATGTCGGCCAGGGTCGGCAGCGCAGCACTGCTGTAGGCAAGCATCAGGTCGCAGCTTCCGCTTATCAGGGCTTCGATGCACCCCGCCACGTTGTCGGCGATGATGCGGGCCTTGAAGGCGCCGGTCCTTGGCTGCAGATCCGCGAGCCATTGCGCGAAGAAGCTGACGGCAATCGTGTGTGATGCGGCGATCGAAATGACTTCGCCGGACTTCGGCATCAGGCCCTGGGCCTCCTCGCGGCCGGTGCGCAGGGAGTCCACGATTTCCTGCGCGGTCTCGCGGAAGGCTTCGCCTGCCGGGGTCAGCCGGATCGGGAAAAGGCTGCGATCGATCAGCACCGCGCCCACCCAGTACTCAAGGTTGCGAATCCGCCGGCTGAACGCGGGTTGAGTGACATTGCGCAGTTCCGCCGCCCGGGTGAAATTGCGCGTAACCGACAGCGTCAGGAAATCTTCCAGCCAGTTTACTTCCATGCGATCTCCGTCCTGTGTCGTGTCGGTTTTGGTGGAAAATGCGGCCCTGCGATCTCGTTCTTCATGGCGCGCATAGCTTCATGCATTTTTTGCATGAGACATCCAAAAACGGAATTGGGCAAGTCTTTGGTAAGACCTTATAAATCAAAGGCCGGAGACGAAGCGTCGTCCCAGCTACAGAGAGACCCCCAACCGAAAAACCGTAGCAAGGATGGCCTGGCTCATCCGAGTGCCGACAAGGAGCGAAAACAATGATCAACCCTCCCAATACAGCCCGACGCGGGGTGTTCTCGTGGTGGACGGGAATGCAGCTTTGGAAACAGATCTTCATTGCACTGACCGTCGGACTTGTCCTTGGGGTGTTGCTCAACCAGACCGGTAACGCGGAGCTCGCCAAGAGCATCAAGCCGGTTGGCGATCTGTTCATCCGCGGTATCAAGATGCTGATCGTGCCGCTGATCTTCGTGTCTCTGGTGACGGGTGTCGCATCGCTGCAGAATCTGGCGACGATGGGGCGGATCAGCCTGAAGACCTTCGTGCTGTATCTCGCCACGACCGCCGTTGCCATCTCGATTGGTCTCGGGCTGGCGGTCCTGTTTCAACCGGGCGTTGGCGTGGATCTCGGCACCGCACAGGCGGTGACCGCCAAGACCCCGCCGACGATGGTCGACACCATCCTCGGCCTGGTGCCGACCAACCCGATTGCGGCGTTTGCCGAGGGTAACGTCCTCCAGATCATCGTCTTTGCCATTTTCTTCGGCCTCGCCATCACGCTGGCCGGCGACGCGGCGAAACCGGTGCGGAGCTTCTTTGAGTCGGCGGCGGAAGTCATGTACAAGCTGACCTCGATCATCATCGCGTTTGCACCCTATGGCGTGTTTGCGCTGATGGTCTGGGTTGCCGGCACCTACGGTCCGGATGTCCTCGCGCCGCTGGCCAAGGTGATTGCAATGGTTTACATCGGCTGCATCATCCACGCCGTTGTTGTCTATGGCGGGCTGATCAAGTTTGTCGCACGGCTCAATCCGATGCGCTACTTCCAGGGCAGCATCGAGCCGGTCATGGTTGCCTTCACCAGCACCTCGAGCTCGGGCACGCTCCCCGTCACCATGATGTCCTGCGAGCGCAACCTCGGCGTGTCGCGCAGCGTATCGAGCTTCGTGCTGCCGCTGGGCGCGACCATCAACATGGACGGCACTGCGCTGTATCAGGGCGTCTGTGCGGTTTTCATTGCCCAGGCCTTTGGTGTTGATCTCAGCAGCGGCCAGTACCTGACCATCGTCCTGACTGCGACGCTGGCCTCCATCGGCACGGCAGGCGTGCCGGGCGCCGGTCTGATCATGCTCTCGCTGGTGCTGGCCTCCGTTGGCCTGCCGCTCGAGGGTATCGCGATCATCGCAGGTATCGACCGCATCCTCGACATGGCGCGCACCGCGCTCAACGTCGCAGGCGACTGCGCGGTTGGCTGCGTGATCGCAAAGAGCGAAGGCGAGCTGGATCAGGCTGCGTATGACACGGCCCATGTGCTCAAGGCAGGGGACATGCTGTCGACACCCGACGGCATGACGATCGCGCCGCTTGCCACGGCTGAACAAACCCGCGCTTAACCATACGGGAGCGTGTGAGCCAGTTCCGGCCGCACGCTCCATGCCTGCAGGGCATCAAAAGACTCACTATGTCTAACTCCAGCAAGAAGCCTCAAGCCAGTCACCGTTACGGTGTCGTGGGCGGTCTTGGCGCCATCGGCGGGGCAGATCTCCTGTCCAAGCTGATTCGCGCCACCCAGCGCATCCCGGACATGCCCGCGGCCGACATCGCCTTCGAGCAGCGCCACTTCGACGAGGGGCAGGCCGCTGCCGAACCGACCTACGATCCGACGCGTCGCAAGTTCTATGTGTACAGCGTGCTCAAGAGCATGGAAGCGCGTGGCATCGACATCGCCCTGCTTCCCTGTTTCGTGTCGCACACCTTTCTGCACGAAGTTTTGCCCGAGCTGGAGATCCGCGTCATCAGCATGTTCGACGCGCTGCGTGAGCGCATCCGGCGGGATTATCCGGACGTGCACACCATTGGCGTGCTGACCTCGACGCATGTGCGAAAGAGCGGCCTTTTCGAGCGCGAGTTCGAGGGCATTGCGAAGATCATCCACCCCGAGGAAGGCGAGCACTCGGCCAGGCTGATGTCTGCGGTCTACGGGCCGCGCGGCATCCGCGCCGGCTACCATGGCGGCCTGTGCGTCGACCAGCTCGTGGACGTGTGCGCGCACCTTGCCGACAAGGGCGCCGACATCATCCTGCCCGGCATGACCGAGGTATCAGTGCTGATCGACGTGTTGCGTCCGCGGGTGTCCGTGCCTCTGATCGACTCGAATCTCGTCTATGCCGAACATGCCATCGGCGCAGACCCGGAGCCGCCCTTGCGCGAGTTCAAACTGGGCGTGCTCGGCGGCGTTGGCCCCGCGGCGACCGTGGACTTCATGCAGAAGGTGGTCCGGTTGACGCGTGCCTCGTGCGACCAGGATCACATCAAGGTTGTGGTTGAGCAGAACCCCCAGATCCCGGACCGCACCGCGAATCTCATCGGTGACGGCGAGGATCCGACCATCGCCATGCTTGCCACCTGCAAGCGTCTCGAAGCGAATGGCGCACATGCGGTGGCCATCCCCTGCAATACGGCGCACGCCTTTGTCAGCAGCATCCAGAGTCAGCTCGGCATCCCCATCGTCAACATGCTGTCGGAAGTGATCGCGTTCGCGCGCGAGAAGATGCCCGAGGTCAGCCGCCTTGGTCTGCTCGCGACATCGGGGACGATCGCCAGCAGGGTCTATCACTCGACGGCAGAGGCGGCCGGGATGACGCTGCTGGTGCCGGACGCATCGGTACAGGCGCGCGTGATGGAATCCATCTACGGCGCAGACGGCGTCAAGGCCGGCTTCAACTCAGGCGCCTGCAGCAGCCACCTCGCCGCAGCCATCGCGCATCTGCGCGACCAGGGCGCGCAGGCCGTCATCCTTGGATGTACCGAGCTGCCGCTCATCGAGCTCGACGCTGAAACGCGGCGACAGTTGCCGCTGCTGGACCCGACCGAAATCCTTGCAAACAGCTGCGTGCGACTTGCCCGCAAAGAGCGGGTCGATGTCAGGGAAGAGGGCGTTCCGGCCTGACGATGACCGACGCAGGGATGTCCCGGCATCCCTGCGGGTCTGGATGGGCAGCGCTCAAGCGCGAGTGCGGTGCACCGCCCCCGCGACCATCCGAGTGAGGCTCGTGAGGTCGAACACCGGAAGGCCGAAGCGCTGGTGCAACACCGGCGCGAAGTGCGACAGGTCTGTGCATTCGAGAACCAGCGCGCCGACGCTCGGGTTGTCTGCCAGCATGCGTTCCACCACCGCGCACAGTTCGTCGGCAAACACATCCATGTCCAGGTCGTCATGGCGGCCGTGCAGAATGACGTCGGCAAACTGCGCCTCGTCCTGCATGCCGGCGATCGCCAGGGCTTCGTCGGCAATGCCCGCGCCACGCAGATGATCGATCGAGAGTGCGTTGCTGTTGGCGACCACGACGCCGACCTTCGCGCCGCTTCCGAGCATTCGCGATACCAGCGGTACCTGGATCAGGCTGGACATGAACACCGGCACCTTGACCGCGTCGGCGATCTCGCGCTGATGAAGCGCCAGGAAACCGCAACTGCCCGTAATGGCGCGCACGCCTTCGCGCTCCAGTTCGCGGGCGGCCTCAATGAAGGGATCGAGCAGTGCAGGGTCACGTTCGCGAATCAGGCGGTCGACGGTTGCCCCCTTGACCGTCCTGTAGAGCACCGGAAAGTCGAAACTCGCGGCGTACTTGATATGGCCTTCGGGCTTGGGGAAGAAGGACTCCAGCGAGATGACGCCGAGCGGGATGCCGTAGTAGTTGAAGCCACCTTGAAGAATCATGTGTCTCTTTTGCCTTGGAGGGAGTTCGGGATCGGCGTTTCAATGAAACCGGGCGGGCGCGAAGGGAGCGAGCATCGAGTCCAGATCCTTGCCCTGAATGGACTCGGCAACCAGTTTTCCGGTCGTTGCGGCGAGCGTCAGCCCGAGATGGCCATGGCCGAACGCCAGCGTGAAGTTTGGATGTCCGGGAACGCGGCCAATGATTGGCAGCGAGTCTGGCGTGGAGGGGCGACTGCCAACCCAGCTTGATTTCACCGCGGGCGTCTTCCCCATCATCTTCGCGGCGGTATCGCGCATGATTTCGGTTTGCTTCTCACCTTGCGGTGCGTCCGGATCGGCGAATTCGGCCATGCCCGCGATGCGGATGCCATCCTCCATCGGTGTCATGAACACGGCGTAGTCGAGCCAGCCGACGGGACGGGTCAGGTGCCAATTCTCGGCCTCGAGGACCAGGTGGTAACCACGCTCGCTGACAAGCGGGATCCGCACGCCGAGCTGCTGCGCGAGTCTCGCGCCGGCAACCCCTGCGCAGATGACCGTGCGATCAAAGCGATGCGTGCCCTGCGTGGCGGTCACGACGCATTCGCCGTTGGCGTCGGATACGGTCGCAACTTCATCCTGCAGAAGCTTTCCGCCTTGTGCGACGAAATGGCGCGCATACGTGCGGCTCAGCTCAACCGGGCTGATCGTGAACCGGGTGTCAGGGTAGATCACGCCACCCGCGTGAAAGCGGCTAAGGTGGGGCTCGAGTTCGTGCACCTCGTCTGCCGAGAGGACCTGCATCCGGACACCCTGTTCCTCGCGTTCGTGAAGGTGACCCTCCAGCGCGGCCTCAAAGCCCTCCTTGGTGGAGAACAGGGCGAGGCAACCATTGTGTTGTACGAGTTTCGAGGCGCCTGTTTCGTGCAACAGGGCGTCATCCGCTGCAGGTGCCGTTAGCTGCAGGCTTGTCAGTGCATCCCGGCCGTGGAGATACTTCTCCGTCGTGCAGGCCTTGATGAAGTGCCATCCGTAGGGCATCAGATGCCGTGCGTACTGAAGCTGCATTGACAGCGGCCCCTGCTTGTCGAGGAGCATGCCGGGAATCTTGCGCAGCTGCGAATAACTGGCGATGGGCAGGCGACCATAGTCGGCAAACAGGCCGGCATTGCCAAACGAAGTGCCCAGCCCGGGTTCGTTGCGATCGACAAGGGTCACCTTGAAACCCAGTTTCTGCAGCCACAGCGCAGTCGACAGACCCACGATGCCGGCACCGATCACCGCGATTGTTTTGGGCTGCGTCATCATTCATTCACTTGCTTGGGATTGAGCGGATCGTGGTCAGCGGTCCTTGCCCGCGAGCGCAGGGCCGTGACCTGGATCTCGACCTTCAGCTCCGGGCGCGCAAGGCGTGCCTCGACACAGGCGCGAGCCGGCGGGTTTGCGCCGTCGATCCATGCATCCCACACTGCGTTCATTGACTGGAACTCCCGAATGTCCGGGAGCCAGATGTTGGCGGACAACAGGTTTGACCTGTCGGTACCGGCAAGGGCCAGCAGTTCTTCTATCTGGGCAAGAATCTGCGCGGTCTGCCCGGCGATGTCAGCTGAGGCATCCTTTGCCACCTGTCCGGCAAGGAACACCATCGAGTCGCTGGCAACAACCTGGCTCATGCGCTGATTGGAACGGTGACGTTCGATTGTCATTCCGTGCTCCCGTCGTTGTACGAGCGTGTGTCGGTGTGCGCTGCGCCAGGGTTGGAGAGGATGTTCTCCGGTTTCGGTTGGGGCATTACAAATGGTCTCCTTTGAGCGCGACCACGGCGTGGCGGTGCTCGGCGTCAGAATGAATTCGTTGTGTCAGTGCGCTGTACAAGGTCTGTCCGTCGGGGGTGGCGCACTGTTGCTCACCCCGGACGTTTCGCTCGCCTGTGGTGCACCGGTGGGATGGCGGATCGCCGGACAGGCCGCCGATCAGGTGCCGGAACCAGGCGAAAACGGCTTACTGCTTCATCTTCGCTGCGGCGTTCTTCATGATGTCGTAGTTCAACAGCATGTCCTGGGTCCAGCTGTCGCCATGACGGAAGTCGACGTTCGCACCCATGTTTTCGAATGCCTTTTGAACCTTCGGGTCGTCCATGACCTTGGTGCTTGCCGCGACCAGCTTCTGAATGACTTCCGGCGGGGTGCCCTTGGGCGCAAATACACCGGACCAGCCTTCAAAGCTGCCCTTGATGCCGTAATCCGCAAAGGTGGGAACGTTGGGGTACTCGGCCATCTTCTGGTTCAGGACCAGAAGCCTTGCGCGCCCCGATTTGACGTGGGGGCCAAAGGCCGGCGGGAACGAAACGGCGGAATCAATATGGCCGCCGATGAGCGCGACCATGGACTCTGCCGTCGTGTTGCCGTGGACGTACTTCACTTCGTAGCCCGCCTGGTCGGCAATGATGCTGGCGAGCACCGTGCCGGACGAGGCTGCACCCCAGGAGCCTTGAGTCAGCCGGCCGGCTTTTGCGGCAGCAATGAAATCATCAAAGGTCTTGTACGGGCTGTCGGCGGGAACCAGGATTCCCAGCGGGACCGACGACAGTTTGACGACGGGCTCGAAACTGGAGAAATCGTAGGGCGTCTTGCTGAAGTTCGGGGTCACCAGAACGTTGCTCAGACCGGCGTTCACCAGGGTGTATCCGTCGGCCTTGCTGCTTGCCACAAAGGTGGTGCCGATCACGCCACCGCCACCCGCCTTGTTGATCACCACGACCGGCGCGCCAAGTGCGCCCTCCATTGCATCCGCCCAAAGGCGGGTCGTCAGGTCGGAGTCGCCACCGGCGCCCCAGGGCACGATGACGTTGACCGGTTTCTCGGGGAACTCAGCCTGAGCGGCGGTGGCGCCGACGGTCAGGGCCATTGCTGCAGTGATGCTCAACAGCGACTTTGCAATCTTGTTCATCTCAATGCTCCTGTTGGGGTGATCTGTTTTGATTTACGACGAAAACTGAAACTCACGGGTGAACCAGGTGTTCATTGCATTTCGAGGGCATGCTTCTTGTTGCAAACGATGGCTTCGTTATCTCCGGTGGCGAATTTCCATTAAGTGATTGAAAGCGTTTGATCGCTGGCGATGCCTTCAGGCGGGTTGCTCACTCGCGTTTCTCGTCATGGCCAGCATGGTCTTCTCCTTCTTCTTCGCGCGCACTGCCGAGAAGACCGAGAGGATTGACAGCGCGGTGAAGACCCAGGCGTAGGGAGAGGCAAGGATCATCCCGTAGTCGGTTCCGATGATGGCAATCGACTGGTCGAGGTTCTGTTCAAGCAGCGGCGTGAGGATGAAACCGATGATGAAGGCCGCTGCATTCAGCCCGCCCACCCGCATGCCATAGCCGATCACGGTGAAGCAGATCAGAATCAGGACGTCATACAGGTCCTGGTTGGTCGTGAAGGCGCCGGCAATGGCAAACACGGTGACGCAGGGAAAGACGAAATAGCGCTGGATTGAAGCGACCTTGGTCCAGAAGCCGAATCCGGCCCGGGCAATCAGCAGAAGGAACACATCGGTGATCAGAAAGCCGGCAAAGATGGCGTAGATGACGTCAGTGTGTTCATAGAAGATGGTCGGCCCAGGGGTGATGCCGTGGATGAGGAAAGCGCCCATCAGCAGTGCAGTGACGTCGTCCCCCGGGATACTCAGGGTGAGCATGGGAATCATGCTGGAGCCGCACACTGCGTTGTTCGAGGACTCGGCGGCGGCGATGCCGTGCAGGGAGCCCCTGCCAAACGTTTCCGGATTCTTTGATGTGCGTTTGGCTTCTCCGTAGGCGAGGAAGGCTGCTGCGCTCGAGCCCAGTCCCGGGAGTGCGCCGATCACGGTGCCGATGCCTGAGGACTTGAGAATTGTGCCGAAGACCGAGCGGAATTCCGGCCAGGTAACGCGGTTGTCGTCCGGATTCTTCGACTTGCTCAGTACCAGATCATGGTGCGGCGTCTTGCGATTCTTGACCGCTTCGATGACCTCAGGCATGACCAGTACGCCGATCAGCAGGGGCAGGAAGGTGAACCCGCTCATCAGTTCGGGGATGCCAAAGGTAAAGCGGGTTGCGCCTGTGATCGATGACATGCCGACCATCGCAAACAGCATGCCGATGCAGCAGGAGAGCAGGCCGCGAGGCACCGATTCGCCAGTCATTGAACCGACCACAGTGAAGGCGAAGATGAGCAGGAAGACCTTTTCAATCGGCCCGGCCTGCAGCGCAATGACGGAGATCGGTGCTGCCACGAAGATGAGCACCAGCGTGGCAAGTGCCTCGCCGGTCACCGATGCGTAGAGGGCCATGCCCAGCGCCTTGCCGGCTTTGCCTGCCTTGGTGAGCGCGTTTCCGTCCTGGGCTGTGAGAAAGGATGCCGCTGCGCCCGGCGTATTGATCAGGATGGCAGAGATCGAGCCGCCGTAGATGCCCGCCTTATAGACCGCGAGGAGCATCGTGATGCCGATGACTGGATCGACGTAAAAGGTCAGCGGGAGAATGATCGCAATCGCCATGATGGCCGAGATGCCGGGAATGGCGCCGAAGACGATGCCCACGCAGACACCGGCGATGATTCCCGCAATCGGGCCGACGGCCATGATGGTGTTCATGCCGGCGAGGAAATTGTTCAGGACTTCTAGCATGCTCGTCGGCCTTTCAGGTGAGGGACCAGGTGGGGAGAAACACGCGCAGCAAATGGCTGCTGGTGTAGAACACCACCAGCGGCGTGACGATCGAGACCGCCGCCATGGCCAGCCACTGCCGGCCTTCGAGCAGGATGGCAATGCTGAACATCGCAAGTGACGTGGTCAGGATGAATCCAAGATGCGGCATGGCGTACCAGTACGACACCAGGATGGCTACATAGGCCGCGATGCCGAGAAAACCCTTGGTATCTATCCGCTCCGTCTCGCCCTGCGGGGCACCACTCATGAGCCTGAGCAGCGACGGGATGCCAATCATCGCGGCGAACACGGTGATGAGCGTGGCGACGATTCGGGGAAGGAGCATGGAGCCGAGTTCGGTTTCGACGCCGCCCTCTACCAGCGAGTCGCTAGTCAGGATCACTATTGAGGCGATGATCAGTACGCTAGAGAGCGCGACATCAATTTTTCGTCTGTCCATGAGTCATTCCTGTCGGGGAGTGGTCGGTCTTGTCGTTGTATGAGGACTGATTGCTGCACTTGCCGGGGCTGCGAGTTGGGGCCTGGAGACCTTGACTGTCGTTTGCTGCGCTCTTGAAACTGTTGCCTGGTGTAACAAATCTGTTGCGTTTTTTTGATATTGGTCAAGTTTTCGCATAAGAACAAATCTTAAATCCTGAAGAGTTGATCAGATTGGCTGATATTATTGCCATATGAACCTTCGACAGATGGAAGCTTTCCGGGCTGTGATGCTGACGGGATCGGTGTCAGAGGCGGCCACGCGGCTGTTCAAGACACAGCCGGCGGTGAGCATGATGATTGCCGCGCTTGAGGCAGAGATCGGCTTTCAGCTCTTCGAGCGGCGCAAGAAACGTCTCTATCCGACGCCCGAGGCAAACTACCTCTACTCCGAGATCGAAGGAATTTTCTCGAGAATTAACGACGTATCGCAGACGATCAAGGACATACAGAACAAGCAGTACGGTTTTCTGCGCATCGGCTGCATGCCTGGCCCCTCGTACTCGTTCATGCCGGACCTGATCGCCGACTTCCTCGACGAGCACCCGAAAGTGCAGGTGTCCATGCAGACACGCACGTCAGACGGCATCAAGGAATGGACCGCCTCCGCCCAGTACGATGTGGCCCTTGCGGAGATCACCGGACCCCTGCCATCGATCGAGGCCGAGATCTTCGATCTGGAGTGCGTCTGTGCAGTACCGGCAGACCATGCGCTGGCAAGCGCGCCGGTTCTCACGCCGCAGTTGCTCGACGGCGAACCCATGATCACGCTCTATCCCGATCATGTCACCGTTCACTCCTTGAGCAGGGCGTTTGATGCCGCAGGCTGTCAGCTGAGCGTGCGCCTGCGTACGCGCTTCTTCATCCCGGCATTGCGCTTTGTCGAGCGCGGTCTGGGGGTCTGCCTCATGGATCCGATCACGGTCGCAAGTTACGCGTCCTTCGCGTGCGCGAAGCAGATCGTATTCAAGCCATTCAGGCCGGTTGTGCCGTTTCGGGTCGGCATCCTCTTTCCTGCGCATACGCCAAGATCGCAGATAACAGAAGCCTTCGCCGCACAGCTGAGGCAGAGCTTGCAGATTCTGCAGCAAGCGCCTGCAGGCTTGCCCTAGAAGTCCGGCGTGGCGTGCCCGGTAAGGCGGGCGTCGAGCAGGGTGCGGCCGCGGGCGACTGCCGTATCGAGCTTCATCGCACTCACGAAGGGGCTGAGCCTGGCGTCCGTCTCCGGGGCGAACAGTGTCAGCTCGTCGCGCATGCGGGTCACGGCGACGTAGAAGCGGTTGTGCTCTTCGGTGCGGTCCCAGCCCGCAAGCGGGAAGTTTCCGTCGGCCAGGCCGGGCAGCATGACGGCGTCGAACTCCTGTCCTTTTGCCGCTTCGACCGTGCACAGCAGCACGGTCTTGCGCTTGCGCAGTTCTGCCGATTTCTCTTCTGCACTGCGCAGCCATTGTGCAAACTCGCGCAGCGGCTGCTTGCTGATACGCGCAGCGTCGAGGAAGCCATCCACCGATCTCGCCACCATGTCTGCGGTGGCTGGGTCGATGAAAAGGCGTCTGGCTACGCCGTGCAGGTCGAGGATGGCGACCGCCCGGCCCAGGGCCAGATGCGCGGGTTCGTCGACGGGGCCGTCGCGCAGGGTGGCGAGGGCCTGCGTCAGGCGCAGACGGGCGTTGCGCTGCGCCGGGGCCTCGTCGATGGTTTCGGCCGCCTCATGTTGCTGGCGGAGCAGGGCGTTGGCCTCGTCGTGCTGTCCCTCGCGGCGCAGGCGCCGGATCTGGTCGAGCAGGCGGTGGGCGGCGCGGGTTTCGGCTTCGTCCGAGAGCTCGGCTGCGGAGGTGTCCGCAAGGGTTTGCGGACGCAGCAGCCTGCCCTTGAGGAAGGCGTCGAAAAGTTCGGGCTGTGCGGCGGCGGTCTTGAGGTCTTCGAGGCGGCGGTCACCCCAGGATAGCTCCTGCCACAGTTCGAGTGCCTGCAGGACCTGGAAGCGCTTGTCCACACCGGGGATGGATTCGTAGTCTTCCAGCGCGAAGGCGATCACGCCCCGCAACATCAGAATTTCGGAGCGCAGCAGGTAGCTCTGCAGTCCTTCCAGCCGCCAGCCGATGCCCGCGCGCAACAAGGCGTTCTCGATCGCGATCGACTGATGCGGGGCGCGCAGAATGACGGCGCTGGCGTCCAGTCGCTTGCTGCGTTGCTGCCAGTCGAGCAGGGCTGAAACCAGTTTTCCGGCTTCGTCCTCGCTGTCGGCGTAGCGCACCAGCCGCAGCCGTGCGTCGTGGTCGCGGCCGGATTCGACGGGCTTGCTCTTCAGGAAATGGGTGGCGACGGCCATTGCCGGGCCGTGGCGGAAGGTGATGGTGAGCGGCAGACGCTTTACGCCGCTCCAGTTTGCGCCCAGCCGCGCGCTCAGGAAGCTGGCGTCCGCGCCTGCCCAGCGGTGGATGACCTGATCGAAGTCGCCCGCACCAGTGAACCAGGCACGACCATGCTCGATCAGGTGCTCGAGACAGGTGAGGGTGGCGGGGTTCATGTCCTGCAGTTCGTCGGCGATGACCACGCGATAGCCCGGCAGGCTGACCGGCACGTTGCCTTGCGTGAGCAGCATGGCCAGATCGTAGGTGGCGTCGAACTCGGTGCGCCAGGCACAGCCGTCGCCATCGCCGGCACGGGCCTTCTCCAGCTGACGGAAGAGCGCGAACAGGCCTTCCGGCACGTTGAGCGCTTCCGCCCGAGAGGCGACGCTGTCGTCATCATCGATCTCGGGGGAGACCTGTTGCGCCTTCATCTGGCGGACGATCTTCAGAAAGTCGGCGATCGGGGCGTTGTGTTCGGGCAGCCAGAGCTCGCGCGGGTTGCGCCGTGCGGCGTTGATGCGCTGGACTTCGGTCACGGCACTGCGCACGTGCGGTGCGACGTCTTCGAAACTGGGCAGAAAGGGCGTTTCCCGCCCCTCGTGATCGCGCAGCACCTGAAGCGCAAACTCGTCGAAGGTCGTGCAGCGCACGCGGCGCGCCAGTCTGTCGTCGAGACCGATCTCGACCAGGCGTGTCTTGAGCACCCTTGCCGCTTCAGCAGAAAAGCACAGGGCCACGATGTGATCGGGCGATACGCCACGCTTGACCGATTCGGCGATGCGCAGCGCGAGCGTGGTGGTCTTGGCCGCGCCGGCATTGGCCATGGCAATGATGTAGCGCGCGCTGTGGGTCTGAATTGCACGCTGCTCGGCGGTCGGCTCAAAGCCGACTGGACTAAAACGCGGTTCGGCCTTCATGCTGCCTCGGTCGCAATGAGGCTGGACGTTTCAAGCAGGCGTGCAAAAGCTTCCTCGTCAAGCGGCCGCGAAAACAGGTAGCCCTGCGCGTAGTCGCATCCCGCGCTGCGCAGGAGGTCGCGCTGTGCAGCGGTTTCGACCCCTTCGGCGACCACCTTCATGCCGAGTTTGTGCGCCATCACGATCATTGCCTCGGCGATGGCCAGGTCGGAGGCGTCGGTGGTGAGGTCGCGGACGAAGGAGCGATCGATCTTGAGGTAGTCGATATCGAATTTCTTGAGGTAGGACATTGCCGAGTAACCGGTGCCGAAGTCGTCGATGCTCACCTGGACGCCGGCGTCGCGGAAGGCCATCAGGGCTTCGATCACGACCGGACGGGTATCGAGCAGGAGGCCTTCGGTGATCTCGACGCCCAGGGCGCTTGCAGGCAGCCCGTCTTGTCGCAGGTGCTCGATCCAGCCTGCGCTGCTGCCGCTTATGAACTGGCGCGGGGACATGTTGACGCTGATCTGGATGCCGGCTTCGGCGGTGTATGCGTCTGCCTTCAGTCCGCGTAATGCATGCCACCGGCTTGCCATTTGCATCGCGCGTTCGAACACCCACTGTCCGATCTCGGAGATGACCCCGATGTCCTCGGCGACCGGAATGAACTCGTCGGGCCCGAGCAGACCCCGTACCGGATGCAGCCAGCGCACCAGGGCTTCCGCCTTGACGATACGGTTGTCGGAAAGGTCGACGATGGGCTGATAGTGCACGACGAGTTGCTCGCCCTTTACCGCGCTGCGCAAATCGTTTCCGGTCTGGAGGCGCTGCATCGCACTGACCTGCATCGGCTGCGCGAAGTAGCAGAAGCCGTTTCTGCCCTGGGCCTTGGCAGCGTACATGGCCTGGTCCGCGTAACCGAGCAGGGTGTCCATTTCGGTGCTGTCGTCGGGGTAGAAGGCAATACCGATGCTGGCCGATACATAGGCCAGCTTGCCGTCGAGATCGAACGGCATCTGCATCTGCTCGATGATGTGCTGGGCAATGGCGCCAGCAGCGTTCTTGTCTGCGATGCCGGGCGCGATCACCACGAACTCGTCTCCGCCAAGCCGCGATACGGTATCGCTGGTACGCACGGACTTGCTGATACGTGCCGCAGCCTCGACCAGCAGCTTGTCGCCGAGATCGTGGCCAAGGGTGTCGTTGACCTCCTTGAAGCGGTCGAGATCAATGAACAGCTGGGCGAACCGTCCGCCGCCGCGCTGGCTGCGTTTGACTTCCTCGCGCAGCCGGTCATGGAACAGGCGCCGGTTGGGAAGGCCGGTCAGGGCGTCGTAGTTCGCCTCGTGCCAGACCGCCTGTTCCATGCGCTTGCGTTCGGAGATGTCCAGCATGACGCCCACCAGTCCGCCCAGTTCTCCACGTGCATTGTTGAAGGTCGCCTTGTTGAACACGACGTCATGACGTGTGCCGTCTGCATAGGCAATGCTCGCCTCATAGGTCTGCTTGCCGCCCTGCCTGAAAAGGGCTTCGTCGGCAGCAAAATACCGGTCGGCCAGATCCTTTGGCGAAATGTCGTAGACCGAGCGCCCGATGATCTGATCGCGTGTCTGTCCCAGGTAGTCTTCGAAGGCTGCATTGCAGCCCAAGTAGCGGCCGGACTCATCCTTGAAGAAGACCGGGCTGGGGATGGTGTCGACCAGTTGCTCGATGAAGCGCAGTTGGTCGGCCACCGCGCGCTCTGCCTTGCACCGCTCGGAGACGTCGAGCAGGATGCCGATGATCGCTGGCTTTCCGGAGAACGTGGTGGCAACGCCGAAGACCTCGACGTCGAGCCTGCTGCCGTCGCTGCGTACGCCTTCGAAATTGAAGAAGCTCGATTTGACTTCGCCCGACAGGCGGCGGTCGATCTCGCGCTTGGCCAGGGGTTGATAGGCCGGGGCGATCAGTTGCGTCGGCCCCATGCCGGCGCACAAGACCTCGGGTGTGTAGCCGAACAGGTCTGCCAGGCGCTGGTTGACGAAGATGAAGCGATCGCCCTGGATGACGTAGACACCGCTCAGCTCATTGCTGAGAAGGCCCATGAGCAGGGGCGCCGCCTCTTGCATCAGCCTGTTTTCGACGTCTGCCGGCATCATCACTGCAGAATGCGACAGGGCTGTGCAGTCGGTCCGCTGGCGCGGGCTGCCGCCGCGGTCGGGGCAAAGAGCTGGGCTGGGGCCGGGTGCCGGCGTTGGGGCTTCGATCGATCGTCCTGAGTGTTCATGCGGCATTGTCGCACATGCAAAACATGCGCAGGAGGCCGCCGTGCGGGCGATGTTTCATGGCCGGCAGCAGTCGGTGCAGGGCACTGCATTCAGGCCGCCGGCGAACGGCGGATCCCACCCGTTTCGCCGCGCCACCATTCTGTCAGCGGCCGGCCATCGCCCAGTCCGGCGAGTTGCTGATCGATTGCGTCGTGATTGCCCCACACGACGTCGCTCAGCATGCCCTCGGCCACCTGCGATTCGATATCGCTGCAGTAGAGCCCGAGTTCGCGCTGCACATAGAAGCCGTAGGTACGACAGGCCACCGGGCGCTGCGCATAGACCGGGCAGGCGCCGGAGGCTTCATCGAGCAGCGGGCAGACGACGGGGCGGGTGTGTGTGTCGGCCAGCGCGGCGATCTTGCGGTCGATGTCCTCGACCCGTGCTGCCGTCATCTGCTTCAGCCCGTCCTGCAGCAGGTCCCATTCCGCAGCCGTCAGTCTGGGGATGTCGGCGAGTCGCCGGCAGCAGCTGTCACAGCCCTTGCCGCACAGCCAGTCTGCACGTTCGGCGCGGATGGCATCGACGCGGTCATCGATTTCGGCGTGAAGCTGGAACAGCGGCTTGTCGGTGTGCACAAGGAATCCTGGGTGGGGCGCTTGATGGCGCGGGCGGGGCGATTGTACGCCCCGCGGCGTGTCGTCGATAAGCGGGTTTGCCGCACTCAGGCAGGGGGTGCAAATGGCGCGTCGGGGATGGCCGGAGTGCCTCCGCTCATGCGGTCGGCCAGCACCCGGGCCGACCCCGCAGCCAGCGTGAAACCGAGGGCGCCCTGACCGAGGTTGAGCCATACGCCGGGGATTCTAGATGCGCCGATGATGGGCCGCCCGCTGGGTGTCGCGGGACGCAGGCCGCACCATTCCCGCGCCTGGGCGAGGTCTGCTGCCGTGCCGAAATTCTCTGCGGTTTCACGCTTCAGGAGCTCGATGCGGGCGGGCCTGATGCTGCGGTCGTGGCCAACGATGTCGGCCATGCCTGCGACCCGGAGCTGATCTCCGATCCGTGCGTAGACGACTTTGCGCTGAAAGTCGGTGATGCTGATTTCCGGCGCTTTGCCCGGCGCGACAAGGGGCGCGCTGATGCTGTAGCCCTTCAGTGGATAGATCGGCACGCCAACCCCGACGCTGCGCAGCAGGCTCCCCGCATCCACCCCGTTAGCGATCACGCAGGCGTCGCCCCGGATGTGGCCCCGGTCGGTCTGCAGTGCTTGATAGCGGCCCGCAGCCAGTTCGATGCGCTCGACCCGCTCTGACATGCGGAAGGTCACCGCACCGGGGCCGTGGCGCAGGCCCCGTTGCAGCGCTTCACACAGTGCGAGGCAGTCGCCCACCTCCTCGCTCGGGGTGTGAATGCCGCCGGCGAGGTGTGGGGCCATGCGCTCGAGCGCCGGTTCGACGTCGAGGCAGCCGCGTGCATCCAGTGCGCACTGCTCGCCATCGGCGCCGGGGCTCGATGCGAGCAGGCGGCGTGCGGCGGCGAAGCTCGCCGGGTCGCGGTGGAGTACCAGCTTGCCGTTGCGACGCCAGGCGAAGTCGAAGTCCGTGGTCTTGCGCAGCTCATCCATCAGGCGTCTGCTGTACAGCGACAGGGGCAGCAGGCTGGCAATCGAGGCGGCCTGATCGTGGCCGTTGCATGCACGCAGGAACTGCGCGATCCATGCCCATTGCCGTCTGTCGAAAGCGGGCTTGAAGCGTATGGGGGCATCGCTGCGCAGCATCCAGCCCGGGATCTTGGCCAGCACGCCCGGTTCGGCGAGCGGGGCGACATAGCGGTAGGAGAGCTGGCCGCCATTGGCATGGCTTGCCCCCTGTCCGACGCGCTCGCACGCATCGACCACGGTGACCTGATGTCCGTCTGCGCGCAGAAACCAGGCGCTTGCGAGGCCGACGATACCGCCGCCTACGATTGTGATATCCATGTCCTCATGCTCATGTATGCGCGACATTGCCGCGCGCCCACTCCGCCGGAATGTTCATCCCTTACCCGCTTATGAATGTACGTCTTGCGGGCGGCGGGGCGATTGCGGATGATTGTCTATCTCATGTCTTTGGAGCATGGATCGTGCGCTTGCGACATATCGAAGTGTTCCGGGCGGTGATGCTCAGCGGCTCGGTGAGCGGCGCGGCGCGCATGCTGCATGTGTCGCAACCCGTCGTGTCGCGTGTGCTCCGGCATGCCGAAGCAACACTCGGCTTCGCGCTGTTCGAGCGTGCAGGCGGTCGCCTCTCGCCTGCGCCCGAAGCCGAGGCGCTGCTGGTTCAGGTCAAGCGTGCCTATGCCGAGATCGAACGCATCGACACGCTGGCAGCCAACCTCCGGCGCGGTGCATCGGGGCTGTTGCGCGTGGCGGCGACGCCGTCGCTCGCTTCACAACTGCTGCCCGACACCTTGTGCGCCCTGAGCGCGCATCACCCCGACGTGCAGTGCGACCTGTGGGCGATCCACACCCGCGAAATCGAGGAGCACCTGCTGGCGCTCGAGATCGACGCCGGCATCGCGCTCGAGCCACCGGCGCATGTCGCGATCAGCGCATCGGTGCTGTGCGAGAGTGAAATCATGCTGGCGGTGCCGCAGTCCTGGCTGGCGCGTCAGCGCGCGGCCGATGGCTTTCTGTGGCTGCAGTCGCAACCCTGCGTCACGCTCTCGGATGCGACGCCGCTGGGCGAAGCCCTGTCAGCGCTGCTCGATGCTGCCGGCTGGCAGGTGCGGGAGGCGTTTCGCGTCCAGACCTACGTGCTTGCCGGCGCGCTGGTGGAAAAGGGCCTGGCCTACGCCTTTGTCGATGGATTCACGGCGGCCACGCTGGATGCTGCGCGCGTGCGCCTGGTCCGGCTGTTGCCCGCCGTTCCGGTTCAGCTCAGGCTCATGCGTGCGGCGAGTGTGGCGCCTTCGGTCCTGCTTGGCAGCTTCGGTCAGATGCTGGGCGTGGCGGCCGCGACGCAGCTCGAGCAGCTTGCCGCGAGCATGAAGCAGCCGGCGCTGGATCTTCGCGGCAAGCTGCTTCATGCTCGCGGCCATCAGGGCGACTAGGTTTCGAGCGCTGCGGCCAGCTCAAGCAGGCTGGCGCAGGAGACATCCACTGTGGTGCCTGCGGCGGTCTCACCCATGCCCGGTCCGCATTCGTCCGGGCGCGCGATGAAGGCGGTTCGCAAGCCCGCTGCGGCCGCGGCTGCGAGGTCTGATGTGTGGGCGGCCACCATCATCGTTTCGCCCGGTTCGAGGTCGAAGGCCCCGGCCGCGGCGAGATAGACGGCCGGCTTGGGCTTGTAGTCGCGCGCCAGTTCCGCGCCGAGGATGGCATCCCAGGGGAAGTCGTTGCGCCGCGCGAGATCGACCATCAGCGAGATGTTGCCGTTGGAGCAGGGGGCGAGGCGGAACTGCGCTTTCAGGCGGTGCAGCCCCGGTGATACATCGGGCCAGGCGTCGAGCCGGTGCCACGCCAGGTTGAGTTCGCGCCGCACGGCCTCATCGACGCGGTCGAGGCCGGCACGTTCGAGCACGATGTCGAGGTTGCGGCGGTGCAGGCGGTCGAGCTTGCAGAACGGGACATGGCCGGACCTGACCTCTTCCATGGCGGGCTGGTATTCGTTGCGCCACGCATCTGCGAATGCCAGCCAGTCGGTGTCGATGCCAAGCGGCGAGAGCGCCTTGCGGGTCTCGCGTGCAATGGAAGTGCGCCAGTCGACCAGCGTGCCGAAGACGTCGAAGATGAGTGCCTTGACCTGATGCATGGGGCCTCCCGGGCGGAATACGGTCAGGTCTGCGCGCAGCGCGCCAGATCGAGTGCGGCGGCAGCGTCGCGCTTTTCGACGACCTTGAGCATCAGCAGCAGCACCGTGCCGACGACCATCACCGCCGCAGCCATGTAGAGGCCGCCGTTGTAGCTGCCGAGATGGGTTGCGAGCCAGCCGGTCACGGCGGGGCCGATGATCTGCGCCACGCCATAGGAAAGCGTCATCTTGCCCATCATCTTGGCGGGGCGGGTCGGATAGTAACGGCCCGCCATGGTCAGCACCAGGCTCACCATGCCGATGAAGGTGCCGCCGAACAGCAGTGCGCCAAACACCGTGGCGACGAGCCCGCCGACCACGACCGGCAGCAGGATGCCGACGATCTGCAACACTGCAGCCAGGATCAGCGCATTGAGGTCGCCGGTGCGGCGCGCAATCAGATCCCAGTTGAAGCACGACGGTGTGCCGGCGATGCCGATGGCCATGAACACCAGCGTGCCCTGTCCGCTGAGGCCGGGCAGTTGGTCGACGATGGCGACGATGAAGGTGGCGCTGACTACGTAGCCCACACCGGCGCAGAAATACGCCGCCATGAACAGCCGCATGAAGAGCGGGCTGGGCGGCTTGTCCACCAGTTTCTGCCCGGTCGTGGTGAGGCCGCTGCGGTCGGGCGGCGGCAGCCAGCGCAGCGCCGGGTACAGCAGCAGACAGCCGATGACGGTGAAGGCGAACCACTGCTCGCGCCAGTCGAGCCATTGATTCATCAGGGCCACCGCAATCGCGCAGCCGGCGATGCCCAGGCCGATGCCGGCGAAGTGAATGCCGAGTTCGCTGCGGTGATTGTGGCGGATCAGCCAGTTCAGGATCAGGCCGGTGCCGAGCAGCATGCCGGCCGCGCTGCTCAGGCCGGCAATGAAGCGTGACACCGCCCACACCGTGGTGTCGGTACTCAGCCCCATCATCGCGGTGCTGAGGATGGCCACCACCAGACCGATGCGGTACAGCTTGTCCTTGAGCACCAGGTCGCTGATGAGCGAGGCGACGATTGCGCCGCACAGGTAGCCGGCGTAGTTGATGGCCGCAAGCCAGCCCGCCTCGGCCACGCCGAGACCGGCCTGCTGCTGCATCAGCGGCAGGAGCGGCGTATACGAGAAGCGCGCCACACCCATCACCAGGATGAGGCTGAAAATGCCGGCGCTGAGTACTTTGATGCGTTGTCTCTGGTCGCTCACGGTATGCATCCATGGTTCTTTGTGGAGCTACCTTAAACAGCGTAAGCTATCTGTGCAAATGATTTGTTTAGAACTGAGTGTTCTGTATTGGAGATATGGACATGGAGCTGGTCGCGCTGCGCACCTTTCAGGCGGTGGTTGAGGAGGGCGGCATTCTTGCCGCCTCGCGCAAGCTCAACACCGTGCAGTCCAATGTCACCAACCGCATCCAGCGCCTGGAGCAGGAGCTCGGCGCGGAGCTGTTCTTCCGCAAGGGGCGCGGCATGGAGCTGGCGCCTTCGGGGCGGGTGTTGCTCGATTACGCGCGCCAGATGCTCCAGCTCGAACGTCAGACCAGCGCCGCCGTGCGCCTGGTGGGGGAGAGCACGGGCGAGCTGCGTGTGGGCTCGATGGAGACCTTCGCCGCCCTGCATCTGCCCGCTGCGCTGAAAGCGGTGCGAGCCGCCCATCCGGGCCTGGAGCTGAGGGTGCAGACGCAGACCAGCGCCGCACTGGCCGAGATGGTGATCGACCACAAGCTCGATTGCGCCTTTGTTGCGGGGCCGGTCATGCATGCCGACCTGCATTTCGACGAACTGGTGGTGGAAGAGCTGGTTCAGGTCAGTGCGTCCGGCACCAGCCCGGTCAGTCAGCCGCTGATCATCTTTCGCGAGGGCTGTGCCTACCGGACGCGCGCACTGTCGTGGCAGCGCGCATCCGGCAACGCGATGGCGGATGCGATGGAGTTCGGGACGCTGGAAGGCATCCTCGGCTGTGTTGCCGTCGGCCTCGGGTGGACGCTGATGCCGCGCCGGGTCGTCGAGCAGTCACCGCATTTCTCCGGTCTGGTGGTCGAGACCCTGCCCGAGGAGTTTGCGCATGTTCCGACCGGCATGATCCGTCTGCGCTCGGCAGCGCCGATGCCGGCGCTCAAGACGCTGTCCGATGCGGTGATCGCGACGGTGTGACGGACATCGGGGCGGTGGTCGTGCCTCCCCGATTTCGGGCGCCGGCATGCGCTTGCGGGGTTGCCGCAGGCGCATGCGCGGTCATCGTCAGCGCTCGGTCCAGATGGTGGGGTCGAACTCGCCCTTGAGCTCGGGGTACTTGGCCGCGTGGAAATGCGGCGTCAGGCCCGCACGACGCTGCTCCAGATAGTCCTTGGTCAGTTTCGCGACCGTGCCCGACAGCAGCAGGATGGCCACCAGGTTGATGGACGCCATCAGTCCCATCGATGCGTCTGCTGCGTTGAACACCGTTGCCACGCTCTGCAGCGCACCCCACACCACCATGGCGAGGGCGGCGATACGCAGGACGGTCAGCCCGGCGTGGTGACCGACTCCGAGATAGGTGAGGGCGTTCTCGGCGTAGGCGTAGTTGGCGACAATGGATGTGAAGGCGAAGAAGAAAATTGCGATGGCGACGAAATAGGTGCCGAATGCGCCCAGGTGCACCGTCAGTGCGGCCTGGGTGAGCTCGGTGCCGGTGAGCCCGGAGCCGGGCTCCAGCGCCCCAGAAAGCAGGATCATCACCGCGGTTGCGGTGCAGATCACGATGGTGTCGATGAACACGCCGAACGCCTGCACGAAGCCCTGCGACGACGGGTGGTGCGGATCGGGCGATGCCGTGGCCGCTGCGTTGGGCGCGCTGCCCATGCCGGCTTCGTTCGAGAAAAGCCCGCGCTTCACGCCGTTGAGCATGGCCGCGGCAACCGAGCCGGCGACACCGCCGACCGCCTCTTCAAGGCCGAAAGCAGAGCGCACGATATGCATCAGGACGTCCGGAACCTCACCGATGTTGAGGGCCATGACCGCAAGCGCGACCAGCACATAGGCACCGGCCATGAACGGTACGACCAGTTCGGCGAAGCGGGCGATGCCGCGGATGCCGCCAAAGATGACGATGCCGGCCAGTACCGCGATACCCAGTCCGACAGCGATCTTCGGGATGCCGAATGCGGCTTCGACTGCGCTGGAGATCGAGTTCGCCTGCACCGCGTTGAAGATGAGGCCGAAGGACAGGATCAGGCAGACGGAAAAGATTGAAGCCGCCCACGGCGCGCCCAGGCCTCTCGCAATATAGAACGCCGGGCCGCCACGAAACTGTCCGTCCTCGTTGCGCACCTTGTAGAGCTGGGCGAGGGTGCTTTCCGCGTAGGCCGTCGCCATGCCGACGAAAGCCACCATCCACATCCAGAAGATCGCGCCGGCGCCGCCCAGGTAGAGTGCAACCGCCACCCCGGCCAGGTTGCCCGTGCCGACGCGCGAGGCGAGGCTGGTACACAGGGCCTGAAAGGGCGAGATGCCCTCGCGGTCGGCGCTGCGCGAACCGCGAATGGCCCGGATCATCTCGGGGAAATGAACGATCTGCAGGAAGCCCAGCCGCAGCGTGAAGAACACCCCAACCGCGAGCAGTCCGTAGATGAGCACATAGCCCCAGAAGATCGTGTTCAGAAAATCAATCACTGTGTCCATGTGGAAACTCCTCTCATGCCAGGGTTGGGGGGGGCATCCTGTTATCTGCTGTCAGCTTATTGTGTTGCTTCTTCGATCCGGGTCGAGAGATCGAGCCAGATTTCCTCCTGGGCGTCGAGCTCTTCGGTCAGCTTCTGCACCTGGATACCGATCTCGCCGATCTCCTGCGGCGGCAGCGGTGCAGCGAGGCGGGCCTCAAGCGCATGCTTCTGCGTCTGCAGTTCGAGGATGCGCTGCTCGACCTTGCCCAGGTCGCGCCTGAGCACCTTGACCGCCTCCGGGCTCGGCTTTGCGGCCGCCTTGACCGGCGCAGCGACCGGGGCGACTTCCTTTGCCGGGCTCTTCAGTGACTCTTTCAGTTCTTCGCGGGCACGCTTGGCTTCGTCGAGCAGGTAGCGCTGGTAATCGTCGAGGTCGCCGTCGAAAGGCTCGATGCCGCCATGCGAAACCAGCCAGAACTCGTCACACACCGAACGCAGCAGCGAACGGTCGTGGCTGACCAGCATCACCGTGCCTTCGAACTCGTTGAGCGCCATCGCCAGCGCCTCGCGGGTGGCGAGGTCGAGGTGGTTGGTCGGCTCGTCGAGCAGCAGCAGGTTGGGGCGCTGCCACACCAGCATGCACAGCACCAGGCGCGCCTTCTCGCCACCGCTCATGGTGCCGACGGCCTGCTTGACCATGTCGCCGCTGAAGTTGAAGGTGCCGAGGAAGTTGCGCAGATCCTGCTCGCGTCCGCTCTGGCCGGCAGGCAGGCCTTCGCGGGCCATGCGCACCATGTGTTCGAGCGGATTGTCCTGCGGACGCAGCACGTCGAGTTCCTGCTGCGCAAAGTAGCCGATGTTGAGGCCCTTGCCTTCGGTGATCTCGCCGGCCGTGGCCTTGAGGGCGCGGGCAACGGTCTTGACCACGGTCGACTTGCCCTGACCGTTGGCACCGAGAATGCCGATGCGCTGGCCCGCCATCACCGACTTGCTGACATTGCGCACGATGGTGGTGGGCGGTGTGCCGGCCGGCGCGTCCTCGGGAGGCGGGTAGCCAAAGCAGGCGTGCTCCATGGTCAGCATCGGGTTGGGCAGGCTGACCGGCTCCTTGAACTCGAAGGTGAAGTCGGCGCTTGCCAGCACCGGTGCCAGGCGCTCCATGCGGTCGAGGGCCTTGACCCGGCTCTGTGCCTGCTTGGCCTTGCTCGCCTTGGCCTTGAAGCGCTGGATGAACTTCTGCAGGTGGGCGATCTTGTCCTGCTGCTTGGCGTAGGCGTTCTGCTGCAGCTCCATCTGCTGCGCGCGGGTGTCTTCGAAGGTGCTGTAGTTGCCGCCGTAGCGCGTGAGCTTGCTGTTGTCGATGTGCAGCGTGACGTTGGTGATCGCGTCCAGAAACTCGCGGTCATGGCTGATCACCACCAGGGTGCCGTCATAGCGCTTGAGCCACGCTTCGAGCCACACCAGCGCGTCGAGGTCGAGGTGGTTGGTCGGTTCGTCTAGCAGCAGCAGGTCGGACGGACACATCAGTGCGCGTGCCAGCTGCAGGCGCATGCGCCACCCGCCGGAGAAGCTGTTGACCGGGTTGCACAGCTCGGTGGTCTTGAAGCCGAGACCGAGGATCAGCGCCTGCGCGCGCGCCTGGGCGTCATGCGCGCCGGCGTCGTGCAGGGCCATGTAGGCGTAGGCCATGCGTTCGCCATCGTCCCCCGCTTCTGCCGCAGTCACTTCCTTCTGCGCAGCGAGCAGGGCGACGTCGCCCTCGATGACGAAGTCGGTGGCGGACTGATCGGTTTCCGGCATGTCCTGCGCCACCTGCGCCATGCGCCAGTGTGCGGGAATGCTGAAGTCGCCCGAGTCTTCGTGCAGGGTGCCGTTGAGCAGTGCGAACAGGGTGGATTTGCCGGCGCCGTTGCGCCCGACCAGGCCGACCTTTTCGCCCGGGTTCAGGGTAACGGATGCGTTGTCGAGCAGCACCTTGGCGCTGCGGCGCAGGGTGACGCTCTTGAGGGTGATCATGCTGGTGAAACTCCGGTGGATGGCCTGTTGGCAGCACGGTGCCGCGAGGCCGGTAAATCGATGTGGTGCAGTGGTGCTGAGGGCGGCAGTCTGGCGAGGCCATGACGGCGAAGCCCGCCCGTGGAAGTCGGCCGTGGCGACCACATGTCGACGAAGCGGACCTGTCGGAAGCAATCCGTCCTTCTGCGTTGGGCCGAAGTATAAAGCAGTCGCCCGGCGATGTCGGACGCAGGGCACAGAACGGGCAGGCGAAGCGCGCGCGAAACGCGGGGCGTTTCTTGTTTTTCCTCAAGGATTGTTGTCGCCGGCTGGATCAGGATGCGGGTCGATGCGATACCGGCCGCAATGAAAGTCCGGACCAAACCCTGATGGAAGAGACCGCGATGTTCGATACTGCAGTTCATTCTTTTGACGCGCGTGGCGTTGCCAAGCGATTTCGCCATGCAGCCATTTTCGGCGCACTCGAGGCTTTGTCCGACGGTGAAACCATGCGCTTCGTAAACGACCACGACCCCTTGCCGCTGCTCGACCAGATCCAGCAGCGCTATGGCCGCCAGGTCGGCATTGCCTACGTGGCACGCGAGCCGGGCAACATCGTCATCGACTTCAGTGTGCAGGTGAGTGAGGCCGCTGCGGGTACTGCCGCGGCAGGCCCGGCGGCCGGCAGCTGCGGCGGCGGCAATGGCTGCGGGTGCTCGGGCGGCTGATCTGCCTCAGCGCGCGCGCCGCGGCCGGAACTGGCGGGTGTCGCGATAGTAGTCGCGGCATTCGCTGTCCGGCGTGAGGCCCGGAATGCCCAGTAGCGGCAGGGGCGACAGCGCGCGCGGCGTCAGCACCGTGGCCGGGTCTGACAGATGGGCGGCGAGCCAGGCATCGCACTCGGCCTGCGCCTCGGAGGGCGGGAGTCTGAGCCACGCTGGATCGACGACGCGGTAAATGGCCTTGGCGCACAGACCGATAAAGGGCTGGCGCAACTGGTCCCAGATGCCATGGCCGATGATCAGAAAGCGCGTGCTCCCGATCAGCTGCGCGCGTCGTTCCCAGAACGCTTCCTCCCATGCATGGGCCGCGAGCAGCGCGGTGATCTCGGCGCTGGACGACACCACCACGATGCCGCATTCGTCGAACTGTGTGAGGGTGTCGCGCATCGGCCCGCGTCCGCTCAGGCCTGCGTCCTTGCGTGCCTGCATCTCCTGCATGTGAAGCGCGTTGCAGCGGGATTTCGTCCGCGGCCATACACACCATGCCAGTGCATTGAAGAAGTCGTGCCAGTCATCGGGCCGGGTGGGTACTTCACCCGTCTCAAAGATATGTGACTCGTAGGCGGGCAGCACGGTTGGCGGCGCGACGAAGCGGATCGGCCTGCCGCCGGTCTTGAGCGTGTGGGCGGCGGTGTGCTGCAACAGCAGGTCGAGCTGGCCGGTGTCCGGCAGCGTCGTATCGGCAAAGCGCGCGAGCAGTTCCGCAATCGGTTCGTAGAGGGGGCGTCCGGCAAGGGCTGCGGGGGCTTCGCGGTCGGGAGTCATGCCTGCTTCCGGCGTCGGTGAATGGGGCGGTGCCGGTGTCCGGCGGCGCGTGGAACGGGCTGCAAGCATAGCAGCAGGGGCATGGGTGGCGCCTTGGCCTGGCTCTTGTCATGCTTCTGTAATGCGCTCGCAACCTTGGCGAGCGATGCTCAAGCGCGAGCATTCAAGCGTCAGCACAGGATTCTCCGGTTCAAGTCGAAGCGTCGTTCGGCGTCGGGATGGGGCCTGGACAGCTGTCCGCTCAGACCTCTCTGATGATTTCCGCTTATGTCGACCGAGTCGCCGTTTAAGTCCGCCCGTCTGCCGGCCTTGCCCTTGTTCGTCGCGCCCGATGCCGGCACGTGCTGCGGTACGCGCGCTGCCGTCCGTGGCGACATCGAGGAAACCTGGGTAGGCCGCGATGGCAGCCAGCTGTTGTTGCGCCCGGTATGTCCGGCCGATATCGCCAGATCGCGATCCTTTCTGCGCGGATTGTCGTATGGCGCACGCTATTTCCGCTTCGGGCGCGGTGACTTTCAGTTTGCCGAGGCAGAGTTGCAGGGGCTGTGCGACCCCGACCCGCATGAATGCACGGAATTCATCGTGCTTGCTCAGGCCGCAGGTGAGGCGGTGGAGATTGCTGCTGCCCGTTACTGTATCGAGCCCGACGGCATGAGCTGTGAGTTTGCCCTTGTGGTGACCGATGCCTGGCAGGGAAGCGGGGTGGGCCGCCGCCTGATGAAGGCGCTGATCCGGCATGCCAGAAGCCGGGGATTGAAGACGATGTACGGACAGATTCTGGCGACCAATACGCGCATGCTCGAATTCGCGAAAGGCCTTGGTTTCGGGGTTGAGGCCAGCGCGCACGGACCTGCGGTGAGACTGGTCCGCACCGCCTTGTCATCAGCCACGCTTCAGGCCTGAAGCGGTGTTCGAAAATCGTGAATTGATTGCAGTCAATCCAATCCGGGGACGCGTTCGCTAGCATGCAGGCATTGCCGGTGAGACGACATGGCCCGGCTCTTTGAACCCCCTGGAATTGACGGAGAAAACAGATGAACAAGAACACCTTGATCGTGGCCGCAGCCCTCTCGGCCCTGCTTGCCGCGTGTGGCGGCCAGGATTCCGGTTCGGCTCAGGGCACGGCGGCGCCCGCTGCGCCTGCTCCCGCCCCGGTCGCCGCAGCCCCGGCTCCGGCGCCGGCATCTGTAGCGCCTGCGAATGCTGCGGGCGAAAGCGTGTACAAGAAGACCTGTGCGCTGTGCCATGCAGCGGGTGTGGCCGGTGCGCCGATGCCGGGCAACAAGGATGAATGGGCTCCCCGTATCGCCCAGGGCATGGACGTCCTGCACAAGCATGCACTCGAGGGATTCACCGGTGAGAAAGGCATGATGCCGGCGCGCGGCGGTGCGGCAACCCTGAAGGATGAGGAAGTGATGGCGGCGGTCGATTACATGGTCGCAAAATCGCAGTAATCGTCTGCAGCCCCGCAGGGCTGCGACACAAACAGAATGGAGGCCCGCGAGGCCTCCATTTTTTTGTCCGGCGCGCTGTGCCTCAGCCTGAATGCGCGGCGTGGCTGGCGTCACGCAAGCGGGCGAGGGTGTCGGCGTCGATGTCTTTCAGCGTGACGATGCGCCCACCGCGTTGCGCAACAAAGGCGGCTGCCTCGGTGGCACTGGTGAATGCGGGGAGATCCGGGCCGCGCATCGGCCCGCGGGCAGTGGAGCCGAGCACGAAGCTGGCTTTGCCGGCATCGAGCCAATCTCCGCTGCGATGATCGACGACGTAGCGCTTCGCGATGTCGGATGCGCTGTGCTCGGCGTCAAAACGCCTGGGGTCCTGCAGAAAGATCAGCAGATCCACCGGCGAGTCGAAAAAGTGCGCCGAACCGTCTTCGAAGATGATCTGCGCCACCCATGTCGGAAAGCGCGCGGGATACATGCCGCACACCGGGCAGCGCGCATCCGCAGGCGCGGGGCGGGCGTCATGCTTGCCCAGTCCGGAGGCAGGGTTCCACGGATGGGCCGTGGAGGCTCGAGACGGTGGCACGATGCAGATGTCTTCGGGCGAAGGCGAGAACTCGACACTGGGGCGGGCCGCATACTGCCACGACAGTGCCGCCGCGGTTGCAACGCACAGGGCGGCGCTGCCCAGCAGCACACTGCGCAGTGCGCCGCCGCTGTTCATGGTTGCGGGAAGTCCAGTTGCGGGTCGCGCAGCAGGGCTTCGATCAGGGCAGACAGGTTGTCTGCGGGGGAGGCGTCCGTCCGGGTCAGCGGATCGGCCACCGCACGGCCATCGGCCAGGTGCAGATGGTTGGGACGGGTGGCGAGGGTCGGGTGCGCCGGCGCGGTGTCGATGCCCATCTCAACCGATTTCCCGACGGCCTGGCAGGTCCAGCGCAGCGAGTAGGCGTCGGTCGCCGCGTAGCGGATGGTGAGCTGCACGCCGTTGTCCAGGCTGAGCGCGAGTGCGTCCTGCGTCAGCTGCGGTGCGCCCTGCAGACGCTCGCCGAAACGGGCGGTGATGTGGTCGAGCAGTTCGGTGTGCAGGTTCATCAGCGGTTGACCTCCTTCAGTCTGGCCGCAAGGGCGGCGCGGGCAGCCTCGCAGGTGTCGGCCAGGATGCGTGCCGCGAGGTAGAGCTCGTAGGCTGGATGCTCGGCGACCGTGCCGCTGGCGATGCTGTCTAGGAGCGCGGTTTCGTCCGTGGCGCCGGCGTGCTGCAGCACCCGTCTGCGGTTCTCGCGCGTCTCGTAGATCACCTTTGCGGTCTGCTGCAGCTCTGCTGCGATCTCGGGTGAAACATGTTCGTAGATGGATTCCATGGCTTACATCCTCTTGTCGTGCAGGGCGCCGCCGTCGAGGATCGCCATGTCGGGCGTCACCTCGTCGAAGCGCAGCACCTTGCCGCCTTCGGTATCGGCAAACTTGCGTGCATCGTCCGCGCTGGCGAACGAGGCGATGGTCGGCCCCATTGAGCCGGTGCGCTTCGAGCCATGTACATAGGTGGCCGTTCTGGCGTCGATCCAGTGGCCTTTCGGGTTGTCCCAGTCGGCCTTGGCCATGTCCTGCACGAACATCGCACTGACGCGGCGGGCCTGCTCCGGGTTGAGGTAGATCGAGAACATCTCCACCGTGTCGCAGAAGAACTCGGGCTGGGTGAGGCCGTCGAAATGAATCTGGGCCTTGGGGCCGGGATAGTCGGCCAGCAGCATGCCGTCGAGGGCGCAGCTGGTGCTGCGGTCGATTTCGACGGCAAGGATGCTGCTGTCCGAGCCCTTGTCGGCGCCGCAGGCTGCCAGCAGTCCCGCGGCAAGCAGCACCGTGACGGCGCCGCGCAGGCGGATGAGGGGGGAGCGGGAGGGGTTCATTTTTGTACTCACTTTCTGAAGCGCCACGCCGCAATGCCGAGCGGCAGAGCGATCCAGGCAAACATGACGACGCCCAGCAGTGCAGGGTTGGCCAGGCTGGGGGGGAAGACGGTGGCGAGGCCGTAGAGCGCACGCACATCCTCCAGCGAAAAGATGTTGAGGATGCGGAACACGTCGGCGGGGTTGAGCAGCAGCAGGTAGGGGAAGAGCTCGCCGCCCCACTGTCCGCCGCTGACGACGAGGGCACCGAGCAGCAGCAGGTCGAACACCAGCACGAAGAAGAACCACATCGCGATCGCGAGACCGGAGGCGCGGGTGCGGTCGCCGGCGAACACCGACAGCATCACCGCCAGACTGAGAAAGGCGCAGCCGAGCAGCACCGAGCTGAGCATGAAGCCGAAGTAGTGGAACAGCGCGTCGAGCTCGAGCTGCGACGACAGCACCACCGCCACCAGCCCGAAACCGGCCACGGTGGAAAAGGTGAGTGCGGCAGCCAGGCCGAGATACTTGCCCAGCAGCAGCTCCACCCGGGTGATCGGCATCGACAGCAGGAGGTCGAGCGAGCCGCGTTCGCGCTCACCGACGATGGCGTCGAAACCGAGCACCAGCGCGATCAGCGGGATGAGATAGATCACCAGGCTGACCAGGCTGGCGATGGTGACGTCGATTGAGCGAAAGCCGACTGCGCCCTGCTGTGCGGCGCCGAAATAGGCGATCACGAGGGCGAAGACCGTGAATACCAAGGCAACCGCAAGTACCCAGCGGTTGCGGATGCGGTCCCAGAATTCCTTGCCGGCGATGGTGGCGATCTGTGCGATTTCCATGTTCGCCTCCTTAGTCCGAAAAGCCGAAGAACACGTCTTCGAGCGAGGGTTCGCGTACGGTGAGGTCGCGCACCCGGCCATCGAGTCCGGCGAGGGCCTCGATCACCGCCATCTTCGACTCGCGCCGACACTGCACGGCGACGTGATCGTCGCGGGCCTCGATGGCGATCACCGGCAAGTGGCCGAGCGCGTTGCGTACCGCGTCAAAGTCCTCGGGCGCGACGTGAACGCTGAACCACAGCGGCAGATCCATCTCTTCGCGCAGCGCCTGCACCGTGCCGCTGGCCTGCACCTTGCCCGCGGTCATGATGGCGAGCCGGTCGACCCGCTCCTGGATCTCGGCGAGGATGTGGGAGGTGATCACCATGGTCACGCCTTCGCTCTTGAGCTGGCGCAGGATGGCGTAGAAACCGCGGATGGCTTCGGGGTCGAGGCCGGTCGTGGGTTCGTCCAGAAACAGGATGCGCGGCTTGCCAAGCAAGGCCTGGGCAAAGCCGAGGCGCTGGCGCATGCCTTTGGAGTATTCGCGGACGCGCCGCTTCGCCGCATGGGCAAGGCCGACGCGCTCCAGCGCGGGGGCGCAGTCCGCCTGTGGCGCTGCCTTCAGGCGGGCGAAGAACTGCAGCGTTTCCAGTCCGGTCAGGTTGTCGTAGAGCACGACGTTTTCCGGCAGGTAGCCGACGCTGCGGCGCACTGCGCGAAAGTTGCCGCCGCCAACGATGGCACCGTCGATGCGGATCTCGCCGGCCGTTGCGGGGATGAGGCCGAGCATCATCTTGAACATCGTGCTCTTGCCGGCGCCGTTATGGCCGATGAGGCCAAACAGCTCGCCGCTGCGGACGTCGAGATCGACGCCGTCAACCGCGTGGATTGCGCCGTAGTGCTTGCGGACCCCGCGGGCGACGATCACGGCGTCGCCCGAATCAGTCGGGGTGGGGGAAGTGTCTGCCACGCCATTGGCTCCAGTCAGGGTGGGTCGGCTGCATATGCGGCTTGGGGTCGACGATGCTCGGTGCGCGCAGCAGCGGAAACTGCTGCGCTACCAGGCGCAGGGTCTGCACCGCCGGGCTGGCGAGCAGCAGCTTCATCATCGGGTGGCGCCATGACAGGCGGTCCACCATGTCGTTGGCTTCGTACTGCACGTCGCCGATGCCGTCGCCGTTGCGATCCCAGCCGACGTAGTTGCTCCAGTAGTTGCCGCCTTCCTTGCCCCAGATCTCGTCGCGTGCAGCGACGTACTTGATCTGGGTGCGGTTGGAGATGAAGTCGTTGCCTTCGGCCTGGTTGCGGTAGGACCCCGCCCACAGATGCACGCCGACATCGTTGTCGACCACCAGGTTGTTGCGCAGGGTGTTGAACTCGGCGTCGTAGATGAAGAAGCCGCGTGCGTTGCCCGCCACCACGTTGTTCTCGATCACCGAATCCTGGATGGTGCGCAGCATGATGCCGTGGTCCGAATTGCCCCAGGCACGGTTGTTCCGGATGACCTGGTTGCGGGTCATCATCAGCGCCAGACCACCGCGGTTGTAGTACGAATCGTTGTCTTCCCACACGTTGTTGTGGGAGTTCATGTAGTGGGTGCCGTAGCGCACGTGATGGATGCGGTTGCGCGCAAACACCGCGTGATGCGACACATCCACGTAGATGCCGTCGCGCACGAAGCTGATGTTGTTACCGATGATCTGTGCGCCCTCAGTGTTGTAGAGCTGGATGCCGTTGCCGCGGTGCTGTGACATCAGGTCGCGCTTGCCGGCGATCAGGTTGTCGCGGATCTCGACGTTCTTCGAGGTCTCGATCCACAGTCCGAACAGGTTGTAGACGAGGTCGCAGTTGAGTACCTGCGTCGAATCCGAGCCCGGCTGCAGGTAGATGCCCGCATTCTGCTTTTCGAGGTCGGCGCCGGAGTTGATCACGATGAGGCCGTCAATCGTCACCTGCGCGCTGCGGATGCGGATGGTGTCGCCGCGATGGCCGCCGTCGAGCGTCGGGCGGTCGATACCCTTGAGCGTGAGCGGCTTGTCGAGAACGAGGTTCTCGCGGTAATGCGCGCGCTCGATGCTCACCGTGTCATTGGCGGCAGCGGCGTCGATGGCGGCCTGAATGGACTCGCCCGGGCGCACCGTCCACGTGGCGGCGTGCACCGAGGTGCACAGCCACAGCAGCAGGACGGGGAGGGCGAAGCGCAGCATGATCGGGGTCAATCCTTGTGTGGTTTGGACGGGGTTCTCAGACACTCACCAGCCCGAGGCTCTTGAGCGACAGGAAGAGCACGGCGCCGATCAGCAGATTCTTGAACGAGACGTAGCAGATCATGTCCATCAGCGTCGCGCTGCGGTAAGCCGCGCCCCACCACGGGCCTTCCTTGACGTAGGGCTTGGCACCGAGGCGGACGACGACTTCGAACACGCTCCAGCCGAACCACCAGCCGATGATCGCGCCGGCCTCCAGGCGTCCCATGGCGGCGAGCACCCACACCACCGAGGCGGCCAGCCCAAGGGCCAGACCGGCGGCCTGAATGGCGCGCTGGCGCTGGAAGCCGGTACGGCTCCATGGCCACAGGTGATCCCAGAGCTCGGCGCCGATGCGACCGGCAACGCCGGTCTTGCCGGCATAGGGCGGGTCCATTGGCTCGGTCGGCATTTTCGGATTAACCATTTTGTTTCCCCATGATCGTGGTCAAGCGGGCAGTCACTAGGAGGCCGCGACCGGCTTGATCGGAATGTAGTAGCCGTCGGCGCCGATCGGCGTCAGCGTGAGGCCGGCCTTGGTGCGGCGCTTGCGCTCCTGCGACAGCGGGGGGCAGGCATGGTCTTCGTAGTAGTAGACCATGCAGTCCATGCACAGCAGGCATTCGCGCTGATCGATGCGACCGTCCTTGTCGATGGCCTGCGAGCCGCAACCTACGGCACAGGCCTTGCACGAGTCGCACTCCTGCTTGCGCTTGAGACCGAACCAGCGGAAGGTCGATGGCATCGCGAGGCCGGCGCCGAGCGGGCACAGGTACTTGCAGAACGGCCGCTCAGTGAAGATCGACAGCCCGAGCAGGGCGCTGGCAAACAGGGTGTAGGGCCAGCTGCGGTTGAACAGTCCGACCAGGAAGGTGGTCTTGAACGGCTCGACCTCGGCCAGCTTTTCGGCCAGCCCCATCGAGAACATGCTCACCGCCAGCAGGCCGAAGAAGACGCCGTACTTTACCCACTTGAGCTTGTCATGCAGGGGCTTGGGCAGCTTGAACTGGTAGCGCTTGAGTCCCACCCAGCCGCCGATCTTGTACAGCAGTTCGGACAGCGAACCGAAGGGGCAGGCCCAGCCACAGAACAGGCCGCGCCCCCACAGGAACACGGTGATGATGATGAACCACCAGAAGATGAAGATGAACGGGTCGGACAGGAACAGCTCCCACTGCCACTGGAACAGCAGCGCATGGAACCAGGTCAGCACCTGGGTGATCGAGGGCTGGGCCAGCAGGCCGAAGCCGACGAAGCCGATGCTGATCACCCAGCCGACGTACTTGAAGGCATTCACCGGCCACTTGTTCTTGCGCGTCGAGCGCCGCACCAGGGTGTCGCGCTGCGAATAGACGACGGCGATGGCGACGAGGAAGGCGGTGAAGGCGATGATGGTGAGCATGCGCTCCTTCCAGATCTTCAGCCACACCGGGTCGGGCTTGACGATCTCGGGGTGGCCGCCTTCCATGTAGGTCGCGGGCAGCCAGTATTCGGTGTCGAAGTTGGCGAAGGTCTTGGCGCCGGTGGCCTTGTCCATCTTGTTGGCGAGGAACACCAGCTTCCACGGGTAGGCGGCGGAGAAGGCGCCCGAGCGCACGATGAAGATGGCCGACTCGCTGAAGGCGGGCGCGCCGGCTGCGGCGATGCCGTAGAGGTTGAAGTAGTCGGTGTCGCGGAAGGTGAAGGCGTCGCGCTCCTGGCGCACCTGCACACGGTCGTAGATGCCGCCGCGCACGAAGCCCGAGCCCTTGAACGACTCGATGCCGGCGCTGCGCACGATGAAGATGGCGTGGTCGCCTTCGCCCAGCCGGCTCATCAGGCTGTTGTAGGGGCCGTCGCCAAGCACGGCGCGGCCGACGGTGGGCTGGTTGAGGTAGCCGAACCAGAGGTCGATATAGGGCTGGCCACGGTGCGGCAGGCCGACTTCTTCGGCGGTCGCGGTGAGGCGCTGTACGCTGCCGTCTTCCACCAGTTGCTGCCAGCCCGGCCTGGCGCCGGTATCGATGAATTTCGCCTGCGGACGGATCGTCGGCTTGAGGATGCCAACCTGCTTGGCCACTTCGCCGCCGGACAGCATCATCACCTGGTTCTGCGCGATCACGGTCACGGTGGCGCCGGTGATGGCGTCGAGGCCGATGATGTCCTGCTCGGGGCGCGAGCGCCCGATTTCGATGTTGTCGCCGACGAACTTGCCCAGGTACTGGTTGTTGAATTCGATCAGCGCCTCTTCCGGGATGCCCAGCAGCAGGATGGGTTCGGAGTGCTTGAGCACCTTCACCCCGGTGAAGTGACCGCTGGTGTCCATGCCGATCAGGGTGACCACCGGCTTGCCCGAGTAGGCAGGGATATCGGTGATGTCGGTCGACAGCATGACGTAGCCGAGCAACTGCTTGCCGCCGTCCGCGCTGCGATAGGCCTCGACATAGGGGGGTTGACCCCTGCGTTCGGAGAAACTGTCTGCGCCCGGCATCACGTCGGCGCAGGCGACGTAGTCGCACATGCGCGGCGAGCTGTTCAGTTCGGGCGGAAGCTGTGCTTCATACGAATTGGCGAAGGCCGATCCCGCGCAGGCCCCGAGCGTGAGCGCGAGGGCCAGGTTGCGTAGTGCTGCGAGGACAGACATTCGGGAACTCCTCGATGGAAAACAGTAGATGCGGAAAGACTAATTTGCCAAGGCAGCGGGTGCCTTGTTTCGTATCAAGTTGGCCGGGGCGAAGAAAAAAAAGCGGGGGGCTGACGCCCCCCGAAAACTGCTTGTCATCACCCGGCGCTGCAGGTTTTACCCTGCAACGTCATGGCTTTCGGTCAGGCCTCGACGATCATGCGCGAGCGCATCTCGAGGTGCAGGGCGTGGCAGAAGTTGGTGCAGTAGCACCAGTACACGCCCGGCTGGTCGGCAACGAAGGTCACCGACTGGGTCTGTTGCGGATTGACGATGAAGTTGATGTCGTACTTCGGAATCGCCATGGCGTGGGTCAGATCCTCCACCTTGTCGAGGTTGGTCAGGATGATGGTGACTTCGTCGCCCTTCTTGACCTTGAACTCACGAAGGCTGAAGGCTGGTGCCTGGCTGGTGAGCTTGACCGTGACCTTCTTGCCGTCGCGGAACACGCCCGATTCCTTCGGATCCTTGACCGCATGCGGGAAGTCGTCGAGGTTGTAGATCTGGCGCGTCTTGATGATGTCGCGGCGGATGATGATGGAGTCGTGCGGCTCGGAATACACCGAGTGGTCGGCCACCAGTTTCATCTTGTCGCCGCTGATGTCGATCAGCTGGGCGGTTTCGGCATGCAGCGGGCCGACGGGCAGGAAGCGGTCCTTGGAGAACTTGTTGTCGGACACGAAGTAACGGCCGTCGGATTCCTTGGTTTCACCCATCGAGGTGAAGCCATGACCCGGCTGATAGTGCACGTCGATACGGTCGAGCACCACCTTGGCCGCGGTGTCGCCCTTGAACGACTTGATCGCGGCTTCCACGTTCCACTTCACGATCTGGCTGTCGAGGAAGAGCGTGGTGTAGGCATTGCCCTTGTTGTCGAAACCGGTGTGAAGGGGGCCAAGGCCGATTTCCGGCTCGGCAACTACGGCTTCGCGGGCTTCGGGCAGTTCGCCGTCGAACCACTTCAGCACCAGCGCATGTTCGATGACGGAGGCCGTCGGTGACAGCTTGCCGGAGCAGGCGTAGTACTTGCCATCGGGGCTGATGTTCACGCCGTGCGGGTTCTTCGGGATCGGCACATAGCAGGTCAGTGCGGTCTTGGGGTCGGCGTTCGCGGCGCGTGTGCCATCGACCACGGGCACCTTGGAACTGCCGATGGTGGTGAACTTGCCGGCCTTCACCGCTTCTTCGATACGGGCGACGTTGAAGAACAGGCAGGCGTCCATCTCGGCGCCCATCATGCCTTCGTAGTGGATACCCATCTCGGTGTTGTACTGGTTGGTCGCAGCCAGCTTGCCGTCGTAGGAACTGGCGACGAGGTCGCAGTTGCCGTCGATCAGTGCCTGCCAGCGCACCTCCATGGTCTCGGCATCGACGCAGGTAAACAGCGACTTGTACTTGCTGCCGTCTTCCATGTCGCGGCCGTCATTGGGCAGCGGAATCGAGAATTCGGCACCGCAGAACACGCGGGTAGTGTGGTTGATGGCCGCATCGACCGGGTCGCGCTTGTCGGGGAAGGTGCCGTGGAAACCCTGGATGTTGGGAATCTCGGTGATCTTGTCGGTTTCCATCGTGTCCATGCGGATACGGGCGAGGCGACCGTGGATCTTGTCGTTCACGAACATGTACTTGCCGTCGTAGGTGCCGTCGGTGTACGAGGGGTGAACGTGGTGGGTGTCGCCGGTGGTGTACTTGGGCGTGCCGTTGGGCTTGGTGCCGAGGATGGCCTTGGATTCGTTGGTCGTGCCCCAGCCGACCAGGCAGTCCATGTTGAACACGGGGATGCGCTTCAGCTCACGACCCGACGGCAGGCCGTAGATACGGCATTCGCCCGAGTGACCGCCACTGGAGAAGGCATAGTATTCATCGAGCTGACCGGGCGCGACTTCGTACTTGCCGACTTCGAGATGCTCTGCGGCTGCCATCGGTGCCGTTGAGGCAGCAGGCGCAGGTGCTGTTTCCTTGTTGCAGGCAGAAAGCCCGACCGACAGGCCGGCACCGGCGAGGCCGGCGAATGCGGCGGTGTTCAGAAACTTGCGGCGGCCCGGATCGGGCATCTCGCCGGCCGGCTTCATCTTGGCTTCGTTCATGATCGTATGGCTCCGTTTCAGCTGTGGTAATTGCATGTCGAGGCACCGGGCGCATCGCGTGCTGCGGGCGGAAACGCGGGCTGTCTGCCTGCGACACATTGTCCTGTGACGTTTTGTCGCAGGGACACTTTAGGAGCGCTGGATATTGAAATCCTTGATTCATGACAAGGACGGAAAATCAGTCGATCGATTAGATGCACACTGTTCTCACTCGAGTACCGGCATGAGTACGTCCGAATCCGCGCCCAACCCCGTCTCCGTGACGTCTTCCGAGGCGCGGGTGGCAAGGCCTTCCGAGGCGCTCGGCGAGGTGCGCACGGATCGCGAGCGCCTGCTGCATTTGCGCTGGCTGTCGGTGCTTGCAATGTCCGTGGTGGCGCTGCTGGTCTTTCCGCAGGTGGCGCCTGCACATCCGCGCAGCCCCCTGTTTGCCGTGATACTGGCGCTGGTGGCGATCAATTTGCTGATGCATGCCGGTGTGCTGTCCGGCCTGACCGGGCGGCGCGGGGCGATGTTGCAGCTGATGGCGGACATGCTCGCGTGGGGGACATTCCTGTACTTCGGCGGTGGGGCGACCAATCCGGCGATTGCCTTCCTGCTGCCCCTGGTCGCCGTCGGGGCGACCATCCTGTCGGCCCCGCAGGCCTGGGCGCTGGCGGCGCTGGCCGTGCTCGAATACTCGCTGCTGTGGCGCTTCCATCATGCGGTGCAACTGGCGGATGCACACATGGCCATGACCTGGCACCTTGCAGGCATGTGGCTGGGTTTTTCCTTTTCGGCGCTCACCGTGGTGTGGTTCGTGGTTCGTCTCAACGCTGCCTTGCTGCGCCGGGAGCAGGCGCTGGCCGCGAGCGATGCCGCACGTGCGCGTGATGCCTATGTCGTCGGGGTGGGCAAGCTTGCCGCCGGCGCCGCTCACCGTTTGGGCACGCCTCTGGGTACCCTGCGCATCCTCAGCGATGAACTGGCCCGTCGCACCGACCTCGGCGACGACGCACGCGAAGACATCGAACTGATGCGGACCCAGGTCGATCATTGCCGGGACATCCTCAATGGCCTTGCGCGCGAGGCGGGGCAGCAGCGTGCCGAAGGTGGCGGTGCGGTGAGTGCTGGCGACTGGATCGACGGGGTGCTGACGCGCTGGCGCGGGCTGCGTCCGCACGCCAGCGCCGCGCTGAGCATCCCTGTGCCGCTGCACGCGGCCCGCATCGTGGCCGATGCGAGTCTGGGTGAGGCGCTGCACAATCTCATCGACAACGCGGCCAATGCCAATGCCAAGGCCGGGCAGGCGCGTGCGCCGGTAGGGGTCAGGGCGCAGGTGTCCGGCGGTGACTTCGTGGTCGAGGTGTCCGATCAGGGGGACGGTATTCCGGCTGCGGTGTGCGCCGCCGCGCGCACGGGGCCGCTGGCCGGGAGCGCGTCGGGTATGGGGCTCGGGCTGTTTCTGGCGTATTCGGCGGTTGAACATCATGGCGGCACGCTCGGCTTCACCATCGGCAGCAATGGTGGCACCATCGCCCGTCTCAGCATTCCCCTGCAGGAAAAACCGGAATGAATACGGACTGTGCTGCGACGCTGCTGGTCATTGACGACGATCCCGCCTTCAATCGCGTGCTCACGCGCGCGCTGGGCCAGCGCGGTTTCGACGTTCATGGCGCGACCGACAGCGACGGCGCGCTCGCGCTTGCACGCGATCACGCGCCCGAGTTCATCGTGCTCGATCTCAACCTCGACGGCGCCTCGGGTCTGCGCCTGATCCGCCCGCTGCTCGAAGCCAGCCCGAACGCGCGCATCCTGGTGCTGACCGGCTATGCCAGCATCGCCACCGCGGTCGATGCGGTAAAGCTCGGGGCTACGCAGTATCTCGCCAAACCGGCCGACGTGGATTCCATCATCAAGGGCTTGCGTGCCGAGGACGTGGTGATCGACGAGCGCGCGCCGGACGTGCCGATGTCGGTGGACCGGCTGGAGTGGGAACATCTGCAGCGCGTGCTGGCCGAACATGAAGGCAACATTTCCGCCACGGCCCGCGCACTGAAGATGCACCGGCGCACGCTGCAGCGAAAACTCGCCCGTCTGCCCGCAGCCGGCCTCGACTGAAATCCGGCGCCGGGCATCAAGCGTGCGCTGGGCGCGGCGACGCAAGCCGGGGTAACATCGCCGGCTTCCCTTCGGCTACGGCCGCTACAGGCCCTGATGAACGCATCCGGAAACCATGCCCTGAAAGCTGACCTGCTTTTGCTCGCGGCGACCCTGCTCGCCGCCTGCGGCTGGATCTTCTCCAAGGAGTCACTTGCCGGCTTGGCGCCGTTTCAGTTCGTGGGGTGGCGTTTTCTGATCGCCGGTCTGGTGCTCGCCGTCTTCAGCTGGCCTCAGCTGCGGGTACTCGATCGCGCTGCGCTCGGGCGTGCTGCGATGGTGGGTGTGCTGTTTGCCGCGGCGATGTCACTGTGGATTCTCGGACTTCAGCATGGCAAGCATCTCGGCGAAGGGGCTTTCATTGCCAGCCTGGGTATCGTGCTGGTGCCAGTGTTTGCGCGAATCTTCTTCGGGGAACGGCCGCCGGTCAGCACCTGGGTGGCCTTGCCGGTCGCCCTGAGCGGTTTTGCCTGTCTGTCGCTGGCGCACGGTTTCCGGGTCGAGCCCAGCCAGTGGTTCTTTTTCGCCGCTGCACTGGTCTTTGCATTCCTGTTCAACCTCAACTCACGCGTGGTGCGTGGCGTGCCGGTGCTGGCGCTGAGCACGATTCAGGTCCTGATCGTCGGTGTCCTGGTGCTTCCGGCATCTGCACTCGTGGAAACCTGGCCCGCGACAGTGCCAACGCCCGTGCTGTTCTGGCTACTGGCAAGCGCGCTGATCGCGACGACCCTGCGCTTTCTGGTGCAGTTGCACGGTCAGAGTCTGACCACGCCAAGCCATGCGGCGGTGATCCTGATGCTCGAACCGGTGTGGACTGCGCTGGTCGCAGCCTGGTGGTTTGGCGAGTCGATGAGTGCCATGCAGTTGCTGGGCTGCGGACTGATTGCGCTGGCCCTGGTCATCAGCCGCTGGCGCTGGATCAGGGGGCTGTTGAAATCGGTGCTCTGAGGGCGGTGCCGCAGCAGAAAACGGTGCCTTTCGCGGCCCGATGACGATATGCTCATGCAGTGGCGGGGCCGCAACGGCAAGCCGGTCGTGCGATGCTGAGCTGATTGCGGGCGGCTGCGGACATGCCTGAAGGGTAAGGATCACTCCGTTCAATACGCAACAGGAGGACCGTCGATGGAGGTTTTCAAGGCAGATGTCGTGATCGTGGGGGCGGGCGGCGCAGGCTTGCGCGCAGCGATTGCGGTGGCCGAGTCCGATCCTGCGCTCAAGGTTGCGCTGGTGTCCAAGGTCTATCCGATGCGCAGCCACACGGTGGCAGCGGAAGGCGGGTCGGCCGGTGTGGTGCAGTCGCACGACAGCTTCGAGCATCACTTCAACGATACGGTTTCCGGTGGCGACTGGCTGTGCGAGCAGGACGTGGTGGATTATTTCGTCGCCCAGTGCCCGGAGGAAATGGTACAGCTTGAGCACTGGGGCTGCCCGTGGAGCCGCAAGCCCGATGGCCATGTGAATGTGCGTGCCTTCGGTGGCATGAAGATCGAGCGCACCTGGTTTGCCGCCGACAAGACCGGCTTTCACATGCTGCACACCCTGTTCCAGACCTCGATCAAGTATCCCTCGATCAAGCGTTTCGATGAGCACTTCTGTGCTGACCTGATCGTCGAGGACGGGCGTGCGCAGGGCGTGGCGGTGATCGAGATCGCCTCGGGCGAATTCACCCTGATCGAAGCCGGCGCGGTGGTGCTGGCCACCGGTGGCGCGGGTCGTGTGTTCCGCGAGAACACCAATGGCGGCATCGTCACCGGCGACGGCATGGCCATGGCCTACCGTCACGGTGTGCCGCTGCGCGACATGGAGTTCGTCCAATACCACCCCACCTGCATGCCGGGCACCGGCCTGCTGTTTACCGAAGCCTGTCGGGGCGAAGGCGGCTTCCTGCTTAACAAGGACGGCTATCGTTACCTGCAGGATTACGGTCTCGGGCCGGCCGAACCCGAGCCGCGCAACAAGGCCATGGAGCTGGGCCCGCGCGACCGCCTGAGCCAGGCCTTCTGGCATGAGCAGCAGAAGGGGCGCACGATCGAGGGCCCGCAGGGCTCTGTGGTGCACCTCGATCTGCGCCACCTCGGCGAGAAGAAATTGCGTGAGCGCCTGCCGCAGATCTACGAGCTTGCCGAGGAGTTTCTCGGCGTCGACCCTGCGCTGACGCCCATCCCGGTGCGGCCGGCGGTGCATTACACGATGGGCGGCATTCTGGTCGATGGTCGTTGCGCCTCGCCCCTGCCGGGCCTGTACGCCGCAGGCGAATGTTCCAGCGTCGGCATCCACGGCGCCAACCGCCTGGGATCGAACTCGCTGGCCGAGCTGTGCGTGTTTGGCAAGGTGGCCGGACTCGAGGCGGCTGCCTTTGCCAAGGCTGCACCGCGCAGTGCTTCTGCGACCCTGCTCAGACAGGCGCAGGCTGTGGAGCAAAAAGCCCGCGCGCTGGTGACCCGCTCCGATGGCACGGAACGCATCGCGACCCTGCGTCGCGAGATGGCCGCGACCATGGAAAGCGGCTGCGGCATCTACCGTCTGGCCGACACCATGCAGGCCGCGTGCGACAAGCTCGACGAGTTGCGCGCGCGCTTCCGCAATGTGCGCATCGAGGACAAGTCCAGCGTGTGGAATACCAACTGGCTGCTGGCGATCGAACTCGGCTATCAGCTCGATGTGGCGCAAGCCATGGCGTATTCGGCGCTCAACCGCAAGGAGTCGCGCGGTGCGCATCAGCGTCTGGATGGCCTCGAGCAGCGTGACGACGCGCACTTCCTCAAGCATTCGCTGGCGCACTATAACGGCGAGGCGCAGCCGCGCATTGATTATGGTCCGGTGAAGATCACCCGCTCGCAACCTGCGGTCCGCGCCTATGGCGCTGCGGGCGAGAAGGCTGAAAAGGAGGCACGGCATGGCTAGAACGATCACCATGGAAGTGCTGCGCTACCGTCCGGAGCAGGATGCGGAGCCGGTTCTCCAGACCTACGAGCTGCCCTTTACCGACGACATGTCGGTGCTGCAGGCACTCCTGCACATCAAGGACGAACTGGACGAAACCCTGAGTTTCCGCTGGTCGTGCCGGATGGCGATCTGCGGCAGCTGCGGAATGATGATCAACGGCAAGCCGGCGCTGTCGTGCAAGACCTTTCTGCGCGACCTGTATCCGGGGCCGGTGCGGGTGGAGGCGCTCAACCACTTCCCCATCGAGCGCGATCTGGTCGTGGTGATGGAGGATTTCATCGACAAGCTGGAGCGCATTCAGCCCTACATCATCCCGAAAGCGCCCCGCACGCTCGCTCAAGGCGAGTATCTGCAGACGCCGGCGGAGCTGGAGAAGTACGAGCAGTTCAGTTCATGCATCAACTGCCTGCTGTGCTACGCGGCCTGTCCGCAGTACGGACTGAATCCGGATTTCGTCGGCCCTGGCGCGCTTGCGCTGCTGCACCGCTACAACGCCGATTCGCGTGATGGCGGCGCGGCGCAGCGCATGGAACTGGTTGCGGCGGAAGAGGGCGTGTTCAACTGCACCGCAGTCGGTTACTGCTCGGAGGTCTGTCCCAAGCATGTCGACCCGGCCAATGCGGTGAATCAGAACAAGACGACGGCGGCGCGCGACTACTTCCTGAGTTTCCTGATGCCGAAGGGGGGAAAGAAATGAGCAAGCGACGTCCCTATACGCGGCCGATGGCCGGCTGGTGGCGCAAGAACCCGTTCTTCGTCGAGTACATGATTCACGAGGGCACGGCCCTGTTCGTCGCTGCCTATGGCGTGGTGCTGCTGATCGGGCTGGTGTGTCTGGCGCAGGGTGAGGCGGCGTGGAATGGCTGGCTTGCCGCGATGAAGCATCCGCTGGCGGTGGTCTTCCATCTCGCCGTGCTGGCGATGATGTCCTACCACAGCTGGACCTGGTTCAAGATCATGCCCAAGACCATGCCGCCGGTCGTGATCGGCGGCAAGCGCCTGGCGCCGGCGATGATCACCGGTGGCGGCCTCGCTGTGACGGCAGTGGCGAGCCTGGTCCTGCTCGGACTTGCATGGGGGCTGACACGATGAGCCGGCCCTTGAAGCGCTCCAATGCCCCGATCTTCTGGGGGCTGTTCGGCGCCGGTGGCATGCTGGCCGCCATTCTGGGGCCGGCGCTGGTGTTCATCACCGGCATCGCGGTTCCGCTTGGCATCCTGCTGGCGCCGGATGCGATGAGCTACGCCAACATGATGGCCTTTGCGCAGAGCTGGATCGGCAAGGCCTTCGTGCTCGCCATCGTTCCGCTCTTTCTGTGGCACGCCGGGCATCGCATATTTCACAGCCTGCACGATGTCGGCATTCACGGCGGCACGGGTGCAAGGCTGATCTGTTACGGCGGCGCGCTGCTGGGGACGCTGATCACGCTGTGGGCCTTGCTCAGAATCGGTTTCTGATCGAGGGGTGCGGGCAGGGTGCGAATTCGAAAGCACGTAGCGGAGTGCCGGCTCGGGTTGGCCTTGCTAGGATGAGTCTGTCGAAAGGATTCATTCAGGAGCGCACAACATGATGTCCCAAGCCCGCGAACTGCGCGCCGGTCGCACGCTTGCCGATCCGCGCTGGGCTGCAGTGGTGGCGCGTGATCCCGGTGCCGATGGCCGCTTCGTGTATTCGGTGAGCACGACCGGCATCTTCTGCAGACCGTCGTGTGGCGCACGCACGGCGCGGCCGGAGAACGTCGATTTTCATGACAACGCGGCCGCCGCCATCGCTGCCGGGTTCAGGCCATGCAAGCGTTGCCGTCCGGATCAGGCACCTCAGTCCCGCCTGCATGCGGATATGGTTGCCGACCTGTGTCGCATGATCGACGCCGCCGACAGCCCGCCAAAGCTGGCTGATCTCGCAGATCACGCGGGTCTGAGCGCGTCCCATTTGCTGCGGGTGTTCAAGTCGGTGACAGGGTTGACGCCGGCCGGCTATGCCGCAGGCCGTCGCGCGCAGCGGGTGCAGGCAAGGCTGCGCGCATGTTCGAGCGTGACCGAAGCCTTGTTCGACGCCGGTTTCAATGCCAGCAGCCGCTTCTACGAGAATGCCGATGCCTTGATCGGCATGACCCCCACGGCATTTCGTGCAGGCGGAGTCGATACCGAGATCCGTTTCGCAATCGGTGAGTGTGCGCTTGGCGCCATCCTCGTTGCCGCCAGCCGACGCGGCGTGTGCGCCATCCTGATGGGCGATGACGCGGCAGTGCTGGCGCGCGACCTGCAGGACCTGTTTCCGCAGGCTGAACTGATCGGCGACGACCCGGGCTTCGATCGCCTGGTCGCAAGGGTGATCGCTTTCGTGGAGGCGCCGCGTCTTGGTCTGGACCTGCCGCTGGATGTTCGCGGCACGGCATTTCAGCAGCGGGTGTGGCAGACACTGCGGGAGATTCCCGCAGGCACGACGCTGAGCTATGCCGAGCTTGCCGAGCGCGTCGGTACGCCCCGTGGTGCGCGCGCGGTGGCGGGGGCGTGTGCCGCCAACGTGCTCGCGGTGGCGATTCCGTGCCACCGCATCGTGCGTACTGATGGCAGCCTGTCGGGCTACCGCTGGGGGGTGGAGCGAAAGCGGACACTGCTTGCGCGCGAGGCGGCGGGCGAATGAGGCGGATGGGGCGTGACGAACGGAGGAAAGGCGGGTTCGCGCGGAGGGCGCGGAGAGCTTTAAGGGTGCGGTCTGGAGGGTGGTGTGCTGAATTGCGAGCTTGATCTGCCGGTGGGGTTTCGTGCTGGTGATGTGCTTGCGCTTCATTTGCGCGATTCGCTGCAGGTGGCGGAGCAGGTGCAGGGGAACTGTTTGCGCAAGGGGCTGGCATGGTCGGGGCGGGCGGCTTGCCTGGAGATTGTCTTCACGGGCGGAAGGGCCGCGGCGCGGCTGGATGTCGATGGACCGCTCTCGCCGTCAGACGGTTTGCTGCTGACGGGCATGGTGAGGCGCATGCTCGGGCTGACGCAGGCGGTCGAGGACTTCGAGCAAAGATGGCGCGCACATCCGCAGGTCGGCAGGCTTATCGCGGACCATCCGGGCTTGCGCGTACCGTTGGCGGCGACACCTTTCGAGGCGCTGAGCTGGGCCGTCACCGGGCAGCAGATCAGCGTCGCCGCCGCGCTGACGATTCGCCGGCGACTGATCGAAGCGGTCGGGCTTCGTCACTCGAGTGGTCTGTATTGTTATCCCGATGCGGCAGGCGTGCAGGCGCTGGGCGAGCCTGGATTGCGCGCGGCGGGTTTTTCCCGGGCCAAGGCGCTGACCCTGCTCACGCTGAGCGGGCTGCTTGTCAGCGGCGATCTGTCACTCGATGCGTGGGTGGAGAAGCCGCCAATCGACGACATTCAGGCCTGCCTGCTGCGCATCCGCGGCATCGGGCCGTGGACCATCAACTACGCGCTGTTGCGCGGTTTCGGCTGGCTTGATGGTTCGCTGCATGGCGATGTTGCCGTGCGTCGTGGTCTGCAGCACCTGCTGGAAAGCCCGGTCCCTGTTTCGCCCGCCGAAACGGAACGCTTCCTGGCCGAATTCTCGCCCTGGCGCGCGCTGGTGGCAGCACACCTGTGGGCGCTGGATACGGCTGTTTCGCGAGCATCGGGCGGGGCGCCGAAGCTCGGGTGATGGTCGGTCCGGCTGTCGCGCAGCCGCCAGGCCCGCTGCGCACGTTTCATGCAGCGCCAGAGGGGTCCGGTACTTCGGTGGAGCCTTGCAGCAGGCGTTCGAGGCGCTCGATACGATGGCGGTGCGGTGTCGTGATGGCGTAAAAGCGCTCCTGCAGCTGCGTGGACTGGCCCACGCTCACCAGGCTGCCCGCGTGTATTTCGTCCTGCACCACCACCTCGGGCAGCACGGTCAGCCAGTTGCTGTCCCGTGCGATCAGGCGGAGCATGGCCATGTCGTCGACTTCGGCCCGCAGCCGTGGCTGCACCCCGGCAGACATGCACATGGCGTCGAACTGCGCGCGCAGGGCGTGTCGTGGTCCGGGCAACGCAAGGTCCACACCATCGAGGTCATCCGGAACGCGCAAGCTGCGGCCCTTCCAGATGCTTGCGGGCCCGACCAGCGAGATCGCCTGACTGCCCAGGAAACGGCAGTGCAAGGGGCGGTCCGCATCTGTGGGCACGGTTTCGTTGGCCAGCACCACGTCGAGCTGATGCTGCACCAGGCGCTCGAGCAGGCCCTCCAGCAAACCCGACTCGAGGGTCAGCACCACCGAGGAATCAGCCAGCAGCGGCCGAATCCAGTTCTCCTGATAGTTGCGCGACATGGTGGCGACGCTGCCCACGCGCAGCCGGATCACGCCCTCGCTGCGGCCTTGCAGGCGCCCGAGCATTTCCTGGCTCAGCCCGAATATCGACTCCGCATAGTAGAGCACCAGCTGGCCCGTATCCGTCAGCACCAGGCGTCGCCCCTCGCGTTCGAACAGGGCCTCACCCAGACGGTCTTCCAGCTGCCTGATCTGCGCCGAAAGTGCCGACTGCGAGGTGTGCAACTCCTGCGCGGCACGTGTCAGGTGGCCCATGCGGGCGACGCGCCAGAAGTAGAACAGGTGGTGAAAGTTCAGCTGCTCCAGATTAACCATTCACTTTTCGATATCAATTAGTTCTGATTAATGTGTTTTACGGAATTGATTGATGATAGCACCATGGCGCCGGTTCAATTTGAGGTTGCCCGTCATGGATCTATCGAGCTTCTTGCTCCCGGCCAGCGCTTTGGCGCCTGCTGCCCTGATGTTGATCGCCGCGATGCTGCCCCGCGCCGGCAGCGCACGCGAGGCCTCGCTGTGGAAGCGTTTCAGCCTTCTCTCCGGCGCTGCGCTGCTGTGCGCGCTGGCGAGCCTGGGCCTGCACCAGGTCTTGGTGCCACCGTCCCCGGGTGCGAGTTCAATGCAATGGCTGCCCTGGCTGGCGGTCGGTTCGCTGGGTGCCGTTCTGGCGGTGCTGGTGCAGTTTCTGGGTACGGTCATCGCAGTATTCTCGTCGCGCTACCTGCAGGGCGAGGCAGGGCAGGCGCGCTATGTCACCGCGCTTGCAGGGGTGCTGGCCGCCGTCCATCTGCTGCTGCTTGCGGAGCACTGGCTGGTGTTGATCGCAGCCTGGGCGCTGGTGGGCGTGGCGTTGCAGCACCTGCTCTGCTTCTACCCGGATCGCCCGTTCGCCTTGCTGGCCGCGCACAAGAAGCGGATTGCCGACCGCCTGGCCGACGCACTGCTGATCTGCGCTGCGGCGCTTGCATGGTGGGCAGTGGGCAGCGGATCGCTGTCCGATCTCCGGCAACACCTGGCGCAGGACGGCGTGTCGCTCCCGCTGCAGTTGAGCGCAGTGGGTCTGGTGCTGGCGGTGATCCTGCGCACTGCGCTGCTGCCTGTGCATGGCTGGCTGATCCAGGTCATGGAAGCGCCGACGCCGGTTTCCGCGCTGCTGCATGCCGGCGTGGTCAACCTCGGCGGCTTCGTGCTCATCCGCTTCGCGCCCTTGCTCGAGGCGGTACCTGCAGCACGCTGGCTGCTGGTCGCGTTCGGGCTTGGCACTGCACTGCTTGCAGGCCTGGTGATGCTGACCCGCATCAGCATCAAGGTCCGGCTGGCGTGGTCCACCGTGGCGCAGATGGGCTTCATGGTGCTCGAATGTGGTCTCGGCCTCTACACGCTTGCCGCGCTGCATCTTGTCGGTCACTCGCTGTACAAGGCGCATGCCTTTCTGTCGGCATCCACGGTGGTGCACACCAACAAGTTGCAGATGATGCGCGGCAGTGCTGCGTCTTCGGTGCGGAGTCTGGTGGCGGCACCGCTGCTGGCGGCTGCGCTTGTCGGCCTGATTCAGGCGCTCGCCCCCGCTGCGGGCTGGCCATGGTGGTGGAGCGGCGTGCTGGCGCTGGCGTGGTCGCCGCTGCTGTGGTCGCCCGCCCGGCATGACGGCGAGGCCGGTCGGGCGTGGTGGTCGCTTGTCGCGGGCTTGAGCATGGTGTCGGGGCTCACGATGGCAGCGCTTGTGGCACATGCCCTGCCGTTCGGCCTGACGGACGCACCGCTCCATGCTGCCGGACTTGTCGCCCTGGCAGGCATGGCGCTGATGTATCTCTGCCTCGTCACCCTGCAGCTTCATCCGCAATGGCTGGCCGTGTGGCGGCGCTGGAGCTACGCCGGCTTCTATGTGGACGAGCTCTACACCCGCCTGGCCTTGCGCCTGTGGCCAACGCGCTGGACCGCTGGAACCGCAGCGTCTGATGGCCACGCGATGGCTGGCGCAGTGGCCGTCGCAGCCCCCAGGTAATCAGATTTCAGGAGGATTTCATGGACACAGTGACCCTTGTACGCGCCTCGTCCCGGCTTGAGGATGACGCAGCGCTGCACACACGTATCGAAGCTGCGTGCGAGCAGGCGTGCCAGACCACCGCCCCGGCCTGGCCGCTCGATCGCGCAATTGCCGTCAATCCGCACTGGTCGCGGATCGGCAGACCCGTTCGGCAGGTCGCGGCGCGCATGGCGGTGCTGGGTGGCATCCAGGTGTTCCCGTCGCGCAGCTATCTGCAGCAAGCCTGGGAGGCGGGGCGCATCACCCGCCCGGACCTTGCCCATGCGCTGTCCTCAATGTCTGCTGCTCAGGCCGCCGCGCTCACCGAGCGGCAATGTGTCGATGCCTTGCACACTGCGCCTGGCTTGCCTGCCTTGCCCCTGTTGATCGATGTGCTGGACGACGATCCGGAGCGCCATGCCCGGCTGTCGTGGCGGCAGGCGATCACGCATCAGGTCAGTCAGACCTGTGCCGCCTATTTCGACGAGCATCAGGCGGACTGGCAGCCCGAGCGCGATCAGGGGCTGTATGCCTTCTGGCGGGAGACCCTGATCCACGATCATGGCATCGGCGTGCTGATGGGGCTGCCCGATCTCGAACGTTCGTTCAGCGCGCTGCCCGCCACGCGGGAGGACGCCGAGCGCTGGGTTCTGCAGCGACTGGGACTGCCGGAGCCGGTATGGCCCGACTACCTCGAAGCCATCCTGCTCACGGTCAATGGCTGGGCGTCGTGGTGTGCCTATCGTGGCTGGCAGGCCAGACTTGCAGGGCAGACGGATTCGCATCTGCGTGACTTGCTCGCGATCCGGCTTGCCTGGGGGGCGATCCTGCTTGAGTGCAAGGACGATGTCGTCACCCGGCAGGCCTTCGCAGCCGTGCAGGGGGCATGGATTCGTGCTGCTGCGCTGCTTGATGAGGCGGAAGACATGCTCGTCGTGGATGAGGTCTGGCAGGTGGCACTCGAAGCGGGTTATCAGCGTCAGCTGGCGCACAAGCTCGGCACAGTCGCCCGCAGCACAGGGCGTGGCGGTGCCGGGCAGCACGTCGAAATCCAGGCCGCCTTCTGTATCGATGTGCGCAGCGAGCCCTTGCGCAGGGCGCTTGAAGCGGTCAGTCCCGCCATCCAGACCATTGGTTTTGCGGGCTTCTTCGGCCTCCCGCTTGCCTATACGCCACTTGCCACGTCGGCACGGCGACCGCAGTTGCCGGGCTTGCTTGCACCGGCCCTCGAGGTGACGGATCGCATCACGGTGGCTGCGTCCGGTCGGGGCGCGGATGAGGATGAACTGAACCACGCGGCGCGCCAGGCCCGGCAGCGCAGCTTTGCCTGGTCGGCACAATGGCGCGCAGGTGGACGCTGGCCCAGTGCGGCGTTCTCATTCGTGGAAGCGGCCGGTGTGGCTTATCTCGGCAAGCTGTCGAACTGGCTGAGGCCTTCCACGGCCGCGCGCAAGCGTGACGATCTGGCCGGCCTGTCCGCGCGTTACCGGCCCCTGTGTCGTCCGGGCCTCACCGGTCTGGACATCGACGCCAAGGTGGCGCTGTCGTCGCGTGTGCTGCATGCCATGGGGCTGGATCGCGATCTCGCGCCGCTGGTGCTGCTGGTCGGGCATGGCAGTCAGAGTGCCAACAATGCCCACGCCGCCGCGCTGGATTGCGGCGCCTGCTGCGGTCAGACGGGTGAAGTGAATGCCCGCGTGCTGGCGCAACTGCTCAATGAGCCGGCCGTACGTGCAGGCTTGAAGGCAGGCGGAGTCTTCATTCCCGAGCACACCGTGTTTGTCGCCGCCCTGCACAACACGACGACCGATGAAATCGAAGGCTTTGATCTCGATCTGCTGCCGGCATCGAAGCTTGCGCGCTGGGACGAACTGCAGAGGACCGTCTTCGCCCAGGCTTGCGATCAGGTCAGGCGCGAGCGTGCCGTGCGACTCGGACTGGATCCGCGTGCCGGGGGCGAGCACCTTCTGACACAACTGCGTCGCCGTGCCAACGATGGCGCCCAGACCCGGCCCGAGTGGGGGCTGGCGGGCAATGCGGCGTTCATCATCGCGCCGCGTCATCGCAGCCACGGATTGGCGCTGGATGGACGCAGCTTTCTGCATGACTACGATGCCGGGCACGACCCGGATGGCAGCGTGCTTGAGTTGCTGATGACCGCGCCGATGCTGGTGACGCACTGGATCAACTGGCAATACCACGCCTCGACCTGCGATCCAGGTCGATTGGGTAGCGGCAACAAGTTGCTGCACAACGTGGTGGGTGGGCACATCGGGGTGTTTGAGGGCAACGGCGGCGATCTGCGTATCGGGCTGTCAAAGCAGTCCTTGCACGATGGTGCGGGCTGGGTGCACGAGCCGCTGCGTCTGACGGTGGTCATCGACGCGCCGCAGCGGGCGATCGAGCATGTGATCGCGCAGCACGACGTGGTCCGCCAGCTCCTCGACAATGGCTGGCTGCACCTGTGGCGCTTCGATGACGCACAGCTGCTGCGTTACGCCGGTGGAAGCTGGCTGGCGCTGGGGCTGGACGAGGCCTGATCGACGCCGGAAGCCATATCGCAGGCGCAGGGAACGACGCGCAAAGAAAAAGCCGCGTGGGTACGCGGCTTTTCGGATCCTTGCGGAATCGTCCGGTTTTCAGGACGGTGCCGGTCGCCCGGCATCCGCGTCAGACGTTGAACAGGAAGTTCAGGACGTCGCCATCCTTGACCACGTAGTCCTTGCCTTCGGCGCGCATCTTGCCCGCTTCCTTGGCCCCCGACTCGCCCTTGTAGGTGATGAAGTCGTCGAAGGAGATGGTCTGGGCGCGGATGAAACCACGCTCGAAATCGGTGTGGATCACGCCGGCTGCCTGCGGTGCGGTGTCGCCGACGTGGATGGTCCAGGCGCGCACTTCCTTCACCCCGGCGGTGAAGTAGGTCTGCAGGCCGAGGAGCGTGTATCCGGCGCGGATGAGGCGGTCGAGGCCGGGCTCTTCGAGGCCCATGGACTCGAGGAAGTCCTTCTTGTCGGCGTCGTCGAGGTCGGCGATCTCGGCTTCGATGGAGGCGCACAGCGCGACCACCTGGGCACCTTCTGCCGCGGCATGGGCGCGGACGGCGTCGAGCTGCGCGTTGTTCTCGAAGCCGTCTTCGGCGACGTTGGCGGCGTACAGCACCGGCTTCTGGGTGATCAGGCAGAACTGCCTGATCAGGGCGAGCTCTTCCTTGGCGAGGTCGAGGGCACGCACCGGCTTGGCCTGATCGAGCTGGGCGATGCACTTCTCGAGCACCGCAACCAGCGCCTTTGCTTCCTTGTCGCCGGCAGCGGCGGGGCGCTTGTAGCGGTTGAGGGCCTTGTCCACCGTCGCCATGTCGGCGAGCGCGAGTTCGGTGTCGATGACTTCGATGTCACGGATCGGATCGACGCTGCCGGAAACGTGGATCACGTTATCGTCGGCGAAGCAGCGCACGACGTGGACGATGGCATCGGTCTCGCGGATGTTGGCGAGAAACTGGTTGCCCAGGCCTTCACCCTTGGATGCACCTGCAACCAGACCGGCGATGTCGACGAATTCGACGATGGCGGGCTGGATCTTCTGCGGCTTGACGATCTCCGACAGGGCGTCGAGGCGCGGGTCCGGCACTTCAACGATGCCGACGTTGGGCTCGATGGTACAGAAGGGATAGTTGGCCGCTTCGATACCCGCCTTGGTGAGGGCGTTGAACAGGGTCGACTTGCCGACGTTGGGCAGGCCGACGATTCCGCATTTCAGGCTCATGACTGGGTTTCGTCCTTGGAGTTGTCTGGCGCACCGCGCGTGTCTGCGACGGGCCTGGGGGCCTTCGGTGGCTTGGGTGGTTTGGGCGGAGCGGGGCGCGCATTGAGGCGCTGGGTCGCTGCCGTCCAGTCGCCACGGGCCAGAATGGGCCAGGCGAGGAGGGCGCGATCGATGGCTTCGTCGATCAGCGTCTGCTCTTCGCGCCGGGCGGGCTTGAGCACGTAGTTGACCACTTCGTTGCGATCGCCCGGATGGCCGATACCGATTCGCAGTCGCCAGTAGTCGTTGGTATTGAGGTGGGCAGAGGTGTCCTTCAGTCCGTTGTGACCGCCGAGTCCGCCGCCGAACTTCAGTCGCAACTGGCCGGGCGGAACATCGAGCTCGTCATGCACCAGCAGGATCTCTGCCGGTTCGATACGGTAGAACCGTGCCAGTGCGCCGATGGCCTGACCTGAGCGGTTCATGAAGGTCTGGGGCATCAGCAACATGATGCCGGCGTCGCGCGCATTGGCGACCAGCCCGTGAAAACGTGATTCATGCGAGAAGCGTGCGCCAAGCTGATCAGCGAGCCGCTCACAAAACCAAAACCCGGCGTTGTGCCGGGTTTCGGAATATTCGGTGCCGGGATTGCCGAGACCGACAACCAGACGGGGAGGGCGTGCTGCCGCAGTCGTCATCGTCGTTCAGTCCCGGAAAGCCCGTTTGGCAGCAGCCGCAATCACTCTGCGGCTTCTTCGCCTTCTTCACCTTCAGCCTGGGCGGAAACGCTGCCACGCGGCGTCTGGGCGCTGGCCACAACCGGGTCGCCTTCGCCGTGATGCACGGTGCTCACGCCTTCCGGCAGCACGACCTGGGAAACGTGGATCGACTCGCCCGGCTCGAGAGCGGACAGATCAACCGTGATGAATTCCGGCAGGTTGGAGGGCAGGCACTCGACGTCGAGTTCGGTCAGCACGTGAGCCACGATGCAGCCGCCGGTCTTGACCGCCGGGCACTCGTCGCCGTTGATGAAGTGCAGCGGCACCTTCAGGTGGATGGTTTCGCCGGCCTTGACGCGCTGGAAGTCGATGTGCATGACTTGCGGCTTGTAGGCGTGCCACTGCGTGTCACGCAGCAGGACGGTTTCCTTGGCGCCATCGATGTTGATGGACAGCACGGAAGCGTGGAAGGCTTCTTTCTTGAGCAGGTGGAACAGCTCGTTGTGATCCAGCAGGATCGGCTGAGCTGCAGCTTCGCCACCATAGACGATGCCGGGCAGTTGGCCTTCGCGACGCAGGCGGCGGCTCGCACTCGATCCCTGCAGTTCGCGCTTTACAGCCTTGAATTCGATTTGCATGTGTACTACTCCAGTTGATGAAGTCTCTGCCCGCGACCAGGCAGAGATGAAAAGGCCCGCAGCAAGCCGCGGGCCGAAAGGGTTATTCCATGAACAGCGAGGAAACCGATTCCTCGTTGCTGATGCGCAGCATGGTGTCGGCCAGCAGCGAGGCCACCGAGACCTGGCGGATGCGGTTGCTGGCCTTGGCATCCTCGCGCAGCGGAATGGTGTCGGTGACAACCAGTTCGTCGAGTTCGGATTCGTTGATACGTGCAACCGCAGCACCCGACAGCACGGCGTGCGTGCAGTAGGAAAGCACGCGCTTGGCACCGTTGGCCTTGAGCGCGCTGGCCGCCTTGCACAGCGTACCGGCGGTGTCGACGATGTCGTCCATGATCACGCAGGTGCGGCCTTCGACTTCACCGATGATGTTCATGACCTCGGAAACGTTGGCCTTGGGGCGACGCTTGTCGATGATCGCGAGATCGCACTCGAGACGCTTGGCGAATGCACGTGCGCGCACCACGCCGCCGACGTCGGGCGAGACCACCATCAGGTCTTCGTATTTCTGCTTGTCGAGATCGGCGAGCAGCACCGGTGCGGCGTAGACGTTGTCGACCGCGATGTCGAAGAAGCCCTGGATCTGGTCAGCGTGCAGGTCCATGGTCAGCAGACGCTGGACACCGACGGCCTGCAGCATGTTGGCCACGACCTTGGCGGTGATCGCCACCCGGGCCGAGCGCGGACGACGATCCTGACGGGCATAGCCGAAATAGGGGATTGCTGCGGTGATGCGGCCGGCCGATGCGCGCTTGAGCGCGTCGACAAGGACCAGCATTTCCATCAGGTTCTCGTTGGTGGGTGCGCAGGTAGGCTGGAGGATGAACACATCCTTGCCACGCACGTTTTCGAGCAACTCCACATTGACTTCGCCGTCGGAGAAGCGGCCTACCGTGGCCGAACCGAGGGAAATGCCCAGCCGCCGAACCACATCTGCTGCGAGTTTGGGGTTGGCGTTGCCAGTGAAGACCATCAGGCTGCCGTAGGGCATGACCGAATCTCCGATGCCGATAGAATGAAACTGTCTTCAAAAACGACTCGGGCAGGCCAGAGGCCTGCCCGTCGTAATATGGCTGGGGAAGAAGGATTCGAACCTTCGAATGCCGGAATCAAAATCCGGTGCCTTGACCAACTTGGCGACTCCCCAATTGAAACCTGATCACCCGCCGAGGCGACTCATGGGATGCTGTGCCAGGCTAATTGCCTTCCAGGCCTGCCAGCGTGTCGGACATTGATCGACGATACGTTGAGCCTGAGCTTCCGAATCGACTGCCGCATACACACAGGCACCTGAGCCAGTCATCCTTGCCGGTGCAAATTGCGCCAGCCAGTCGATTGCCTCAGCCACTTCCGGGTACTTTCTGCACGCTACTGCTTGCAGGTCGTTCCGTGCATGGCTTGCTGTTAAGTCCGCTATTTTGATGGGGACGCTATCTCTCGTCAAGTCCTTCGATGAAAAAATTTCTGCTGTCGATATTCCGACACCTGGCGACACCACAACGTAGCAGGCGGGATCGAGATGCAACGGCTGGAATTTCTCGCCGACGCCCTCGGCAAACGCGTCCCGGCCATAGATGAAGAAGGGTACGTCGGCCCCGAGCGTCAGTCCGAGCGCCTGCAGCTGTTCCGCGCTGAGGCCGGTGCGCCACAGGTGGTTGAGCGCCATCAGTGTCGTGGCTGCATCCGAACTTCCACCGCCGAGTCCGCCACCCATCGGCAAGACCTTGTGCACGGTGATGTCAGCGCCGGCGCTGCAGTGTGTCGACTGCTGCAGCAGGCGCGCGGCGCGGATCACGATGTCCTCCTCTTCGGGCACGCCCGGCAGGTCGGACAGGCGGCGGATCTGGCCGTCCTCGCGCACGCTGAAATCGAGGGTGTCGCCCCAGTCGAGCAAGCGGAATGCGGTTTGCAGCAGGTGGTAGCCGTCGGCCCTGCGACCGGTGACATGCAGGAAGAGGTTGAGCTTGGCCGGGGCGAGGCAGCCCCTGAGCTGCGGGGCGGGCGGGTTTGCAGGGTGGGTCAGGGTTGCAGAGTCCATCGGTCGATCACAAGTCGGACGCGGGCGTCGCCACGCGATATTTCAAGGCGGCGCGGCAGGGCATCTGCCGCGGGATTGAGGTATTCGGTGTAGTCGATGCGCCAGCCCTGATCGATGACCAGACTTGGCCGGCCGACCTCGTCGAGGCTGCGGACCTCGGCGTCCGGTTGCGGGCTGGCCTGAATCCAGCCGGGAAGGCGCTGCAGGGGAAGGTCGACGCCGATGAGCGCAGGAAGCAGTTCGGATGCGCTGGCGGCGCGCTGACGCCTGCCGTCGGCGAGCATCAGTTCGGCCCCTGCTGCGTTGCTGTCGAGGCGCGCGACGATCTGTCCCAGCGGACTGTACGCGGTCCATTGGTCGGCGGACTGGGCGTGGCGCCACTCGATCTGACCGTTGGCTGCGCGCTCGCCGTCGGTGGCGGACAGGCGACCATCGAGCTCGAAGTACGGGCTGGCGGTGCGAACCACCGCGACGCTTCCCGGCACGGTTTGCAGCGGTGCGCAGGCTGCGAGCAGGGCGGTGACGAAGGTGGTCGCGAGAAGCCTGCGGCGCACGTGCCTGGCTGCCCTCACGGTTTGCGCAGGCGCAGGGCGGTGCTGCGCAGGGCTTCGTTGTCAGGGTGTTCGGCAAGGGCTTCGTCGAGCAGCGTTTCGGCCTCGGCGCGGCGGTCTAGCGTCCACAGGACCTCGCTCAGATGTGCTGCAATCTCAGGGTCGGGGCGCATCGAGTAGGCGCGCTGGAGGTGCTCGAGCGCGGCCTCGTTGTCGCCAAGGCGGAAGCTGACCCAGCCCAGGCTGTCGAGGATGAAGGCATCGTCCGGTGCAAGCTCGTGTGCACTGGCAATCAGCCGCTCCGCCTCTTCCAGGCGAATGCCGCGGTCGGCAAGCGAGTAGCCGAGCGCGTTCTTCGCGTGTGCGTGATCAGGCGTCAGCGCAATGACCTTGCGCAGACGTCCTTCCATGACCTCGAGGCGGTCCAGGCGCTCGGCGAGCATGGCAGACTCGTAGAGCAGATCGGCGTCGTCGGGCGCTTGCAGCAAGGCGTCGTCGATGACGTCGAAAGCGTCCTCCGTGCGCCCGGCTTCGCGCAGCATCTGCGCCTCGGCAAGGCGGAAGCGCCTGCTCAGGTTTGCGTCCTCCGTCGGTGTCTGCAGCAGGCTGCGCGCTTCATTGATCTGGCCTTCGCGCGCCAGGCTGTGTGCGCTGCGGATACGGGCTTCGGCGTAATGCGCGCCGGGGCCGACGGATTCGAACCACTTGCGCGCGGCCGCGCCGTCTTCGCGTTGTTCGGCGACCTGTCCGAGATGGATCCGGATGGCGTCCGCTTCGGGATGGCCGGCCTCCAGTGCCTGTTTCAGCAGCGGCTCGGCCGCGCTGGGGTCGTCAAGCTGCAGCGACAGCAGTGCAACCGCGTACAGCAGGTCGCGATCGCCCGGTGCGCTCTCCTGCAGCGTCCGGAACTCGGTGCGCGCGGTTTCGAACTGCTTGGCGGCAATCAGGCTGCGCGCGTAGCCCAGACGGAGGTTGCGGTTGTTGGGCTGGCGCGTGATCGCCTCCTGCAGCAGGTGGCTTGCCTCGGTATGCGCGCCGGTCTGCATCAGGAGCTGGGCCTTGAACAGCAGGCCGGTCTCCCAGTCCGGGCGCAGAAGCAGCGAGGCGTTGATCGCCGTCAGCGACTCCATCGGGCTGCCGGCAATCGCAGCGGCCTGCGCGCGGGCGAAATGCGCCTCCGGGTGGTCGAGGTAGGGCTCGGTGAGGCGAATGACCATCGACTGGGCGGCCTGTTTGTCCTCCAGTCGCGACAAGGCCCGGTTCAGTCCCATGAGGTTGGCGTCGAGATTCGCAGGCGCCTGGGCGAGCGCGCGGGCGAGCTGGATCTGCACGTCTTCCATGCGGCCGCCGTGCGTACTGACGACGCCTGCGAGCAGGCGCTTGGCCTCTTCCGAGTCGGGGTCGGCTTCGCTCCAGATTCGCGCGGCCTCGGCGGCCATGTCGGCGTTGCGCGCAAACAGCGCCACCTCGGCTGCCCGGCGCGCGATGCGCGGGTCGCGTGTGTCGCGTGCGATTTCGAGGTAGAGCTGCGCAGCCAGACCGATCTGCCCGCGGGCGCCAGCGATTTCCGCCAGCAGGAAACGGTAAAGCGTCTGCGGGGTGAGTTCCTGTGCGGGCAGTGTGCTTGCAGCTGGCGCTTCCTGTGCAAGGGCAAAGGCGCCCGGCGACAGACCCAGCAAGAGGGCGGTGCCGAGGTGTGCTAGGCGGCGGGCAATGGTGCGATTCATAAGGCGGTCCGGCTGGTTCCGTGGGCTCGGCTGGCGGGCTTTGCAGGTTCGGGGCGCTGCACGGGGTGCAGGGCTGCGATGCAGGTACTATGGCTTGGAGGGCTGTTCTAGAATTCGGTTCGCCTCATGGTAGGCACTTTGCACCTGCGCCGGCAAGTTGCCTGCGCTTCAGCCCACTTTTCCGGATTGCCGATGCCCGAGTTGCCCGAAGTCGAAACCACCTGTCGCGGCGTTCGCCCGCATGTCGAAGGGCGCGTGCTGACGGGGCTTGCGGTGCGGAATCCGCGCTTGCGCCAGCCTGTTCCGCCAGCCCTTGCCGAGGAGGTGTGCGGACGCGGCCTGGTGCGCGTATGGCGCCGGGCAAAGTATCTGGTGTTCGATTTCGGCAATGGCAGCGTGATCGTGCATCTTGGCATGTCGGGCAGCCTGAGGGTGATCGATCCCGACGAGCCCGCCGGTGTCCATGACCATGTGGATTTCGTGTTCGGCGATCGCGCCTTGCGTCTGCGCGATCCGCGCCGTTTCGGTCTGGTGGTGTGGCAGCAGGGCGCAGCCGAGATGCATCCGCTGCTCGCCTCGCTCGGGCCGGAGCCGCTGGGCGACGCCTTCGACGGCGAGTGCCTGTATCGGCTGAGTCGCGGTCTGCGTGCGCCGGTAAAGCACGTGCTGATGGACAGCCATCGCGTCGTCGGGGTGGGTAATATCTACGCGTCCGAAAGCCTGTTCCGCGCCCGCATTCATCCGCTGGAGCAGGCGGGACGCATCGGGCTGGCACGTTACCAGCGCCTCGCGGAGGCGGTGCGGGCGACCCTGAGCGCCGCAATCGAGGCCGGAGGCAGTACCCTGCGTGACTTCGTCGGTGGCGACGGCCAGCCCGGCTACTTTCAGCAGCAGTACTTCGTCTACGGACGCGACGGCGAGTCGTGCCGGGTCTGCAGTACGCCGGTCGAGCGGCTTGTGAGCGGGCAGCGGGCGAGTTTTTTCTGCCCGCAGTGCCAGCGGCGGGGGCGCTGAGCCCGTGGCGGCCTGGCAGACGAGGGGACGAAGGAATGGCACGCCGGTGCGATCGGCGCTATGCTCACGGAGTGAGCGTCATGCGCGCTCAAAGTATTGGCAGAACAGGTGAATTGATCATGACTCTGGCAGAACAGTTTTCCGCCTACAGCCGCTGGCGCGGCGCGGCCATGGAATCGGTGGCGCGTTTGCGCAGCTGGTTGACGCGCAACGATGTTGGCGATGCACAGGCCGACCTCCGCCTGCAGTACGTGATTGAGCGCCTGCGCGAGGACAAGCTGACGATCGCATTTGTCGCCGAGTTTTCGCGTGGCAAGTCCGAGCTGATCAACGCCATCTTCTTCTCCGATTTCGGAGACCGCATTCTTCCGTCCAGCGCCGGCCGCACCACCATGTGCCCGACCGAGCTGCAATGGACTGCCGGGGCGACGCCTGAGTTGCGGCTGCTGCCGATTGCGACCCGGGTGTTGCAGGCGCAGGTCAGCGAACTCAAGCTCAAGGCCGATGAATGGACCGTGGTGCCGCTCACGGCGGGTTCCGCCAAGGAGCTGCAGGGCGCGCTGGCGCGCGTCGGCGAGGTGCACCGGGTAAGCCAGGACGAGGCCGAGCGCCTCGGATTCAAGGTGGACCCACGGGGCGATGACGGTCTGAAGCCCGGCAACGATGGCCTGGTGGAAGTGCCGAGCTGGCGCCATGCGGTGATCCAGTTTCCCCACCCCTTGCTCGAGCAGGGGCTGGTGGTGCTTGATACGCCGGGTCTGAATGCCATTGGTGCCGAGCCCGAACTGACCCTGTCACTGCTGCCCAATGCGCATGCGGTGCTGTTCATCCTGGCCGCCGATACCGGTGTGACCCAGAGCGATCTCGCGGTATGGCGTGAGTACGTCAGCGTCGGTCAGGGGCGGCAGCGCGGGCGCATGGTCGTGCTCAACAAGATCGACGGCCTGTGGGACGGACTGCGCGATGACGCCCGGATCGAGGCTGAGATCACGCGCCAGGTTCAGACCGTTGCCGACACGCTGGACGTGGAGCCGCAGGCGGTTTTCCCCGTCTCTGCGCAAAAGGGACTGGTTGCGCGGGTCAATGGGGATGCGTCGCTGCTGGCACGCAGTCGCCTGCCGGAACTCGAGCGCGCGCTGACGGAAGACCTGCTGCCGACCAAGCAGGAAATCGTGCGCGAAAACACGCTCGGCGAAACCTCCGACCTGGTGCGCCAGACCACGGCGCTGCTGGATGCGCGGCTCTATGGCGTGCGCGAGCAGTTGCAGGAGCTCACCGATCTGCGCGGCAAGAACCAGAACGTCATCGAATACATGATGCGCAAGATCCGGGTCGAAAAGGAGGAGTTCGAGCAGGGTTTGCAGAAATACTATGCGGTGCGCTCGGTGTTCTCGAATCTGACCAATAACCTGCTCACGCACCTGGGTCTCGATGCATTGCGCAACGAGACCCGCCGCACGCGCGAGGCCATGCTCGAGTCGAGCTTCACCCGCGGCCTGCGTGATGCGATGGAAGGTTTCTTCGCCCATCTGCGCGGCAATCTGAGCCAGTCCACCTCGGAGATTGCCGAGATCACCCGCATGCTCGACAGCATGTACAAGCGTTTCAGTGTCGAGCATGGTCTGCAGCTGACCTCGCCCGAGGCGTTTTCGACGCAGCGCTACGAGGCGGAACTCGACCGTCTGGAAAAGGCGTTCAACCGTCAGATCAACACCACGCTGACGCTGGTGACCACCGAAAAGCACACCCTGACGCAGAAGTTTTTCGAGACGGTTGCGGTTCAGGCGCGTCGCACCTTCGAAGTTGCAAACCGGGATGTCGAGCAATGGCTGCGTGCGGTGATGTCACCGCTCGAGACCCAGGTGCGCGAGTATCAACTGCAACTCAAGCGTCGCCTGGAAAGCGTGAAGCGAATCCATCAGGCCACGGATACGCTGGAAGACCGGGTGGACGAACTCAAGCAGGCCGAGGCCGGCTTGCTGGTGCTGCTGGGAGAGCTGGCGGCAATCGAGGCTGACATCATGCGCGCCCTGGGCGCGCAGCCGGCAGCAGAGGCGGAGCAGCAAGCCCGGGTCGCCTGAGCGACGAGCCGAGCAGACAAAAAAGGGGCGAACGCAATGTTCGCCCCTTTGTGTTTTCAGCCGGGTTGGGGCTGATCAGCTCTTCGCGGTCAGCTTGACGAATTTCTCCATCAACTGTTCCTTGGTCTCGACGTTGTTCGGATCGAGCGGGATACAGTCGACCGGACAGACTTGCTGGCACTGCGGTTCGTCGAAGTGGCCTACGCACTCGGTGCACTTGTTGGGGTCGATCTCGTAGATTTCGTCACCCTGGTAGATCGCGCCGTTGGGGCATTCGGGTTCGCAGACGTCGCAGTTGATGCATTCGTCGGTAATGATGAGAGACATGTGGATTGCTTCCTTGCTATCGCTTTAAATTCACTTTGTGCTGCAACTGCGCAAGCACGCTTGCCTGCACGAACTTGCTAACGTCCCCGCCCAGGCGGGCAATCTCGCGCACCATGGTGGCAGAGATGAACATGTATTCCTCGGCGGGCGTCAGGAATACCGTTTCGACGTCCGGATAGAGCTTGCGGTTCATCCCGGCCATCTGAAACTCGTACTCGAAGTCGGAAACCGCACGCAGGCCACGCAATACGACCCGGGCGCGCTGAGTGCGAACGAAGTCCATCAGCAGTCCGCTGAAACCCGTGACCCGAACATTCGGAAAAGGGCTCAGCACCTCCTGCGCAATGGCCACGCGTTCATCCAGACTGAAGATCGGGCCTTTGCCCGGGCTCGCAGCCACCGCTACCACGACTTCCTCGAACAACAGCGCTGCACGTCGTACGATATCTTCGTGTCCCCGCGTGAACGGGTCGAAGGTTCCTGGGTATAGCGCCACCACATCCTTCATTTCTGCGTTCCCTGCATGAGATGGAAATGAACCTGTCCGGCGTGACCCTGTTTGACTGTCTGCCATCCGCCCAGGTGCGTCACCGTCGACTCCGATTCGACATACAGCCATCCATCCGGCTGCATGATTCTGTCGATCAGAGGCGCCACGCGCTCGATCCAGCCCTGCCTGTATGGCGGATCAAGAAACACCACATCGAACTTCCGAGGGGTGGATTGCAGGAATTTTACCGCATCGCCGCGAATGATCTCTACCTGCGACGCTCGTAGGGTTTCTGCAGCCTGCTTCAACGCACCAAAAGCACGGGGGTCGTACTCGACCATCGTGACCTTTTCGGCGCCGCGCGAGGCCGCTTCAAACCCGAGAATGCCGGTGCCGGCAAAGAGGTCGAGGCAGTTCAGTCCGTCGAGATCCTGTCCCAGCCAGTTGAACAGCGTCTCACGCACACGATCGGGTGTGGGGCGCAGTCCGGGCACGCGGGCCACGTCGAGCAGGCGGGAGCGCCATTCGCCGCCGACAATGCGAACACGACTCATCGGCCCTTGTCACCTGCGTTGCCGGTCGTCTCAACGTCGCCGTCGCCGCCGGCAATGATGGTCACGAGGTGCTCGGGGCGGATGCGGCGCGAGAACGCGTCACGCACCTGTTCGCGGGACACCGCCGCCACCGCACGCGGGTAGCGGTCGAGCCAGTCGAGCGGAAGCTGGTAAAAGCCGATCATGGCGACATAGTCGAGGATCTTGCGATTCGAGTCCAGACGCAGCCCGAATCCATTGACCAGGTTGTCCTTGGCCGCCTGCAGTTCGGCGGCGGTCGGACCTTCGGCGATGAAGGTGTTGAGGGTGTCATTCACCACCTTGAGTGCTTCGGTGGTCTGCGTGCCGCGGGTCTGCAGCCCGATCTCGAACGGTCCCGCGACCTGCTGCGGTGCGAAGTAGCTGTAGACGCTGTAGGCGAAGCCCCGCTTCTCGCGCACCTCACGCGTCAGGCGGGAAACGAAGCCGCCGCCGCCAAGCACGTAGTTGCCGACAAGCAGGGGGAAATAGTCGGCGTCTTCACGCGCCATGCCCGGCTGTCCGATCACGATGTGCGCCTGTGCAGAGGGGTGGGCGATGCGCAGGGTCTGTGCCGCTGGCTGCACCGGCGCAGCCAGGGGGGCTGTGTCGACGCCGGCGGGAAGCCGGTTCGTCAGGCGGACGGCAATTTCTTCGGCGGTGGCACGGTCCACGTCGCCCACGATGCTGACCGAGGCGTACCGGGCGGCGTAGTGGTCGCGGTGAAAGGCGACCAGGTCGTCGCGGCTGATGGCGGCGAGCGATTCGGCCGTGACGTTTCTGCCATAGGGATGGCCCGAGTAGGCGACCTCGTTGAAGCTGCGTGCAGCCAGCGTCCCCGGCTTGGTGAGGGATTCACGCAGGCCGGCGATTGCACGTTCGCGTTCGCGATCGAGGACCGCCGCGGGAAAGGTCGGGTCCGAGACCAGGGTGGCCGCGAGGTCGACAGCGGCGTTGAGCTCCCTGGCTGAAGACAGGCTGCGGATCGACAGGTTGGTGCGATCGTTGTCGGTGCCGCCGCCGATCTGGGCGCCGATGTCCGCGCTGAGGTCGGACACCGCCTGTTCGTCCAGCGTGCCGGCGCCAGCATCGAGCAGGCCCCGGGTGAGTCCTGCGAGGCCGGCCTTGTCTGCCGGTTCGACGGCGCTGCCGGCGGCAAAGTCGATCTGAATGTCCACCAGCGGCAGGGCCCGGCTCTCGACGAACTGGACGCGGGCGCCGGTGCTGGCCGTCCATTGCTGGATGTCCGGTCCGGCCAGCGCCGTATTGCCGAAAAAGAGGAGGCCGGCCGCCAGGGCCAGACTGTTGCGCAGCAGCGATGCGGCTGCCGGGAAAGCGATGCGTGCTGTCATTGAAAGCAGTCTTCCGGAAGGTCAGTGACGGATGGCGGAAAGCGGTGAGCGCGGGGTCTTTTTGCCTACGGGAAGCGGGTCCAGGCGGGCAATGCTCAGGGTGTCGTCGCTGAAGTAACGCTGTGCGACGCTGCGTACCTCGTCGGCCGTGACTTCGCGCAGACCTTCGAGCAGACGCTCATCGTCGCGCCAGGACAGGCCGGCGGCCTCGATATAGCCGATCTCCATCGCCTGCCCCATCAGCGAGTCGCGCTTGTAGACCTTGCTTGCGAGTGCCTGGGTCTTGACCCGGTTGAGCTCGGCCTCGCTGACCCCTTCGTCACGAATTCGCTGAAGCTCGGCGCGCAGCGCGGTTTCAAGGCTCTCCATGCTCTGACCGGCCGCCGGCACGCCGTCGAGGTAGAACAGGGAGGGGCCGCGGCCGGTGCCGTCGTAGCCGGCCCCGGCCGACATCGCGATCCGGCTGTCGCGCACCAGGCGACTGTTGAGACGGGCGCCGTCGTAGCCGTCGAGGATCGCGGCCAGAACCTGCAGGGCATAGGCGTCACGGTCAGCGTCGGGGTTGCGCAGTGCCGGCACCTTCCAGGCCATGGCCAGGTAGGGCAGCTCGGCCGGCGCCTTCACCACCGCGCTGCGCGGCCCCTGCTGTTCGGGTTCGGTGCTGATCCTGCGCTCGGGCAGGGGATTCGCCTTGATCTTGCCGTAGTGCTCGCGCGCCATCTCGAAGACGGACTTGTGGTCGACGTCGCCGACGACGACCAGATAGGCATTGTTGGGGGCGTACCAGCGTCGGTACCAGGTCCTCGCGTCTTCTGCCTTCATCGCCTCGAGGTCGCTCATCCAGCCGATGACCGGACGCCGGTAAGGGTGCGCCTGAAAGGCGGTGGACATCAGCTGTTCGTACACGAGGGCGCGGGGCTGGTCGTCGGTGCGCAGGCGGCGCTCCTCCTGGACCACGGCGCGCTCGCGCGCAAACTCGCCGTCGGTGATGACGAGGTTGCGCATGCGATCCGCTTCGAGCGTCATCATCTGGCCGAGATGCGAAGGCGGTACTTGCTGAAAGTACGCGGTGTAATCCTTGCTGGTGAAGGCGTTGTCACGCCCGCCCACTGCCGCAACGCGCTTGTTGAACTCGCCTGCCTTCAGCGTTTTCGTGCCCTTGAACATCAGGTGTTCGAGCACATGGGCGACGCCGGAGACGCCTTCGGGCTCGTCCATCGATCCGGTGCGATACCACACCATGTGCACGACCGAGGGAGCCCTGCGGTCTTCCTTGACGATCACCTTCATGCCATTGGCGAGCGTGGTCTCGAACGGGTTGGCGTGGGCGCCCAGGCTGAGCAGCAGCGTGGCACCGGCAAGCAGCAAGCGTGGAAAGGTCTGGTGAAACATGGAGATGTCCTGCATCTGATAGAATTCGGGGCGCCATGCTCGCTTCGGCCGAAGCCGGAACGACGCGGAGCCGCATCTTAGTCCTATCCGGATTGCAGCGCCCGCTCAGTGCGATGGCGCCCACCCGAACGATCCCTCTGACCCGAGCGCCCATGTTTGGTTTCTTCAAGAAGTCCGGCAAGTCCGAAAAGCCTGCCGTAACGCCGTCTGCCGACGATCCGTCCGCGCCCTCAACCACTGAAACCGCAGCACCCGTCCCCGCGCCGCTGCCCGAGGAGAAGCCTGCGGTGCCTGCGAAGGTGACGCCGGATGCGGTCGAGCCTGAAGCGCCTGTCTCACCTGCCGCGCCCGCCGCCGTTACCCCGGTCGTTACCCCGGCCGTGGCTGCGTCCGCAGTCGAACAGGCGGCTGCGCCCAAGCGTTCGTGGGCCGAGCGCCTCAAGGCCGGCCTGTCGCGAACCCGGCAGCAGTTCGGTGGCGGTCTGGCGAGCCTGTTCGGGCGCAGAAAGATCGACGAGGACCTCCTCGAAGAGCTCGAATCAACGCTGCTGATGGCCGACTGCGGCGTCGACGCCACCCAGCACCTGATCGACGACCTGCGCCTGCGCTGGAAGCGCGACAAGCTCGAAACCGCCGACCAGCTGCAGCAGGCGCTGGCCGATGGCCTGCACAAGATCATCGCGCCGCTCGAGCAGCCGCTCGACGTGTCCGGCCACAAGCCCTACATCATCATGATTGCGGGGGTGAATGGCTCGGGCAAGACGACCTCGATCGGCAAGCTCGCCAAGTACTTCCAGCTTCAGGGCAAGAGCGTGCTGCTGGCCGCGGGCGATACCTTCCGCGCCGCTGCGCGTGAGCAGCTGATGACCTGGGGGCAGCGCAACAACGTGACCGTGATCGCGCAGGACGGCGGTGATGCGGCTGCAGTGATCTTCGACGCCATCAACGCGGCGCGTGCGCGCGGCATCGATATCGTGCTCGCCGATACGGCCGGGCGTCTGCCGACCCAGCTGCACCTGATGGAGGAAATCGCCAAGGTGCGCCGCGTCGTGACCAAGGCCGACCCCACCGGTCCGCACGAGGTCGTGCTGGTGCTCGACGCCAACATCGGCCAGAACGCACTCGCCCAGGTCAAGGCCTTCGATGCCGCCATCGGTGTCACCGGACTGGTGGTGACCAAGCTCGACGGCACGGCCAAGGGCGGCGTCATTGCCGCAATCGCGCGTCAGTGCCCCAAGCCTTTGCGCTTCATCGGCGTGGGCGAAGGCATCGACGATCTGCAGCCCTTCAAGTCGCGTGAGTTCGTCGACGCCCTGTTCGAGCCGCTTGCCGGGGCAAACGCTGCGGCCAGGGGCGACAAGGCATGATCGTTTTCGAGGACGTTGCCAAACGCTATGCGGGCGGCTACACGGCGCTTGCCGGCGTCAGCTTCGAGATTCGCCATGGCGAACTGGTGGTGCTGTCGGGCCATTCAGGCGCAGGCAAGAGCACCCTGCTCAAGCTGATCCCGGCCATTGAACGGCCGACCGCGGGTGCGGTGCGGATCAACGGGCAGGATGTGTCCCGGCTGCCGTCGCGCGCCATTCCCTACCTGCGGCGCAACCTCGGGCTGGTGCTGCAGGAAAGCCGCCTGCTGTTCGACCGTTCGGTGTTCGACAACGTGATGCTGCCGCTGGTCATCACCGGACACCCGCCCGGCGACGCCGCCAAGCGTGTCGCGGCGGCACTCGAGCGCGTGGGGCTGGACGGGCGGGGAAGAGAGATGCCGGCGGGCCTGTCGGGCGGTGAGCAGCAACGGGTCGCCATTGCCCGTGCCATCGTCAACCGCCCCTCGATCCTGCTTGCCGACGAACCGACGGCGCATCTGGATTCGGCCACTGCGGCCGGGATTGCCGCCTTGTTCAAATCATTCAACAGTGCAGGTGTCACCGTGCTCGTATCCACCCATGATGCGACCCTGTTCGCCGAGTCCTCGCCGCGTCGGCTGACGCTGGCCAAGGGTCTGCTGACGGAGGGCGCATGAGCAACTGGTTCTATCTGCATTTCAGGGCGATCGCCCAGGCGCTCGGGCGCCTTGCCAGCCAGCCTCTGGGCACCTTGCTGTCGGCGCTGGTGATGGGCATTGCCCTGTCGCTGCCGGCAGGCGGCTATCTGCTGCTGGACAATATCGCTTCGCTTGCGCGCGGGGTTTCGGGCACGCCGGAGATCAGCGTCTTTCTCGAAACCGGTGCCGACGAAGCCGACGCCGCAGCCATCGAGAAGCGCCTGCGCGCCGATCCGCAACTGGCCAGCTTCCGCTTTGTGCCGCGGGACGAAGCCCTGCAGCAACTGGAGCGGGGCGGGCTGGGTGACGTGCTTGGCGGGCTCGATGCCAACCCGCTGCCCGACGCCTTCGTGGTGACGCTGCGCACCGGCGATCCCGCTGCCTTCGAAGCGCTCACCGGCGAGATGAAGACCTGGCCCAGGGTGGCACATGTGCAGCTCGACTCGGGATGGGTGAAGCGGCTGCATGCGCTGCTTGTGCTCGGCCGCTCGGCGGTGCTGATGCTGGCGGGGCTGCTCGGTTTCGCGCTGGTCATCGTCACCTTCAATACCATCCGGCTGCAGATTCTTACCCAGCGGGCAGAGATCGAGGTGAGCCGGCTCTTGGGCGCGACCGATCCTTTCATCCGCCGCCCCTTCTACTGGTTCGGCGGCCTGCAGGGCGTGCTTGGTGGCCTGGTGGCGCTGGGGGCCGTGTGGCTGGGCGTGGCCGCGCTGGCCGCACCGGTTGCAGGGCTGGCGGAGACCTATGGCGCGGTGTTTTCGCTGGCCGGGCCGCAGTGGCCGGAGTCGCTCGCGATCGTGTCGTTTGCAGCCTTTCTGGGCTGGCTTGGTGCGGAGATCTCGGTGCGCCGTCACCTGGCTTCGGCCTGAGGCGTCGCAAGCCGTTTCAATCGCAAAGCGGGCGCCACTGGGCGCCCGCTTTGTTTTGGTGCGCCCGGCAGGGCGCACTTACTAGGAGGTGTAAGTCCTCTACTCACCCGGCAAGGGGAAGAGTTAGCTGAACGGCAAGGGTGTCGCGGGCAACTGCGAATCTGGAGGAAGCCGAAGGCAAAGCGCTGGCCTGACGAACAGGAAGCGGATACGAGGCGCTGCAGTGGGGTGAGGCGGCCAATATCGTCAAAGCCCGAAACTTGCACGGAACGCTGTGGCGTAGATCCGACAGGCATAAGCGTGAAGGTATGTGCGTCATACCCGGGGAGATCCTCACGGGTGCCATGGTGCTACTGACGTCGTGAGGCGTCGGGATGCGCGTGAGGAAGTCAGCCGAGGCCATAGTAGCCGCCGGTTTGGGGCGAAGGGCCGAACATGGAAGAACGCGAGTAGGCGAACGTTTCTCGATGAAACTGACGAAGACAGAAGCCCATCGGGCAGATGGGGCGCGGGCAGAGGAGTCTGGACGGTATCTGGAGGGTGCTGGGCTGCGTGTCGAGGTTGAATCGGCGGGTGTTGAGCGGACGAAAGCGGAGTGGGCGTGTGAAAGCGGGCTGATGGAAGTCGTGTGTGAGCGCGGCAACCTGTGGCTTGCGTATGAGCGGGTGGTCAGGAACAAGGGTGCGGCCGGTGTCGATGGCATCGGGGTGTCCGAATTCAAGGCTCACTTGCAGCAACACTGGCCGACGATCAAGGCCAAGCTGCTGGCGGGGATGTACGTTCCGCAAGCAGTGCGCCGAGTGGATATTCCGAAACCGCAAGGTGGGATGAGGATGCTGGGCATTCCGACGCTGACGGATCGCTTGATCCAGCAAGCGTTGCATCAGGTGCTCTCACCGATCTTCGAGGCGGAGTTCTCCGAGTCGAGCTACGGCTTCCGACCGGGGAGGTCTGCCCATCAGGCGGTCAAGGCGGCACAGCAATACGTCGCCCAAGGCAGACGAGTCGTGGTGGATATGGATCTGGAGAAGTTCTTTGACCGGGTCAATCACGACATCCTGATGGCAAAGTTGGCGAAGAAGATCGAGGATGGGCGGGTACTGAAGCTGATTCGACGGTATCTGGAGGCAGGGATGATGGCAGAGGGGGTGGTCAGCCCGAGGACGCAGGGTACGCCGCAAGGCGGCCCATTGAGTCCGCTGCTGTCGAACATTGTGCTGACGGAATTGGACCGGGAGCTGGCGCGTCGGGGCCACGCGTTCTGCCGTTACGCAGACGACTGCAACATTTACGTCCGAAGCCATGCGGCAGGCGAGCGTGTTCTGGCGGGTATCAGCCAGTTTCTATCCGAGCGGCTCAAGCTCACGGTCAATGAGGCCAAGAGCGCGGTCGCACGACCGTGGGAGAGGAAGTTTCTGGGCTATAGCCTGACATGGCACAAGACCCCGAAGCTGCGGATTGCGCCAGTCAGCCTGAAACGGCTGGAGGACAAGATTCGCGATGTGCTCAAAGGCGCGAGGGGTCGCAGCGTGCGCGCCACGATCGAAGAATTGAATCCGGTGCTACGGGGTTGGGCAGCGTATTTCAAGCTGACCGAGACCAAGCGGGTGCTGGAAGAGATCGACGGTTGGCTCCGGCGTAAGCTGCGCTGCATCCTGTGGCGGCAGTGGAAGCGGCCCTATACGCGTGCCAAGAGCCTGGTGAGGGCAGGACTGAAGGAGGAGCGGGCGTTTCGCTCAGCGTTCAATCAGCGCGGGCCGTGGTGGAACAGTGGCGCCAGCCACATGAATGCGGCCTTCCCGAAGTCCTTCTTTGATCGTTTGGGGCTGGTGTCGCTGCTCGACACGACGCGACGACTCCAGTGTTTTTCATGAACCGCCGTATGCGGAACCGCATGTACGGTGGTGTGAGAGGGCGACGGGGGCGACCCCGTCCCCTACTCGATTATCAGGCGTCGTTCTTGAGCGCTCTGATTTCCGTCCTCAGCGCACGAATCTCCGCCATCAGGACTTCGTGATCCACCATGACCAGGGTGCGTGTTTGGTCCTGCTCCTGATGTTCGACCTCGGTCATCGCGTCGACCACGATGGCGATGAAGAGGTTGAGCACCGCGAAGGTGGTGAGCAGGATGAAGAGCACGAAGAAGACCCAGGCCAGCGGATGGACCTCCATCACCGGGCGCACGATACCCATCGACCACGATTCGAGCGTCATCACCTGGAACAGGGTGTAGAAGGACGCACCGATGGAGCCGAACCACTCCGGGAAGTCCGCACCGAAGAGCTTGGTGCTCATCACCGATGAGACATAGAACACCAGCAGCAGCAGCGCAAGGACGGAGCCCATGCCGGGCAGGGCGCGGAGCAGGGCGTTGACCACCTTGCGCATCGACGGAATGACCGACACCAGGCGCAGGGCCCGCAGGATTCGCAGCGCGCGCAGCACGGCCATGCCTTCGCCTGTGGGCGCCAGCGTGATGGCGACGATGGTGAAATCGAACAGGTTCCAGCCGCTTGTGAAGAAGCGATGCCGGTAGGCCAGGAGCTTGAGTGCGATCTCGACGACGAAGATCGCCAGCGCGAGCCGGTCGAGGGCAATGAGCACCCCACCTGCAGCGCCCATCACCGCTTCCGAGGTTTCCAGCCCGAGGGTGATGGCATTGATGACAATCACCGTGATGATGAAACGTTGAAAACCAATGGATTCAATAAGGGTGCGAAGTGCTGTCATGGTCGTGATGCAGTTTTAAAGGGGGTGGGAACGCGTCTTTGAGTTGCTTGCGCGGGGCGGGTTCAGATTCAGTAGAATTCAGGCTGGCAATCACCTGATGGCTTTCGATAGTAAATTCCAATCGAGGCCATCTTCAATCTCAATTAGAGCAAATTCGTTCAAGCGACTATCATTTGTTCGTCGCAGTTACATCAACCCACACGGAGACTCAGCAATGTCCCTGATCAACACCGCAGTTCAGCCTTTCAAAGCTCAAGCCTACAAGAACGGCAAGTTCATCGAAGTGACCGATGCAGATCTGAAGGGCAAATGGTCCGTCCTGATTTTCATGCCTGCAGCCTTCACCTTCAACTGCCCGACCGAGATTGAAGACGCGGCCGAGCACTATGCAGAGTTCGAAAAGGCTGGCGCCGAAGTGTACATCGTTACCACCGATACGCACTTCTCGCACAAGGTGTGGCACGAGACCTCCCCCGCCGTGGGCAAGGCCAAGTTCGCGCTGGTGGGCGATCCGACCCACAAGCTGACCAACGCCTTTGACGTGCATATCGCCGAAGAAGGCCTGGCACTGCGCGGCACCTTCATCGTCAATCCGGACGGCGTCATCAAGACCATGGAAGTCCATGACAACGCGATCGCCCGTGACGTGACCGAAACCGTGCGCAAGCTGAAGGCTGCTCAGTACGTTGCCTCGCACCCGAACGAAGTGTGCCCGGCCAAGTGGAAGGAAGGCGAGCAGACCCTGGCTCCGTCCATCGACCTCGTCGGCAAGATCTAAGTTGTCGCTGTAGTTGCCCGGGCCTATCCGGCCCAGGCAGCCTGCTCTGCAGCCGGCCACGCGCCGGCTGCGTTGTATCCGGACCACCGAACATGCCGATGGTCCTCACTATCAAGGAAGAAGTCATCATGCTGGACGCCAATATCAAGACTCAACTGAAAACCTATCTGGAAAGGGTGACGCAGCCGATCGAGATCGTGGCGTCGCTGGACGATGGCGAAAAGTCGCGCGAAATGCAGGCGCTGATCAAGGATGTCGCCGAACAGTCGGACCTCATCAGCGTCATCGAACGTCGTGACGACTCCGAGCGCAAGCCCTCCTTCTCGGTCGGTCCCAAGGGCGGAGAAGCGCGCGTGCGCTTTGCCGGCCTGCCGATGGGGCATGAATTTACCTCCCTCATCCTTGCCCTGCTGCAGAGCGCGGGCTATCCGCCCAAGGTCGAGGCGGACGTGATCGAGCAGATCAAGAACATCGAGGGCGAATACAATTTCGAGACCTACATCTCGCTGTCCTGCCACAACTGCCCGGACGTGGTGCAGGCGCTCAACCTGCTCTCCATCCTCAATCCGAACATCCGCCACACCATGATCGATGGCGCGCTGTTCCAGGGCGAAGTGGAAGAGCGGAAGATCATGGCCGTGCCCACGGTCTACCTGAACGGCCAGGAATTTGGCCAGGGGCGCATGGAGCTGGCCGAGATCATCGGCAAGATCGATACCGGCGCCGAGAAGCGCGAGGCCGCCAAGATTGCCGCCAAGGACGCGTTCGACGTGCTCATCGTCGGTGGTGGCCCGGCGGGTGCGGCGGCGGCGATCTATTCCGCACGCAAGGGCATTCGCACCGGCATCGTGGCCGACCGTTTCGGTGGCCAGGTGATGGATACCATGGGGATCGAGAACTTCATCTCGGTGAAGGAAACCCAGGGGCCGAAGCTGGTTGCGGCGCTCGAAGAGCACGTCAAGCAGTACGACGTCGACATCATGAACCTGCAGCGTGCGGCCAAGCTGGTGCCGGGCGACCTGACCGAGGTGCAGCTTGAAAACGGCGCCTCGCTCAAGGCGAAGACCGTGATTCTGGCGACCGGCGCACGCTGGCGCGAAATGAACGTGCCGGGCGAACAGGCGTTCCGTGGCAAGGGCGTGGCCTACTGCCCGCACTGTGATGGCCCGCTGTTCAAGGGCAAGCGTGTGGCAGTGATCGGTGGCGGCAACTCGGGCGTCGAGGCGGCGATCGACCTTGCCGGCATCGTGGCCCATGTCACCCTGCTTGAGTTTGCCGACACTCTGCGTGCCGATGCAGTGCTGCAGAAGAAGCTCTACAGCCTGCCCAACGTCACCGTGATCAAGAGTGCCCAGACCACCGAAGTGACCGGTACCGACAAGGTCAATGGCCTGATGTACAAGGACCGCAGCACCGGCGAGATGAAGCGCATCGAGCTCGAAGGCATCTTCGTCCAGATCGGCCTGCTGCCCAATACCGACTTCATGAAGGGCGCGATCGAGCTGTCGCGCTTCGGCGAAGTGATCGTTGACGCCAAGGGCCAGACCTCGGTGCCGGGCATCTTTGCCGCCGGTGACTGCACCACGGTGCCGTACAAGCAGATCATCATCGCCATGGGCGAGGGTTCCAAGGCCGCGCTGAGCGCCTTCGATCACCTGATCCGGAGTTCGGTCGAAGCCTGACCAAAGGTCAGCATTGCTTCACGAATGCCCCGCCAGCGAGCGGGGCATTTTTTTGGGCGTCCGTGAGCCGAAAGCGAACCGAAAGTACGCTGGTGGCAGGATGAGGCTGAATCCGGCTTGCAGCCGTGCGCCCGGGCGTCGGATCATGCGAATATAGGGCACCCCCCAACACTCAGTCGGAAGCAAGAACAATGGATTTGCCTGCACACCAGCTCACGATGACCGTCCTCATGACCCCGGAGATGGCTAACTTTTCCGGCAAGGTGCACGGTGGTGCCATCCTCAGGCAGCTCGACCAGGTGGCTTATGCCTGCGCCAGTCGCTACGCCGCACGCTACTGCGTGACGCTCTCCGTCGATCAGGTGATGTTCCGCCAGCCGATCATGGTGGGCGAGCTGGTGACCTTTCTCGCCAGCGTGAACTACACCGGCAAGTCTTCTCTCGAGGTCGGCATCAAGGTGGTGGCGGAAAACATCCGCACCCAGGAAGTGCGCCATGCCAACAGCTGCTTCTTCACCATGGTTGCGGTGGACGACGAGGGCAAGCCGGTGCCGGTGCCGCCGCTACGGCCGTTCAGCCCCGAGGAGAAGCGCCGTTTCGAGGCCGCTGCGGCACGCAAGGCGCTGCGCCTCGAGCTGGAGAGGCGTTTTGCCGAAACGCATGGCAATGAGGGAAAGCGGGGCTGAGGCCGACGCGACCGGGTTCAGTTTCCGAGCCTGGCGATGAAGTAACCGGCGACGACGGCAGTGCCGATGACGCCGGCCACGTTCGGCCCCATCGCATGCATCAACAGGAAGTTGCCGGGGTCGGCGCGCTGACCTTCCACCTGACTGACCCTGGCCGCCATCGGGACGGCAGACACGCCTGCCGAACCGATCAGCGGATTGATCTTCTCTTTCGACACCAGGTTCATCAGCTTGGCCATCAGCACGCCCGATGCCGTCGAGATGGAAAAGGCGACGATGCCCAGGCTCAGAATCTTCAGCGTTTCCAGTTGCAGGAAGCGCTCACCGGTCATGGTGATGCCGACCGAGGTGCCGAGCAGGATGGTGACGATGTTGATGATTTCGTTCTGTGCGGCCTTGCTCAGACGCTCTGTCACGCCGCACTCGCGCAGGAAATTGCCCAGCATCAGCATCCCGATCAGGGCTGAGGCGGCGGGCACCAGCAGGATGACCAGCACGGTGACCACCAGCGCGAAAATCAGCTTCTCCGTCTTCGATACCTGACGCAGCGAGCGCATGCGGATGGCGCGCTCCTTGGTGGTGGTCAGCGCGCGCATGATCGGGGGCTGGATCAGCGGTACCAGCGCCATGTAGGAATAGGCCGCCACCGCGATCGGTGCCAGCAGTTCGGGGGCGAGCTTGTTGGCGAGAAAGATCGATGTCGGGCCGTCGGCGCCGCCGATGATGCCGATGGCCGCTGCCTGGTCGGTCGAAAAGCCGAGCATTGCGGCACCGATGAAGGTGGCGAAGACACCGAACTGGGCGGCGGCACCGAGCAGGAAGGTGCGCGGGTTGGCGATGACCGGGCCGAAATCCGTCAGTGCGCCGACGCCGAGAAAGATGATCGGCGGGAACAGCTCCAGATGGACCCCGAGCGAGATGTAGTGGAACAGACCGCCCGGGGTGTCGCCCACCGGCGGGTTGACCATGCCCTCGGTGGGCAGGTTCGCCAGCAGCGCACCGAAGGCAATCGGCACCAGCAGCAAGGGCTCGAAGTTCTTGTACACCGCGAGGTAGAGCAGGCCGCAGATGACCACCCACATGATCATCATCTGCAGCGTCACATGGCCGAAGGCGGTGAGCGCAATGAGGTCGTTCAGCATGTCCATCGGGAGGCCTTCGGATGAGGTGCTCGGGCTGTCGGGGGGCTGTGGTGCACGCTTCAGCCGATGCTCAGGAGGGACTGCCCCTCGGCCACTGCGGTGCCGGCAGCGACGTTGATCGCCGTGATTCTGCCGTCACGCGGTGCGGTGATGTAGGTGTTCATCTTCATCGCCTCGAGGACCACGAGTTGCTGGCTCTTCGTGACGTGCTGACCGACCGCGACATCGACCGAAACCACTGTCCCGGCAAGTGGGCTGGGCACGTCGCCCGCACCGCCGTCAGCTGCTGCAGCGGGTGGCGGCGCGGCTGGCGCGGCCGCCGCTGCGGGGCGAGCGGGGCGCGGAGCGGGGGACGGTGCCGGTGACGGGCTCGCGCTGGCCGGCGCGACAGCATCCAGTTCCTCGACGCTGACTTCGTAGGGGGTGCCGTCAACGGTGATCCTGAAATTTCTCATTGTTTCTCTCATTGATGTCTGTTGACGGGGGGCTGCACGGGCGCCGGGTCTTGCGGGGGTGCGTCCTGGTCAACATGGGGTGGGCCGGGGATGGCCCAGTCCCAGCGCACGCGATGCGATGAAAACTGCTCGGTGCGGCCCTCGCGGGCCCAGGTGACGGCCAGATGGGCTGGCGCCCTCACCGAGACCACCCGTCCGCGCCCACCGGTCATGACCGCGACGGCGGCCGTGATTGCTGCGACATGCGCCGCCGGGATGCCGGGCGCAGCGGGTGTCGGCCCGGCTGCAGGCGGGGCGACCGCAGCGACGGCGGCCGGACGGGGCGCGGCGACCGCGAACAGGCGCCCGATGAGCGCGCTGACCAGCCACAGCAGCGACAGTGCGATGAGCACGACGCTGAAGCCGGTCAGAATGAATGCCAGGGTGTCGGTTACGCTCATCGCTGGTGCTCCCCGGTCCTCACAGCGGGATGTTGCCGTGCTTCTTGGGAGGACGCGTCTCGCGTTTGGAGAGCAAGGAGCGCAGGGCCAGCGACACCGCAGCGCGGGTTCGCCGTGGCTGGATCACGTCATGCACGAACATGCGCGCGGCAGACTGGTAGGGCGATGCGAATTCGGCGCGATACTCGTCGATCAGCTCGCGACGACGTGCGGCCTGGTCTTCAGCCTCGTCGATCTCCTTGCGGTACAGGATGTTGACTGCACCCTCCGCCCCCATGACGGCAATCTCGGCCGTCGGCCACGCCAGCACGAGGTCGGCACCCATGTCGCGCGAGCACATTGCCAGAAAGGCGCCGCCGTAGGCCTTGCGCATGATGACGGTGATCTTGGGGACGGTGCTTGCACCATAGGCGAACAGCATCTTGGCGCCGTGCCGGATGATGCCCTGCTTCTCCTGCGCCACGCCGGGCAGAAAGCCGGGCACATCGACCAGCGTGACCAGGGGAATGTTGAAGATGTTGCAGAAGCGGATGAAGCGCGCACCCTTGTCCGAGGCGTCGATGTCCAGCGTGCCGGCCTTGACCAGGGGCTGGTTGGCGACAAAGCCGACCACGACGCCATTGATGCGTCCGAGCCCGATGACGAGGTTGGCTGCAAACTCCTGCTGCACCTCCAGAAAGCTGCCTTCGTCGGCCAGGCGGGCGATGACATCCTTGACGTCGTAGGCACGCTTGGCGTCTTCCGGCAGGATGTCTTCGATACCGGTGTCGTCCTGCAGCGTGATCTCTTCGCTCAGGCGGTGGGGCGGGTCCATCATGTTGTTCGATGGCAGATAACTCAGCAGCTTGCGTACCAGCTCCAGGGCGTGGCGGTCATCTTCCGCAATGAAGTGGATGTTGCCCGAGTCGCGCGCATGGGCTTCGGCCGAGCCAATTTCTTCCAAGGTCGTGTGCTGGCCGGTGACGGCGCGGATGACTTCCGGACCGCAGATGAACATGCTCGCCGAGTGGCGCGTCATGATCAGAAAGTCCATCATCGCCGGGGAGTACACCGCGCCGCCTGCGCACGGCCCGCAGATGACCGCGATCTGGGGTACGACGCCTGACATCAGCACGTTGCGGTTGAATACCTGGCCATAGCCCGACAGGCTTTCCACACCTTCCTGAATCCGCGCGCCACCCGAATCGTTGAAGCCGACCAGCGGCATGCCGCCACGTGCGGCATGGTCCATCAGCTCGCAGATCTTGCGCGCGTGGACGGCGCCGAGTGATCCGCCGGCAATCATGAAGTCCTGGCTGAAACCTGCGACCGGGCGTCCGTCGACAAAGCCGATACCGGTGATGACGCCATCGGTGGGGAGCGATTTCTTCTCCATGCCGAAGCCGCGCGTCTCATGCTGGGCATGAAGACCGAACTCCTGGAAGGTGTCCCTGGCATAGAGGCCCTGCAGCCGCTCGCGTGCGGTCAGCTGGCCTTTGGCATGGCGCCTGGCGATGCGTTCCGGCCCGCCGGAGGCAATGGCCTCGGCCTGGCGTCGCTCAAGGTCGTCGAGTAGCTTCTTGTCAATCGCCATGGATCCTCTTCAGCGCTGGGGTTGAGCATTGCCGCGCGTCAGGCGAAAACGCCTGCGCAGGTACAAACCTTAGCATGGTCTATGTTTCATTCCAGCCTTGTACATGCAGGCGGGTTTATCTTTCCGTGCCGGCGGTATGTGAGCGCTGCGTGACCGCTTCCGCCGGGCGGTACTCCGCCTGGCGCTGCCCGGCCGGGCGCTCGGCAAGCTGGAGCAATGCCCGCAGCTGGAGGATCAGCGCATTGCGCAGTTCGAGCAAGTCGCGGATGCCGCGTTCAAGCTCGGCGTGCTGAACCTCATCCCGGGCATGCATGGTGCATAATTGCGTGCCCAGTTCATGAACCGACCGGTGCACGGACTGAATCTGCTCCCAGGTCCTGTCGCCTCGGCGATGGTTCAGGCCGCCAGCGTCCAGCCACTTGCCGAATGCGCATTCATGACGATCGAGCGGTGGCGGTGCCCCCCGTTCGCCCTTGAGGTAATGAATCAAGGCGCTGATCCACGCCCGATGTTCGACACTGGCAAAGAGCAGGGGCAGCGCGCTGCGTCTGACGGTCCGGCAAGCCTGCCATGTCGGGTCGGGGCGCCACGATGCGCACCAGCCAGGTATCGCCGCGGCGGGCATCGGACGCGCGATCCCGTAGCCTTGCGCCAGTTCGCAGCCGAGCTGCAGCAGCAGCTCTCCGTGCTCCACGGTCTCCACGCCTTCCGCAATGACCTGGCGGCGGAACGCTGCGGCCAGGCCGAGCACGCTTTCGACAATGGCGAGATCGTCAGGGTCGTCGAGGATGTCGCGTACGAAGCTCTGGTCGATCTTGAGCTGGGCGACCGGCAGGCGCTTGAGGTAGGTCAGCGACGAATAGCCGGTGCCGAAGTCATCGAGTGCGAACTTTACGCCGAGCTCGCTGCAGGCCTGGATGATCTCCGCGACCCCGGCGAGATCCTCGAGCGCACTTGTCTCCAGGACTTCCAGCTCAACGCAGGAGGGCGGGATCTGCGGGTGTGCGCTCAGGATGTCGCGCAGGCGGTCCACAAAGCCGGGGTCGCGCAACTGGCGGGCGCCGACGTTGATGCTGGCGTGCAGGTCGAGGCCGAGGGCATGCCAGGCTTCCATCTGGCTCAGCGTGGTGTCGATGACCCAGTCGCCGAGCTCGATCGACAGCGGATGGTTCTCGATGACCGGCAGGAAGGAGCCCGGGAGCAGCAGTCCCTTTTCGGGGTGCTGCCAGCGGATCAGCGCTTCGGCGCCGACCACCTTGCCGGTGCGCATATTGACCTTGGGCTGGTAATACATGACCAGTTCGTTCTCGGTCATGGCCTGGCGGATGCGTTCGAGACTCTCGTAGTGGCCGCGCACGCTGCGGTCATGGTCGGCGTCGAAGACGTGATAGCAGTTCTTGCCCGAGAGCTTGGCCTGGTACATCGACTGGTCGGCCTGACGCAGCAACTGGTCGGCATCCACTTCCTCCGTCTGCGGATAGAAGGTGACGCCGACACTGGCCGAAACCTGCAGCACCAGATCGTCGACATGAACCGGCTGGGCGGCAGCCGCGAGCAGGCGGGTGAGCAGTGTCACGCTGTCGGCGACCGCATCGAGATCGACCAGGACCGCGACGAACTCGTCGCCGCCCAGGCGGGCGAGCGTGTCGCCCTCGCGCAGCGTCTGGCGCATGCGTGTCGACACGGTCATCAGCAGCTGGTCACCCGCGTCATGGCCGTTGTGGTCGTTGACCGATTTGAAGCCGTCGAGGTCGAGATAGGCGACGGCCAGGCGCTGTTTCCGCCGCTGGGCCTGGGCCATGGCCTGGTGCAGCCGGTCGGCAAGCAGTACGCGGTTGGGCAGGCTGGTCAGCGCATCGTAGTGGGCAATGTGCTCCAGCTGGCTCTCGTGCTCCTTGAGCCGGGAAATGTCCGAAAAAAGTGCCACGTAACGCTGAATGTTGCCGTGCTCGTCGCGCACCGCGCTGATGGTCTGCATTTCGGCGAACACCTCGCCATTCTTGCGTCGGTTCCAGACCTCCCCCGACCACTGCCCGTTCTCGACCAGGGTTTTCCACATCGTTGCGTAGAACTCGTCGGACTGACGGCCGGACTTCAGGATACGAGGGTTCTGCCCCAGCGCCTCTTCGCGGCTGAAGCCGGTCATGCGGCTGAAGGCTGCGTTGACATCGATGATGCGGCCGTCGGGTGCGGTGATCATGATGGCTTCGTGTGCATGGGTGAATACGCTGGCGGCGAGGTGCAGGCGCTCCTCCGCCTGCTTGCGTTCGGTGATGTCGACAATGTCGCCGATGTAGTGCTGCAGTTTTCCCTGTGTGTCGCGCGAGGCGGTGATCGACATCTGCACGTGGTAGAGCGTGCCGTCCTTGCGCCGGTTGGCCAGTTGCCCGCGCCAGAAGCCCTCGTTGAGCAGGGTGGTCCACATCCGGGTGTAGAAGGCTCTGTCATGTGTGCCGGATGCGAGCAGACGGGGGTTGCGGCCGATGACCTCGTCTGTGCCGTAACCGGTGATGCGGGTGAAGGCGGCATTGACGGAGATGATGTCGGCGTTGACGTCGGTAATGACGATCGCCTCGGCACTGGACTCGAAAACCGTCGCATTGATGCGCTGCAGCCGCTCCGCTTCGGCGCGCTGGGTCATCAGCTGGATGCGGCGACGGTAGAAGGCGCCGGCGATCAGGATGACGGCGAGCAGGGCCGAGCCGACCACGAACACCAGGGCTTTCGCTTCGCTTCTCCAGCCTTGCAGCGCGGTGTCGCGATACAGGTGGGTGATCACGATGAAGGGGTACAGGGAGGAGGCGCGGAAGGTGCTCAGGGCGCCACCGCGGTCATCCGTGTCGCGCTCGAAGCGACCGTGCTCGGCGTCGGTTTGCACCAGGGCAGCGAGGTCGCCGGCATTGACCGTGCCTGCTCGGGCGTCGGGGTCGTTGGCGATCAGCAGTGTGCCGTCGTAGCGCAGCACCTTGATCAGGGCCGTTTCGGAATGGACGCTCTGCGACATCAGGTTGACGAAGAAGTCCGGATTCAGCGCGATCAGGATCGTGACCGCGTGGTCGCCGAAGCTCAGGCTGCGCGCGACCGGGATGAAACTCAGCGCATCGGCGTCCAGCGGGGCGTCTGCCGTGGAGCGGCGTCCGCCGGCAAAATCGCGTCCGGCCCACGGGACGCCAATGCGCAGAATCTCGCGGGCGCCGCTGACCGGCGGAAGAAAGTCTTCCAGCGTGATCGTCTCGCCGATATTGGCCGGATTGGAACTGGCGATGATGCGGTTCTGATCGTCGACCAGCGACATCGAGCGCAGGAAGGGAGAATTGCGCAAGGTGGCGAGAAAGGCGACCTCAGTCGCCGCGAGGTCGGGGCGGCCATCGTTTTCTGTCACCGAGGTGGCGGCCGCCAGTTCGGCAATATTCAGGCTCTGTGTCAGATAGTCCTCGAAGCTGCGGGTGTGCAGCGCCGAGATCTCATAGCCCGCACGCACCGCGTCAGCGTTCAGGCGCCACAGGGTGTAGCCGGTGATTGCAAGGAGCCCGGCCGAGAACAGCGACAGCGTGAGCAGGAAGGTGAGGCGCAGCTGGCGCACGCTCTGCGTCACGGAGCGACGATCGGGTCAAGCTTGTGGCGCCTGGCGGCAGACATCAGGCGACCGTCACGCTTGATGTCGCTGACAAAGCGCTCGAGGCGGGCATGCCAATCGTCATCCCCGGGTTGCATCGCATAGGCATAGGACGTGACGTGATACGTGCTTGGAGGGGACACGAGTCGGGCCCACTGTGCATTCGCGAGAAAGCGCTGAATGTAAGGGTAATCGGTCATGAATACGTCGGCCCGCCCCGCCTGCACCTCCTGTTCGCGCGCAAACGGGGTGTCGAGCACCAGCAGTTCGGCGGCCTTGAGCTTGTTGCGCATCACAGGCTCATGCAGCGTCCCCTTCGCCACGGCGACGACCGACCCCGGCTTGTCGATATCGTCCCACTGCTTGATGCGGCGGTTGGTTTTCGACGCAATGGCGTAGATGTCGCTGGCGAGATGCGGCGTGGTGAAGCGCAGTTTTTTCTGTCGTTGCGGGGTGATGCCAACCGCGAACATGGCGACGTCGCACCGGTCGGCGCTGATGTCGTCGATCAGGCGTGCGAATGAGCTGTCTACGAAAACAACGCTGGCACCAAGATCCTTGCCGAGCGCCTCGGCCATGTCGATGTCGATCCCCGAGAGCTCCTGCGTTTTCGGGTTGCGATAGCTGATGCCGTAATAGTCCGGCCAGATGCAGACGCGGACCTGCCTGTCTGCCGTGACGCGTTCAAGGCGTCCGGTGCGCTCCTGCTGGCTGGCCGCGTGCAAGGGAAAGGCGAGACATGTGGCGACGGTCAGTGTCAGAGCAATGCGGTGCATCAGAATCTTCCTTCCTGAAAACGGCCTTGGAGCATTTTCGGTAACGACCGATGACGAGACATCGGCAGCGCGGTCCCGGGGCGCTTTGCGGTGGCGAAGATTACCACTTCGTAAGTAGGAATGAATGCGGCGGATGTCTCGGCTGCACGCAGATGGATTTCAATCCTCTGTGCGGGAAGTGTGCGCCGGCACTGCCCGTGAGACAACCAGCATGGAAATCTGCTACGCCAGTGCCTGAATGCGGCCAGCCAGCAGGCCATCAACCGAAAGCCCTAATTTAAGGAAACCGCCCGCGTGCGCGTGCATGCGTCGGCGAAGCCGGGTCGGGTGGGCGCTCTTCACGTCGCGCATGGCGGGCTTCGCTGTGCAGTAAGGGGCGGATGCCCCCGCCAATTTTGTGGCTCAATTCCCCATGCGGCGTATCCGTCGTCAAGCCGTGGGCGCATGAACGCGCTTGATGAAGGCTGTGCTGGAAAATACGGCGCGGCAAGGGTACTGTATGACGAATCTACCCGCAATTCGCGGGCCGGTACCGCAGAGGGAGCTATGGCACGCATCGATTGGAGCGATTACGCCTGTTCGGGTTTGTACGACGAGCTTGTCACCGAGGACGGGGTGCCCCGGGAAGCAGCCGATGAGTTGTGCCGTTACCTGGCGAGCCTGTCCGCCGAAGAGGTGGCAGAGCTCAAGACCGCCGCCGAGGTGGCGATTCAGGTGATGGGAATCACCTTCACCGTGTATTCGGACGGCAACATGATCGATCGGGCCTGGCCCTTCGACATCGTGCCGCGAATCATTCCGCTGAAGGAGTGGGAGCGCGTCGAGGCGGGGCTCAAGCAGCGCGTGCACGCGCTGAACCTGTTCATCGACGACCTCTACCACGACCAGCGCATCATCAAGGATGGCGTCTTTCCGGCCGAACTGCTCGAGCAGTCGGTGAACTTCCGCCCTCAATGCGTGGGTGTGAGTCCGCCGCACGGCATCTGGGCACACATCTGCGGTTCGGATCTGGTGCGCGACAAGGATGGCACCATCTACGTCCTCGAAGACAATCTGCGCATCCCCTCGGGCGTGTCCTACATGCTCGAGAACCGCAACGTGATGAAGCGGGTGATGCCCGAGATGTTCGAAACCGGCAGGATCATGCCGGTCGACGACTACCCGTCACAGCTCTACGACATGCTCTCGGCGATGTCGCCGCGTCCGGGCGAGATGCCTTCGATCGCGATCCTGACCCCGGGCATCTATAACTCGGCCTATTTCGAGCACGCCTATCTTGCGCAGCAGATGGGCGTGGATCTCGTCGAAGGCTCCGACCTCATTGTCGGTACCGACGATTGTGTCTACATGCGCACGATCGATGGCCTCAAGCGGGTGGATGTGATCTACCGGCGGGTTGATGACTTGTTCATCGATCCGGAGGCCTTCAATCCCGACTCGATGCTGGGCGTGCGCGGCCTGATGCGGTCCTGGCGCGCGGGCAAGGTGGCGCTGTGCAATGCGCCGGGTGCGGGTGTTGCGGACGACAAGGTCGTGTACGCGTTCGTCCCCAAGATCATCAAGTATTACCTTGGCGAAGAGGCGATCGTGCCCAATGTGCCGAGTTATCTGTGCATGTACGAAGACGACCGGCGCTATGTGCTCGACAATCTCGACAAGCTGGTGGTCAAGCCTGCCAACGAATCAGGCGGTTACGGCATGCTGGTCGGGCCGCACTCAACAGCTGAACAGCAGGCCGAATTCGCGGAGCGCATCAAGGCCGATCCGCGCAACTACATGGCGCAGCCGACACTCATGCTGTCTGCCGCGCCAACACTGTGCGGAGACGGTATCGATCCACGGCACGTCGATTTGCGTCCGTTCATTCTCTCTGCCGGTACCGATACCTACGTAACGACGGGTGGCCTGACACGGGTTGCGCTGGTCAAGGGGTCGCTGGTGGTGAACTCATCTCAGGGTGGTGGCAGCAAAGACACCTGGATTGTCGATACCGAGGGGGCCTGAACATGTTGTCCCGAGTCGCAGAAAACCTTTACTGGATGGGGCGCTACATGGAGCGCGCCGAAGACACTGCCCGTCTGATCCAGGTCAGCCGCCACGTGATGCTCGATTTTCCGGGTACGGCCAACCTGGGCTGGTCCTCGCTGATCAATATCACGGGCAGTGACGAACTCTTCAACGAGCACTATGGCAAGCGCGACGAGGCCAGCGTGCTGGCCTTCCTGTGTGCCGACCGGCGTTACAGTGGCTCGATCGTCTCGGCACTTGCTGCCGCACGCGAGAACCTGCGTACCACTCGCGAGGTGATGCCGCGCGAGGTGTGGGAGGAAGTCAATCAGCTTTACCACGCCGTCAGCGAGCAGGCCAGCCAGGGCATTTCAGTGCGCCGGATGGACGGGTTTCTCAAGACCGTGATTCGCGGTTGCCAGACCATTACCGGGATGATCATCGGTACCTTGAGTCACACGCCGGCCCGCACCTTCTGCGGTATGGGCTGCTATCTCGAGCGTGCCGACATGACCACCCGTACCCTGGACGTGCGCTCGGCGAACCTGCTGCCCCGCGCACCGGGAGATCTCACACCCTTCGAGAATCTGCAGTGGATGGGCGTGCTCAAGTCGCTGTCGGCCTACCAGATGTACCGCCAGCATGTTCGTCACCGCGTGCGCGGTCCGGAAGTGGTTCGCTTCATCCTCAACGACCCGCTTTTTCCGCGTTCGGTGAAGCGCTGTCTCATGGACCTGCATCGAAACATGTACACCCTGCCGCGGAACGATGCGGCTTGTGCAGTGGTAACGGCGTTGCAGGCGCGCTTCGACTCGGTGGATACCGACTGGCTGGCCGGCTCACCGGACGACCTGCACCGGTTTGTGGATGATCTGCAGGTGGGGATCGGCGAGATTCACGACGTGATCAAGTCCACCTGGTTTGCCGGAGTGGACGAACCGGCGCCGGTCATCGAGGACTGATGGCATCAGCGTCCGGCGGCCCTTGTCGTGGCTGCCGGGCGCTGTTTTTCAAGGCGCGCGCCATGCTGGCGCGTTGCCGATTCTGTCCATCAGAAAGTCGATGAATATCCTGACCTTTGCCGTCAGGACATTGGATTTCGGATAGACCAGCCACAACGCGGACTGATCGTCGACCCAGTAGTCCGGCAGTACGCGTACGAGCTTGCCCTCTGCAAGTTCGCGATGAACGCTCCACAGTGAATTCACCGAGATTCCTGCCCCTGCGAGTGTGGCGATCTTCTGACTCAAGCCGTCATCCAGCACCAGTCGGCCGCCTGCAAGGCGCGGGTCGAAACGCCCCGATCGCCCGTCGTCACTGATCAGCGCCCTGGACGCCAGGTCCCTGAAGCCGATCAGCTGATGTGCACCCAGGTCGTCGGGGTGGCGGGGGACTCCGTTCTGCGCAAGGTAAGCGGGCGATGCGCACAGCACGCGCCGGTCTTCGGCCAGCTTTCTACACTTGAGGCTGCTGTCATCGAGCACCGCGTTGCGCAGGGCAAGGTCGAAGCTGCCCTCAATCAGGTCGAACTGCGTGTCGGACAGTCTCAGGTCGAGCGTGATGCCTGGGTGCAGGGCAAGGAATTCCGGCAGCAGCGGCGCGATGTAGAGCTGTGCAAAGGTGCTCGAAGCGGCAAAGCGCAAGGTGCCGCTCGCAACCGGCCGTCCCAGTCCCAGGGCTGCAAATGCCGCGCTCTCCTGCGCGAGGATCTCCCGGGCGTAGGGCAGGAACTCGGCCCCTTCCATCGACAAGGCCACCTTGCGCGTTGACCGCAGCAGCAAGTCCGCACCCAGGGTGGTTTCCAGCTTGGCCAGTCGCGCACTTGCCGCAGCAGGCGCGAGGCCCAATGCGCGGCCTGCGGCACTGATGTTGAGCTTTTCCGCCGCAAGTAGAAAGAGCCGGATGCTTTCTGTATCCATGTTTATATCAAAAAGCCGAATTAAGAACTCCTGAATGCCTGCTTTATCCACGAAACGCAAGTCTTTACCTTTAAGCCCGTGCTCTGGATGTCCACGGCTTGGCAGCAGGGCGTCGAGGTGCTTTGCAGTCTGTGCCCCATAACTCACCACTTCCTCATCGAAGGCAACGACGATCTCGCCTGAACGGCGCGGATCGGCAAGGAACGCGATCGCCGCGGCGTGTGTCGTCGTCCGCTGCTCGCAATAACGGAAAACCGCATGTCCAAGACGATCGATACCCCACAGTTTCAGCCTATCAACCGGGGATACAACAGCACCTTCCGCCCGAACCGGCTGAGCCTCGGACTGGTAGTGCCGCTGGAAACCTATGCAAGCAGTCCGGTGCCAACCATGGCCCGTCACGTGGAGCGGGTTCGGCTGGCCGAGGCGCTTGGCTTTTCTGCGGTCTGGCTGCGGGACGTTCCCTTCAACGTCCCCTCATTCGGCGATGCAGGTCAGATCTTCGACCCCTTTACCTACCTCGGTTTTCTCGCCGCCCGTACCGAGCGGATCGCGCTGGGCGTGGCGAGTATCGTGCTGCCCCTGCGTCATCCGGCCCATGTGGCGAAGGCGGCGGCCAGCGCAGACGTGCTGTCGGAGGGGCGGATCATTCTCGGGGTTGCGTCGGGGGACCGGCCGGAAGAGTATCCGGCGCTCGCCCTGCCTTTTGCCGAACGCGGCGCCCGTTTTCGTGCCAGCTTCGACTATATCGAGCGCATGTCGGACGCATCGCCAGCGTTTGAGAACATCTATGGCTGCCCCGATGGCGACATGGACATGTTGCCCAAACCTGCGGGCGGACAACTGCCGCTGCTGATCACTGGCGCCAGCCAGCAGGACCCTGACTGGATCGCACGCCACGGCGCGGGCTGGATCACCTATCCGCGCCCGGCGTTGGTGCAGGCGAAGATCATTGCCGACTGGCGGGCGCGGGTCGAGGCCGTGGGCGGCGCAGCAAAGCCGGCGATGCAATCGCTCTATGTCGATCTGACCGACGACCCTGAGATGCCGCCGCAACCGATTCATCTGGGCTTTCGCTCAGGCGTGCTTCACCTTCGGACCTACCTGAAAGAGCTGGAATCGATCGGCGTGAATCACGTGGCGCTGAACCTGCGCTTCAACCATGCTGATATCGAGACCACAATCCACCGTCTGGCCGCCGAAGTGCTGCCGGACTTCAGCGCTTAAGCGAGGAGCGACAATGCAGAAAACGATTCTTGTCACCGGTTCGACCGACGGCATTGGCTTGGAGACAGCAAAAATGCTGGTCTCGAAAGGGCACACCGTACTCTTGCACGGACGTAATCCGCGCAAGTTGGCGGAGGTGGAGAAAACGTTGCGTGCGCTACCGGGGGCTGGTGTGGTGGAAACCTACGTGGCTGACCTGTCACGCATGGGCGAGGTCGAGGGGCTCGCCAGCGCCGTGGCCGCGCGGCATTCCAAACTCGATGTGCTGATCAACAACGCCGGCATCCTCCGTACGCCCGAACCCATTACCCCCGACGGGCTCGACGTGCGATTTGTGGTGAATACGATCGCGCCCTATCTGCTGACGAAACGGCTCATGCCTTTGCTGGGGCCGTCTGGCCGGGTGGTCAACCTGTCCTCCGCTGCGCAGGCGCCGGTTGATGTGGACGCGCTGGCGGGCAAGGTCCCTCTGGCTGACATGGCTGCGTATGCGCAAAGCAAACTGGCACTGACGATGTGGGCCCGACATCTGGCGCTCGAACTGAAGGCGGACGGGCCGGTCATCGTAGCGGTTAATCCCGGATCCCTGCTGGGGAGCAAGATGGTGAAGGAGGGCTTCGGCGTCGACGGCGGCGATCTCGCCATTGGAGCGGATATCCTCACTCGCGCGGCACTGTCTGATGAGTTTGCGACGGCCAACGGCAAGTACTACGACAACGATTCACGCCGGTTTGCCTCGCCCCATCCCGATGGGCTTGACGCAAGGAAATCAGAGGTGCTCGTGCGCACGATCGAGACACTCATTGCGGGCCTGGCCTGATCGCGGCCGGTGGAGTGCGCGTCTGCTGAGAATCGTGACGGCCCCATGCCGGTGGCGGTTTGAGCATGGCTCCTTTGCGTTGAGCCATGGCCCGAAGGGAATGCGAATGAGCTCAGCCGGTGACGGCTGAGCTCATTGTTTTTCTTCGGTGCGCCGTTGGCGGGTGACCTGCCCCTGCTTTACCCTCCCGCTCATGTCTCTGACCATTGCCTCTGCCGTTGAGAGTGAACTGCTCATCAAGAAGAGCCGGTTCCTGTGTTGCGTGCAACCCGTCCCCGACCGTGAGGCCGCAAAGCTCATCGTCGCCGGATTGCGCGAGACGCATCCCGGGGCCGCGCATGTCTGCTGGGCGCTTCTTGCGGGTGGCCACTCCGCTGCGGTGGATGATGGCGAACCGTCAGGTACGGCCGGGCGCCCGATGCTCGATGTGCTGCGGCATCAGGATCTGGACGGAGTCGTGGCGACGGTTGTGCGCTACTACGGAGGCGTTCAGCTAGGGGCAGGCGGATTGGTGCGGGCCTACACGAACTGCGTTGCCCAGGCTCTCAAGTCGGCGACCAAGGTGCCTGTTCTGAAAGTGCGAACCCTTCAATGCGCGGTTCCCTACGCGCTTGAGGGGCTGCTGCGTCGAGAGCTTGAAGCGGCCCGGGGGCAACTGCAATGCGTTCAGCATGGCGCACAGGTCACGTTCGTTTTTTCGCTTGAGGAGAGCTCAGCCGCTGCTCTGGTTGAGCGCCTGGATGAGGCTGGCAAGGGGCACATTGCCTGGTGCGCCCCAACCTTGGCCGACTGAGGTCATCGAGTTGTCGCGCCTCACCGGGCGCGGCCGATGTTCGGTTGTTCGTGTTGTTCTGCGAAGTGGCTGAGTTGCGCCGGTACGGACTCGTTGTCCACCTTGGCGGAGTCAGGTGTGTCGATCCGCGACCCAGGTCCAGGCCAGAAAGCAAAAAGCCCAGCCGGTGAGGGCTGGGCTTTCCACTGTATTTTGTGGTGGTGATGGGCAGAATCTAGCTATCACCACCAAAAAAAATCAGGCCGTTGATCTGTCGGGGCTTTCTGTCGCCGCCTCGGTGTCGAGGTTGATCGATGTGTCACACCCAAGTGCAACACCTGACCGGCAGTGTGAAGGCGTAATCCGTAACGGTCAATCACCCTTCCATTGGCAACCTTGCCAGGGCGGGCCTGGTCAGGTGAGTTTTCAAATTCACTTCGCGCAAAAGACAAGGTAGGGCATCTGGACGTCGCAATTCTTCTAGGACTTCGCTCCTTGCCATGATCGTGCCATCACCCCGCCATTAGGATTAGACGATTGCTTCGTCCTCTCGACCCGCCTTCCTCATGGCTTCAATCTCGTCGCTGGTCAGTTCCTTGATCAACAACTCCGGCAAGTCCTTCTCGGTGTCGTCAATGCTCTTCTCGATCCGTAGCGTGTGACGCATCATGTCTGACGTATTCTTGATCGCGGTGGAGTAGGCTGCTGCCGCACGCATGACCAGAACGGCTTCCTTAAGCGATGTAGCTTGAAGATGCTCGGTGGCGTTGATCATCAACTCCCGGAGATGTTGAGCGTGCGCCAGGTCGTCATTGATGAGCTTGGCAGCCTCTTCTTTGATTGCCTCATCTGACGTAACCCGCTTCAACAGGTCAGCCCTTGCGTTGTCCAAAACATCTTTCTTGATACTTCCCTTCTTCGTGCCGTGGTCTGCAAAGTGACGTTGCAACGACCGCACACTGATCCCAAGGCGCTGGCTGATTGAGAGGGCGGTGTAACCGGCCTCTCTTAACGCCAATGCCTGACTGATCTCTGCGGGGCTTGCTGTTTTCCTTATCATGACTTTCTTCTGATAAACACTTTGGACGTAGGAAGGGCATTCTTTTCAGTTTCAGACCGGAGGTCTGAATACTGAATGCAAAACATGGGTAGGTTGAGGTGCAATACTCCCCCAACCCCATCGAGTGCGATGAAGGTTAGGTGGCACGCCTCAACCCGACCATGAACATGGTATAGGTTCCATTGAGCCTCAATCGTAGCCACAGCTATGTGTTGCATGATTCGACTAGATCGAGGTCCGGCGCTCATCGAATCACACTCACTGACACGGCCTGCGGCGACCTTTTGGGCCAACTCCACCGTTGGGGTTCTGTCAGTTCCTTCTACCCCTGCGCCATCAAAGATGCCGCCCACTCATGCCCGAACGTCTGGATACCGATAAAGCATGAGGGAAATGATTACTGAATGCCCATCACCTCCCTGTATTTCTGAACCAAGTGTGCGGGAGGGGCTGAACGCAACGATTCAGCCATGAAAGCCTGAACCTCTTCATCGGTCGCCCCCTGCGCCCACATCTCTTCTGCAAGCACTTCCACTAAGGCCATGCGGGAGATAGCCATTTCAAGGAGGTCGAAGAGCACTTGCGAGCGGCTAGATCCGCTTGAAAGAACCATCCTATCAATGAATGACAGCATCCCACCCCCAAGCGAGACCATGAACTCGCCATGACCTTCAGCAGCCTTACGAGCGCGGCTGGCACGCTTTCGCTCGGCAGCGGTCATGGGCGCATCACCGATGGGCTTTCGACCGCGCTTCGAGGAAGGTTCGGATTTCGTATTCATAAGAACGAATCTATCACAAAATACGTGACATGTCACGAAAAATGATATCATGACTACATATCAAACGTCCGTCTCGAAATGTAGTCAGGAGAAACGCATGGGGCACCGCAAGTTCGTTGCATACTTCCGCGTCAGCACCGCCCAACAGGGACGGAGCGGTCTTGGCCTTGATGCTCAACACCAAACTGTTGGCGCGTATCTCGCAGCTCAGAACGGGGAGTTAATTGGGGAGTTTCAAGAGATTGAAACTGGCAAGGGTTCCAATGCGCTGGCAAAGCGCCCTGAACTGGCCGCAGCCCTTGCAATGTGCAAGCGAAACAAAGCTACGCTGATCATTGCAAAACTTGATCGACTTGCACGCAATGTGCATTTCGTTTCAGGCTTACTAGAAACAGGCGTGGATTTTGTGGCGGCTGACATGCCCAACGCCAACAAGACGATGATTCACATGCACGCCGTAATGTCCGAGTGGGAGCGCGACCAGATCAGCGAACGGACCACGGCAGCACTAGCAGCAGCAAAAGCAAGAGGGGTCAAGCTTGGCTCAGCAGGAGCCGCAAACCTCAAGCCTCACCTTGAAGCTCGTCAATCAGCAGCCAAAATTTTTGCCGAACGCCTGTCTGGCGTGGTTGCGGGGTTTAAGGCGGCGGGAATGACCCAGCGAGCCATGGTTGATCAACTAAACACCCTCGGCGTAAAAACCGCCAAGGGTGGCTCCTGGTCACTAATTCAACTTCAGCGCGTCATGAAACAGATAGGCCACCCAAGCCGTGCCTAGTCAGTCAATGAATCGCAGAAATGACGCACCAGAAAGAACAACCAAGGAATTTGACTTCGCTGCAAGAGGGCGGAGTTGAAGGCTTGCGGCACGGAACGAGTCGAGACAATGTCGGCCAAGTCCGAAATTGTGTAGCTCTGGTCCTCAGCGTCCATCTCACCAGGGCGAACGCAGGCGCGGATTAGCGCTGCACACAACTCTACCAAGCACGTCTGGCCACCAAGGAAATCCCACCAGCTTTTCCCTACGCGGATCGTTGCATTGATCCTGATTCCCTTATGAGTGAATCCACACTGCCAACGACTGTGAGGTAGTTCGTGGAAGCTGCCTTCTGGCAATTTCTCAGCCAGATTGCGAATAATGTGCCAGTCCTTCTTATTCGACTGCTTCTGAGTGCCGTAAAGGACGCCATACGTGAAATCAATCTCCGTAACTCCTGCCTCCGCTGCCCAGGCAGGTGCGTGGCTGATGATAGCGTCAGCAAAGTTCTCGCTCATCTCATCATTTAGGCAACGAGGACCACTCTTGAGGGTGGCAACCTTGAGCAAACCACGGTCCAGCTTTCGCCCATCAAGGGAGGAGTTGGAGGTATGCATTCCGCTGAGAACACATTGCCAACCAAAGACCGGCAGCAGAATCTCTTCAATCATTCTGCCTGCCGATGTCTCCATCGAAGAGAATAACTTTGCAGGTAAGATGTCACCTTCGATCTGGCTGACCCGCGAATAATTGTTCCTCTTGGAATACATCATCAATACGAAAGGGCTTGTCGAGAATTTGGCGAACACAGACTCCGCCGGCGGCAAGCTCGCAACATGATTGCTGATTTTCGCGCGGAACAACGTCTCTATGTCCAAGACACGCTGCCTGGCTAAGGAGTCCTGATCAATGCAACCAAGAGTTTCCAATAGCTCCGCTTTGCTCAGCGTAAGTGGAACCGCACGTGGTAACCCTGCGTGACCTCTCGCCATCACCAATTCCTTCTACGCGATTTTGCGCGATTTTCGTTGTGTTTTTCTGTGGGCGTATGCGGCCTCATCGCTGTCGCCACCGTCCTCCCAGACAATAGCCTTCCCGCCCTTGAACCACTGACGGGTTCTCACATGCGACTGAATATAGACTATTCTGAATGCATCAGGGGCGACGTCAAGTTTTTTCCAGTCCCGCGCCTTCACGACATCTAAATGTGATGCGATGACATCACCGGCAACTTTGCCCAAGCGAGTCGGAACCGCGTTCCCAACCTGGCGGTATTTTTCGGAAACCGTCCCTGAGAACTCCCAGTCATCAGGAAACTCTTGAATTCGGCCGTATTCGCGCAGGCTCAACGCTCGTGTTTCAACCGGGTGGCAGAGCGAAGTGCTGGCGTGATTCGGCATTGTGACTAACGTAGGACATGGCAGATCGAAGGTCAGCCGACGCCACCAGCCAGAGCGCCCGCCTTTGGCGTGCCATGCCTTTCCCATTGACTCCTGCTGCAACTCGACAGGCAAACTTCTCCAATTTGACCCCTGCGGGATGAGTGACAGAAAACTCTTTTTCCGAGGGCTGAAATCCAGAACGACAGGATCGGCTTCCTGTAAATCGCCAATAGCATCACGAAGAGTTCTCCAGGGATGTATTGCCGCGCTCTGGAACAAATCAGCCTGTGGCTTCACTGATTCGACAGGGCCATGGGTTGGATTGGGAAAATCCACCTGTTCGTTGTAGCGATTGCCGATGAAGATCACTCGCTCACGAATTTGAGGCGCACCATAATTGACTGAATTCACCTCGAATACATCAAGGTGGTAAGCTGCTCCAGGTATCGCCTGCAAATCTTCGGAAAAGCGTCGGACCACGGAGCCAGGCTCTTCATCAGCGCTTAGTGGTGGCCCACCATTTTCTGGCCGCTCGGCAATAGGGCGATGCTGTAACGCGGCAGAGATAAGCCCTCTAACGTTCTCCATCAAAAAGAATTTGGGCTGGATGTGTTCAACGAAACGAAGGTATTGCCAGAGCAATGTCCCTCTGGGGTCTTGGACCGTTCCTCGCTTCCCGGCGGTGCTAAAAGATTGGCACGGTGGGCCGCCCACCAACAGATCAACCTCCCCCGGTTTTAGGCTAAGCGCATTCAATACCTCTGATGGGGCCAGGTCGGTAATGTCACCCTCGAAAACTTGAAGGTTGGGATTCACCCGTCCTGCGGCAACGTTCTTTCTGATCGTGTCGCAAAAAACGCGCTCCTTCTCTGCGCACGCAACGATCTCGTAACGGCCTGTGCTATCTAGGCCAAGGTCAAGACCCATGCCGCCTGAGAATAAGGAGATAACTTTGTATTTCTGTTTCATGTCCATGACCAACGTGCGCCAGCTAGGATCGTCGACAACTCAACGTGCAATCGTAACGTATCGGAGCTAAGCACTTCCGATTCTTTGTTAGGGCCGCAGAGCCCGTGAATAGCCCAGGTAATGGGTGGCTATACCCAGTTCCGAGAAAGCTGCATAGAGCGTGATTGTGAGGCCCTGGCAGCCTCTCAGGGCTTCAGGGAGCGTGGTTTGCGGTTCCTGGCTTTCTTGTAAGCGGTCGTGTCCTTGAACTCCGGGTGTTGAAGCCCGAACGACACGCGGGACATTACCTCTGTTGCACGCTCCATCGGGATGTCTATCGCACCTAGGTAGGTGCCAGCATGAACGTCCTTTGCTGCATGTCCAAGCAAGCGACGACGTAGGTCGGCATCACCCGTCAAGGGGAACAACTTGCCGGCCAGGGTTGAACGGAACGAATGGAAAACTTTTCGAGAACGCTCCCCTTCATCCTTGCCTACGCCAACTGATCGCCGGTAGTCCGTGAAATCAGTCGTGGCACGCTTGGCGAAGCCGTCACGGGCAGCAGCACCTATCTCTGGAAATAGCCGCTCGTGTCCTTCAGCACGCAGCAATTCAACGTAATCAAGCAGACCTGCCCTGATTAGCTCGGGGTGAATTGGCACCTCCCGCGGGGCGTGTTCGTTCTTGCCCTCGTCAGTGGTGTCGTGGTCTGACAGCCGCATGGAGTGGTGGCTATGAACCGTCGAGAACGATGCAAGGTGCAGCCCGGCCAGTTCCTCCAGGCGTGCGCCTGTATAGAGGCCGAGCATGGGCAACCAGAACTGCGAAGCCTTCTTAAATGAATTCTCCCGATAGAACTCTGAGTGGAATAGCAGCCTCAGCTCGTCGTCCGTGAAAGGAAGGTAACTCTTCACCTTGCTACCACCACTCCGCTTACCTTTGGCGGCCTTCAAGTGGGGCAGCATCTTTGCGTCGAGGTCGTGGTGATTAACTCCGTGAGCGATCACAGCGCTAACCCGGTATAGATTTCGGTTCTTCGTTTCGGGGCTGTCCTGCTCACGCCCCATGACTTCTGCCCGATAGGCTTTTGCGGCTGCAACCGTCAAGTCGTGCTTGCCTGCATGGGCAGCGAACCTTCTCCAGATTGGCCCATAGTCCCGAGTTCTGGCGGTTTTGGCGTCTTTCCAGCGCCCTGATCCGACGCCTTCTCGCAAGAAGTCCTCGAATAATTCATCGGCTGAAATGCTCGGGGTGGTGCTCGGAGGGGCTGGCGGGGTTGATCTGGCTGCTCCTACCATGATCGCAACTTCCAAGTCACGCGCATGGCGCTTTTGCTGCTCCTGCTGCTGATATAGCCCCTCTGCGATCTCGCGTTCGAGCCTGTCATTATCGCGCTCTGACTCTGCAAGTCGAAGCTGCATTCCGGCCCGTCTGATTCGTTCTCGGCAGTCGGGTAGCTTGGCGAAGTTGTCGAGAAGTTCCTGGGCTGTGAGCTTCTTGTCAGTCATGGTGCGAAGTTGGGCAAAAGCAATATCGGTCTGTGCCGCGTAAGCACGGGCCAAGATGATAGCCTGACTGCGCTCACTGGTCCCGAGAGAGCGGATCAAAAAAGGCTGTTCAACCGCAGTGAGTAAATCATCGGGCACCCGACGGCGAAAATAATAGATAGTGCCGTGCCTGGATCGGGTTAGGAAGTCTCTGGCCATGTGTAGCACCTTTGTGCAGCACCGGACGGCTTCCTGAAAGAGAAAAGGCCGCTGAACCTTGCGGATCAACGGCCTTGAGTATTTTTGGTGGTGATGGGCAGAATCGAACTGCCGACCTATGGGTTATGAATCCATCGCTCTAACCGTCTGAGCTACATCACCAACAGAGCGCAGCAATATAGCCGTTCAACCTGTGTGCGTCAATATCCTGTTGAAGGGAATTTTCAGGTGCGCTGTGCGCGGCGAGGCTGGGGTTTTGCTGGCGTCCGGGCTGGAGGGCTTGATTTATAAGGGGTTTGCATTGACAGGACGGGGGCGATCGGAGATCATCCAGAGCCTTGATATCCTCCATCGGCATTGCCGGGAAATCGTGCGCGACCTCCGTCTCGTTTTGTGCCTCGTTTTGGCCTGCCTGAGTTCTCAGCTTGCGCTCGCCGCTGGGCTGCGGCCGTTTCCCGCTGGTGCCAAGAAGGTGGAAATGACCTTTGTCGCGGTCGGGAAGGTGAGTGTGGATGGCGATGTCTTCCTGCTCAGTCCCGGTGCACAGATTCGTGACACCCACAACCGTATCGTATTGCCCTCCTACGTGAACGGAGAGCATATGGTTCGAGTGCTGATCGATAATATTGGCCAGGTTCATCGGGTGTGGATTCTCACGCCCGAGGAAATCGCTGCGCCCGACCCCAAGCAGTGAACACCCCTCAATGAAGAAACTCTACATCCGCACCTTCGGGTGCCAGATGAACGAGTACGACTCCGACAAGATGGCGGACGTACTTGGTGCGAAAGACGGTCTGACCAAGACCGAGAACCCCGAAGAAGCGGACATCATCCTGTTCAACACCTGTTCGGTACGCGAGAAGGCGCAGGAGCGGGTGTTTCACGACCTTGGTCGGGTGCGTCTGCTCAAGCAGCAGAATCCGGATCTGATCATTGGTGTGGGTGGTTGCGTGGCGAGCCAGGAAGGCGAGGCGATCGTTAAGCGCGCGCCCTACGTGGACGTGGTGTTCGGCCCCCAGACCCTGCATCGTCTGCCGGCGCTGATCGAGGCCCGGCGCAAGAGCGGTCGCTCGCAGGTGGATATCTCTTTCCCCGAGATCGAGAAGTTCGACGCCATGCCGCCGGCGCGGGTTGAGGGCGCGAGTGCCTTCGTGTCGATCATGGAGGGGTGCTCCAAGTACTGTACTTTCTGCGTGGTGCCTTACACACGTGGCGAGGAGGTGTCCCGCCCGCTCGATGATGTCCTGGCTGAGGTCGCAGGACTGGCGGCGCAAGGGGTGAAGGAAGTGACCCTGCTGGGGCAGAACGTGAATGCCTGGCGCGGCGAGATCGTGCGCCAAGGCGGCGAGGAGGGTGATTTTGCCTTCCTGCTGGAGTGTGTGGCCGACATCCCCGGCATCGAGCGTATCCGCTACACGACCTCGCATCCGCGCGAGATGTCGCAGCGGGTGTTCGATGCCTACATGAACATCCCCAAGCTGGTGTCCCATCTCCATCTGCCCGTGCAGTCCGGTTCCGATCGCGTGCTGGCGGCCATGAAGCGTGGTTACACCGTGCTCGAATTCAAGTCGGTGGTGAAGAAGCTGCGCGCTGCGCGGCCCGACCTGTCGCTGTCGTCGGACTTCATCGTGGGCTTCCCCGGTGAGACCGAAGAGGACTTCGAGAAGACCATGAAGCTGATTGACGAGGTGGGCTTCGATTCGTCCTTCAGCTTTGTGTATAGTTCGCGTCCGGGTACGCCTGCGGCGGATCTTGAAGATCCGGTACCGCAGGAGACCAAGTTGCGCTGGCTGGCGCGGCTGCAGAAGCGGATCGACGAGCAGGCGCAGGTCATCAGTCAGGCCATGGTGGGAACCGTGCAGCGCATCCTCGTCGAAGGGCCTTCGCGCAAGGATCCGGACGAGCTTGCAGGGCGCACCGATAACAACCGCGTGGTCAACTTTGTGGCAAGCTCGCCCAACCGGACCCGGTTGATCAACCAGTTCATCGATGTCCGGATCACGTCTGCGCTGCCGCACAGCCTGCGTGGCGAAATCGTGACGCGGGAGTCCTGATGGCGCGCAGTATCGAACTGTCCTTCGAGCCGGTCGACAATGCCCGGCTCGCCAATCTGTGCGGCACGCTCGACGAGAATCTGCGCCAGATCGAAGCTGCATTCGACATCACCATTTCCCGCCGTGGCGAGCGCTTCTCGCTGCAGGGGGCGCTGACCAAGACGCGGCTCGCCGAGCAGGCGCTGAAGCAGTTCTATGCCGGGGCCGACGAGCACCTGTCGCCCGCCGATCTGCAGCTTGCGCTGATCGAGATCGGCACCCATGCGGATGCCGTGAAATCGGCGCCGGTGCTGATGACGCGCAAGCACGATCTGCACGGGCGCACGCCGCGTCAGGTCGAATACCTGCGTAACATCCAGGAGCATGACATCACCTTCGGCATCGGCCCCGCCGGTACTGGCAAGACCTATCTCGCGGTCGCGAGTGCGGTCGATGCACTGGAGCGCGACCTGGTCGAGCGCATCCTGCTGACCCGGCCTGCGGTCGAGGCGGGCGAGCGCCTTGGCTTTCTGCCGGGCGATCTGGCGCAGAAGGTCGACCCCTATCTGCGACCGCTGTACGACGCCCTGTATGAACTGATGGGGGTGGAGCGGGTCACCAAGCTCTTCGAGCGCGGTACGCTCGAGATCGCACCGCTTGCCTTCATGCGCGGGCGCACGCTGAACAACGCGTTCATCATTCTCGATGAAGCACAGAACACGACGCCCGAGCAGATGAAGATGTTCCTGACCCGGATCGGATTCGGTGCCAAGGCCGTCGTTACCGGCGACCTCACCCAGATCGATTTGCCGCGAGGCAACCGCAGCGGCCTGCTTGAGGCACGCGAAGTGCTTGGCAAGGTGCGCGGACTGGCCTTTACCGAATTTCAGAAAGAAGATGTGGTGCGTCACCCCCTGGTGGCCCGCATCGTTGAAGCCTACGACAAGCAGACGGCGCGCGTTGCGCGTGCTGCTACAGCAAAAGCAAAGGAAGTGAGTCATGCCCAGGCAGGCGAATAGCCCCAAGATCATTGCCATCGACAGCGAGGGGCGCTCGAGCCGTGTCAAGGCCGAGCGCCTTGAGGTTGAGTTCAGCGATGGCCGCCGCCTGCTGCTGTCCTTTCCCAGCAAGGCGTGGGGAGACATCGAGGTCGAGGCGGACACGGTAAATGAGGCCGATGTCCCCGTCATCAGCGTGCAACCGGCCGCCTGTAACGTGCTGACCCTGCGCGTGGACGTGCATCACGACATGATCGAGGTCGATTCGATCGATCTGCCGGAAACCGTAGCGCCGCCGATGCTGAATCTGACGGTGCAGAAGGCGCTGGAAGGCAGCGACCGGATCAGTGCGCCCAAGAAGCACCAGATCCGGCGCTGGGCTCAGGCTGCGCTGCAGCGGGATGTCGAGGTTACCGTGCGTCTCGTGGGCGAAGCGGAAGGCCGGGAGCTCAACCGCAACTACCGTGGCAAGGACTATGCGACCAATGTGCTGACCTTTGCCTACGGCGAGGAGTCGGACATGCCGCAGGTCGAGGGCGCACCCTTGATGGGCGATCTCGTCCTGTGCGTGCCGGTTGTGGTGCGCGAAGCGGGTGAGCAGGGCAAGTCGCTCGATGCGCACTTTGCCCATCTGGTGGTGCATGGCATGCTGCACATGCAGGGCTATGACCATGAAGTGGAGGCTGAGGCGAGCGTCATGGAAGCGCGCGAGCGCGACATTCTGCGTACCCTCGGCTATGCTGACCCATATGCATGAGGGCAACGCCTCGGGGTGAGGCGTAAGGCGTGGGTGATTGCATGCATGGTTCGTGCTTGTAATTGCTCACTCCTTATTCCTTACCCATCACTAAAATGGACAGTAGCCCTAGTAAACCCTCGCTAATCGAGCGACTTTCGGCCCTTCTTTCGCGCGAGCCGGAAGATCGCGATGAGCTTCTCGCGCTACTTCACTCGGCATTCGATCGCAATCTGCTCGATGCCGATGCCCTTTCGATCATCGAGGGCGCCCTGCAGATGTCGGACATGCAGGTGCGTGACGTGATGATTCCCCGTGCCCAGATGGACGTCGTGCATGTCGACGATCCGATGGACAAGATCGCCGCCTTTGTCGTCGACACTGCCCACTCGCGCTTCCCTGCAATCGGGGAGAGCAAGGACGATGTATCGGGCATCCTGCTGGCAAAGGACTTGCTGCGTTACTTTGCCGGTCGCGAGTTCGATCTGCGCGACATGCTGCGTCCAGCGGTGTTCGTGCCCGAATCCAAGCGCCTCAACGTGCTGCTGCGCGACTTCCGGGTCAGCCGCAATCACATGGCCATCGTTGTCGACGAGTACGGTGGCGTTGCCGGCCTCGTGACCATCGAGGATGTGCTCGAGCAGATCGTCGGCGACATCGAGGACGAGTACGATTTCGACGAGATCGGCGACAACATCCGCCTCGACCAGAGCGGGCGCTACCGCGTCAAGGCAACCACCGAGATCGAGGACTTCAACGCGGCGTTTGCGACTCATTTCAGCGATGAGGAAGTCGACACCGTCGGTGGCCTGGTCATTCGTCAGTTCGGTCGCCTGCCCAAGCGTGGCGAGGCCGTGGTGCTTGAGGGGCTGAAAATCCAGGTGCTCCGCGCAGACAGTCGCCGAGTGCACACCCTCGTGGTGGAGCGGGTGCCGGTCGTATCCGAAGTCAGCGGCGACTGATGATCGCGCTGTTGCGGGGCCGGCTGACGCCGGTTTTCCTGCCGGCGTTGCTGGCTGGTGGCGTGTCGGTGCTCGGCTTCGCGCCCTTCGGCTGGTTCGTGCTCGTATTTCTCGGTGTGGGCGCGCTGGCCTTCCTTCTTGAGCGCGCCCCCGATGCCCGGGCGGGATTCATGTGCGGGCTCGGATGGGGGCTGGGTGCTTTCCTGGCCGGCGTGTCCTGGCTCTACGTTGCGCTCAACCGTTTCGGTGGCATGCCCATGCCGCTCGCGGCGTTCGCCATTCTGCTGTTCTGCCTTTACCTCGCGCTCTATCCGGCGCTGGCCGGTGCGCTCTATGTGCGCCTCAAGTCAGGCGGTCTGGTCTGGAGGGGGGTGTTGTTCGCGGCCTTGTGGATTCTCGCCGAGTGGCTGCGGGGCGTTGTCTTCACCGGCTTCCCCTGGCTTGCCACCGGTTATTCGCAGACCCCGCCCAGCCCGCTGGCTGCCTATCTGCCGGTGATCGGCGTGTACGGCGTCGGCGGCGCGGTCGCCTTCGTTGCGGCCCTGGCTGCGCTTGCACCCTGGCGCCGGCTGCGGGGCTTGCCGCGACCGCTTGCGATCATCGCCGGCGTGTTCGTGCTCGCGATCGGACTTGGCCGCGTCGAGTGGACCGAGCCCGAGGGCGAGCCGCTGTCGGTTGCCCTGATCCAGACGAATGTCGAGCAAGACCTCAAGTGGGCGCCCGGGCACTTTGCCGAGGTGTTGCAGACCAATCTGAGGCTGGTGAGCGATAGTCGCGCGGATTTCGTGGTGTTGCCGGAGACCACCCTGCCGACACTGGTGGAGCGACTGCCTGAAGGCTATCTCGACCTGCTCGGCGGCATGGTGAGTGAGCGTGGCGGCATGCTGGTGCTTGGGGTGTTCTCCCGTGACGATGCCGGGCAGATCTTCAATGCCGCGATCAGCGTTGGCAACGGGCCGCAGCAGCACTACGCCAAGCGCCATCTCGTGCCCTTCGGCGAATATTCGCCGCCTTTCTTTGGCTGGTTCTACCGTCTGGCGGACATCCCGATGTCGGATCAGACGCGCGGTGCCCGCGAGCAGCCGCCGATGAGTGTGCTTGGGCAGCGCGTGGCCTTGAACATCTGCTACGAAGATCTCTTCGGGGCGGAGCTGCTCTCCAGCCTGCCGCAAGCTACGCTGATGCTGAACATTTCCAATCTTGCCTGGTATGGCGATTCGCTGGCGCAGCCCCAGCATCTGCAGATCGCCCGCGTCCGCGCGCTCGAGACCGGACGCCCGATGCTGCGCTCGACCAATACCGGCATGACTGCCGTGATTCAGCCCGATGGTCACGTCGACGCGGTGTTGCCAGCCTTCGAGGCGGGGGTGCTCGAAGCCGAGGTGCGTGGCTTCAAAGGGATGACGCCATATGCACACTGGGGCAACTGGCCGGTGTTGCTAATTGCTGCCGGACTGCTGCTGATCGCCGTGCTGCGGCGACGGCGGGCGCCTGCCGCCTAGCCTGACGGCGCTGGCAATGCGCTTGCCGCCGGCATTGCAGACACCCTGAAAATGCGCGCTGGCGCACCGCGATTGAGCCGATGCAGCTGATCGCCTGCCCGCGCGGGGCCGAATGCCAGTAAAATCCTGTGCTTTGCGTTCGTTGCGCGGCCCTGCCGCCCGAGACCATGTCACTCAAGAATCCGACCTTCCAGCAAGTCATCCTGACGCTCCAGCAGTTCTGGGGCGAGCGTGGCTGCGTGCTGCTGCAACCCTACGATCTCGAAGTGGGTGCCGGCACCTCGCACACCGCCACCTTTCTGCGCTCACTCGGCCCCGAGCCGTGGAATGCGGCCTATGTCCAGCCCTCGCGCCGTCCCAAGGATGGCCGCTATGGTGAGAACCCGAACCGTCTGCAGCACTACTACCAGTATCAGGTGGTGCTCAAGCCGTCGCCGCTGAACATCCAGGAGCTCTATCTCGATTCCCTGCGTGCGCTCGGTATCGATCCCAACGCGCACGACATCCGCTTTGTCGAGGACGACTGGGAGAACCCCACGCTCGGCGCCTGGGGTCTGGGCTGGGAAGTGTGGCTCGATGGCATGGAAGTCACCCAGTTCACCTATTTCCAGCAGGTTGGCGGCATCGACTGCAAGCCGGTGCTGGGCGAGATCACCTATGGTCTCGAGCGCCTGGCGATGTATCTGCAGGGCGTCGAGAACGTCTATGACCTCGTTTGGGCCGTGTATCCGGACGGTTCCAAGGTTACGTACGGCGACGTCTACCACCAGAACGAGGTCGAGCAGTCGACCTACAACTTCGAGCACTCGAACGTCGAGTTCCTGTTCTCGCTGTTTGCCAACTATGAATCCGAAGCCAAGCGCCTGATGGAAGTCGGCCTGGCGCTGCCGGCCTACGAAATGGTGCTCAAGGCGGCGCACAACTTCAACATGCTCGACGCCCGTGGCGCGATCTCGGTGACCGAGCGCGCGGCTTACATCGGCCGCATCCGCAACCTGTCGCGCGCGGTGGCGCAGGCTTACTACGAATCCCGTGAAGCGCTTGGCTTCCCGATGCTGAACAACAAGGAGCCCGCGTGATGACCAGCGCGACCCTGCTCGTCGAACTTCTGACCGAAGAATTGCCACCCAAGGCGCTGCCGCGTCTGGGCGAGACTTTTGCTGCCAAGATTGCCGAGGGTCTGAAAGCACGCGGGCTGGCACCCGCCACTGCGACCTTCCGCAGTTTCGCCAGCCCCCGCAGGCTGGCCGTGACCGTGGCGGACGTTGTCGCTGCCGCTGCGGCAAAGGACGTGACAGAGAAACTGATGCCTGTGTCCGTGGCCCTCGATGCCGAAGGCAAGCCCACGCAGGCCTTGCTCAAGAAGATGGAAGCAAAGGGCATTGCGCTGGATGCGGTTGCCGGCTTCGAGCGCCGTGTCGATGGCAAGGCCGAAGCCCTGTTCCACACCGCAACCGTGCCGGGTGCGAAGCTGGAAGACGTGCTGTCGACCATCGTTCAGGACGCGGTCAAGGCGCTGCCCATCCCGAAGGTGATGCGCTGGGGGGATGGTGATGCGACCTTCGTGCGTCCGGTGCACAAGCTCTCAATGCTGCACGGCGCGGACGTCGTGCCGGGGCGTGTGCTCGATCTCGACAGTGGCCGCACCACCCGTGGTCACCGTTTCATGAGCCGAGGCGAGATCGATATCGCCACCGCCGACGCCTACGAGCCCACGCTGCTGGCCGAAGGCAAGGTGATGCCGGATTTTGCCGGGCGCCGAGGCGAGATCGAACGCCAGCTGATCGCCGAGGCTGCACGCCAGCAGGCGTCGATCGGCGAATATGCCGATCTGCTCGACGAAGTGGCGGCGCTGGTCGAGCACCCCACGGTCTACGTTGGTGAGTTCGAGGCTGAATTCCTGGCCGTACCGCAGGAGTGTCTGATTCTCACCATGCGCGCGAACCAGAAGTACTTTCCGCTGTTTGACGTCGACGGGACGCTGCTGAACCGCTTCCTGATCGTATCGAACATGCAGCTGGAAGACCCGTCGAACATCATCATCGGCAATCAGCGCGTGGTGCGTCCGCGTCTGTCCGATGCGCGCTTCTTCTTTGAACAGGACAAGAAGCAGACCCTCGAGTCGCGCCTGCCGCGGCTGGCGAGCGTGGTTTACCACAACAAGCTGGGTAACCAGTTCGAGCGCGTCGAACGGCTCGGCGTGCTGGCCGGTCATATCGCCGGCCTGCTGTCTGCCGACGTCCAGGCAGCGACACGTGCCGCATTGCTGGCCAAGGTCGATCTGGTGACCGACATGGTCGGCGAGTTTCCGGAACTCCAGGGCGTGATGGGGCGCTACTATGCCCGCCATGACGGTGAGAGCGCGGTGGTGGCGGATGCCATCCAGGCGCACTATCAGCCGCGTTTCGCCGGTGACGTGCTGCCGGACGGCAACGTTGCGTGTGCGGTTGCGCTTGCCGACAAGCTCGATGCGCTGGTGGGATTCTTCGGCATTGGCATGGTGCCGACGGGCGACCGCGATCCGTTCGCGCTGCGTCGGACGGCGCTGGGCGTGCTGCGGATCCTGATGGAAGCACCGCTGCCGCTCCAGTTGCCGCAGCTGATCGAACTCGCCGCCGCCGGGTTTGCCCCCGGAGTGCTGACTGCCGAAGGCTTCCAGGCGCAGCTGCAGGACTTCATGCTCGAGCGTCTGCGCAACCTGCTGCGCGAAGGCGCGGGCGGGCGCGATGCTGCCGTCGCCGACGCAGTGCTTGCGCTGCGCCCGGCCCGCATCGACCTCGTGCCGGCCAAGCTCGACGCGGTCGAGGCCTTCCTCGCGCTGCCCGAATCTGCCGCACTGGCTGCCGCCAACAAGCGCATCGTCAATATCCTGAAGAAGACCGAAGCGCAGCCCGGCGAGCCTGACGTGGCCTTGCTGCAGGAAGAGGCGGAGAAGGCGCTTTTCCACCAGCTCAACGAGATTGCGCCGCTGGTCAGCTCTCATGTTGCCAACGAGAACTACACCGAAGCCCTGCTCAAGCTCGCAAGCCTGCGCGATGCGGTGGATGCCTTTTTCGACGGCGTGATGGTGATGGCCGAAGAGCCCCTGACGCGGCAGAACCGGCTCGCCCTGCTGGCGCGGCTTGCTGGCCTGATGAACCAGGTGGCTGACCTTTCGCGTCTGTCGGCCTGATCGATCCGGAGGCGGCCCGCTGCGTGCGGATCGCCTCCAACCCGTGCGGAGCGTGTGAATGAAGCTGATCATCCTGGACCGTGACGGAGTCATCAATGTGGACTCCGACCAGTTCATCAAGTCTCCCGATGAGTGGAAGCCGATTCCCGGCTCGCTGGAAGCCATTGCACGGCTCAATCAGTGGGGCTGGCGGGTGGTCGTGGCCTCCAATCAGTCCGGCGTCGGGCGCGGGCTGTTCGGCATGGACACGCTCAATGCAATCAACGACAAGATGGTGAAGAGTCTGGCGCAGGTCGGTGGCCGGCTCGATGCGATCTTCTTCTGTCCGCATTCGGCCGACTCCACCTGCGAGTGTCGCAAACCGAAGCCTGGCTTGCTGATTCAGGTCTCGGAGCGCTTCAACGTCGACCTCAAGGGCGTGCCGGTCGTCGGCGACAGTCTGCGCGACCTGCAGGCTGGCATCGCCGTCGGCTGCAAACCCTATCTCGTGCTCACCGGCAAGGGCACGAGAACTCAACAGGACCCGGCCCTGCCCGAAGGGACGCTCGTCTATCCTGATCTGGCAGCGGTTGTTGCCGATCTCACTGCCTGAGCCTGCGGGTCTTTATCGTGATCTTTCTCCGTTCCTTTCTGTTTGCGATCGTCCTCGCGATCGTCACGCCGCCGTATGCGATCTTCGGGGTGCTGACCTTTCCCTTCCCGCCGCGGGTCAGGCACCGGATCATCACCTCGTGGGCGCCGCTGGTCATGTGGTTCGTGTGGCACCTGCTCGGTATCCGCTACCGGGTGATCGGCAAGGAGAACATTCCTGCGGGGCCGTCCGTCATCCTGTCCAAGCATCAGTCGGCGTGGGAAACCATGGCCCTGCAGGTGATCTTTCCGCCCCTGTGCTTCGTGCTGAAGCGTGAGTTGCTGCGCGTACCGTTTTTCGGTTGGGGGCTGGCCCAGATTCCCGGTATCGCCATCGACCGCGCTGCCGGCAAGGATGCGCTCGCTCAAGTCGTTGAGCAGGGCAGGGCCAGGCTGAAGGAAGGCTTCTGGGTCGTGGTGTTTCCCGAAGGCACGCGCGTGGCGCCGGGAACGACCCGTCGCTACAAGATCGGCGGAACCTGGCTGGCAAAGCGCGCCGGGGTCCCCATCGTGCCGGTGGCTCACAATGCGGGCGAGTTCTGGCGGCGCAATGCGTTTCTGAAGCAGCCCGGCGAGATCGTGGTCAGCATCGGGCCTCCGATCGACGTCAAAGGTGTGAAAACGGAAGAGCTGAACACCCGGGCCGAAGCCTGGATCGAGGGCGAGATGCGGCGGCTCTTTCCGCATCACTACACGGCTGAGGCTCTGGCAGCGGTTGGCCCGGACATCAAGGCTGCCGAGTCCGAAGACCTCGGTTGATAAGATCGGGAGCGCAGTGCGCTGGCCAGGTTCAGGAGCCTGCGCAGACGATCCGGTCCGGTGTTAAGTGATCAGGGGGCTTGATGAAAGGCGAATGCCTGTGCGGAGAGGTAAGGTTCGAAATTGATGGAGCGCTGCCGAACCTCTATCAATGCCACTGCTCCCTGTGTCGTCGAGCAACTGGGTCTGCGGCCAATGCCGCTACTTTTGTCCAGCAAGCGCACTTCCGCTGGGTGTCCGGTCAGGAAAGAATCCGCTCCTTTCAAAAGCCAGGCGGCTACCGGACAGACTTCTGTTCGGTATGTGGCAGCCCCGTTCCAAATGCGCTGAGAGGTACGGAGATGTTCTGGGTTCCAGCCGGCCTGCTCACAGGACTGGTCGCATCCAGAATCTCTGCGCACCTTCATCTGGCTTCAGCGGCGGCGTGGGAGCAGGAATCAGACGATTGCGTTCGCCTGGACGGTGGCCCCGACAGTCTGGAGTCTCTCAAGCAGTTGTTGTAGTGGCCGGATGCCCATCTGGCTGCGCACTCTCTGCGCCCTTCCATGAGCGCGATATGCCGTAGACGAAAAAATGGCCCCGCACTGCGGGGCCATTTTCATTCAGCCGGGGCTGAATTCGATCAGGCAGCCTTCTTGGCAGCCGTCTTGGTCGTGGTGCTCACGGCCTTCACGGTTGCGCTGGTAGCAGCAGCAACGTTGGCTTCGGCCAGTTCGGTCGCCTGCTTGGCGGCCTTGCTGAAGCTGTCGTAGGCGCTGTTGGCGGCGGCGATGGCGGACTTGACAGCAGCCACGGCAACGTCGGAACCAGCCGGTGCGGACTTGGCAGCCTTGTCCAGAGCAACGGCAACGCCCTTGTTCATTTCAGCGACCTGGCCTTCGACGACCTTGGACAGCTCTTCCTGGCTCTGCGAAGCGATTTCATACACGCTGCGAGCGTAGGCAACAGCCTTCTCGACCAGCGGCTGAGCCAGCGAGCTTTGCAGGGACAGAACTTCCTGCAGGTCCTTGGCGCCCATCAGGGCCTTGGTGCTGGCAACGCTGTCTTCGAGGATCGAACGAGCGGTGTTCAGGTTCAGGGCAGCCAGGCGCTCAGCGTTGGCGAAAGCGCTGTTGGTCAGGCTCAGCAGGGTTTCGATGTTGGCCTTGTTGGTGGCGGCGAACTGCTCGGGGGTAAATGCGGTCATGGTCATCTCCTGGGTGAATGCTAAAAAAGCGGTTATGCAAAGACATCGGGTTTTGGTTTGCCGCGATGTTGCGTTGCAGCATGGTCTGAATTATAGGCAGACGAGATCGCATGTCAAGCTATTTTTTTGTGCGCTGCACCATTTCCTAACCTGCTGCATATTCAAGTGCTTAGCTGATGCTTCTTGCAGGCCGGGAGGTCTTGAATGCCGCTGAAACGGCGTCAGAGCGTCGTTGCAGACATGTTGACGTCATCGTGCACAGAGGGTGTTTCAAACCGATGAAAAACCGCTTCAAGGAGAAGCCGCCGCCGGCATTGCACCGGCGGCATCCGCAGCGAAGTTCAGTTGTGCTTGAACACCGGCTTGCGCTTGGCAACAAACGCGGCCATGCCTTCCTTCTGGTCGTTCAGTGCGAACGACGAGTGGAAGACGCGGCGCTCGAACAGCAGGCCTTCGTTGAGGCTGCTTTCGAAGGCGCGGTTGATCGATTCCTTGATCATCATGACCACGGGCAGGGAGTATCCGGCGATGGTCTCGGCTGCCGCAAAGGCTTCTTCGAGCAGTTTGTCGGCGGGCACCACGCGCGATACCAGCCCGGCACGCTCGGCTTCGGCTGCATCCATGAAACGCGCGGTCAGGCACATGTCCATTGCCTTCGCCTTGCTGACGGCGCGCGGCAGACGCTGGGTTCCCCCGGCGCCCGGAAGGATACCGAGCTTGACCTCAGGCTGGCCGAACTTCGCCGAGTCGGCTGCAATGATGAAGTCGCACATCATGGCCAGTTCGCATCCGCCGCCAAGCGCGAAACCAGCAACCGCCGCGATGACCGGCTTGCGGCAGGTCTTGACCCGCTCCCAGTTGCGCGTGATGTAGTCGCCCTTGTAGGCGTCCATATAGGAGAACTCAGCCATGGCGCCAATGTCTGCGCCGGCAGCGAATGCTTTATCGGAACCGGTAATCAGGATCGCACCGATGTTTTCGTCCGCTTCGTACGCGTCGAGTGCATGGCCGATCTCATCGACCAGACTGTCGTTGAGTGCGTTCAGGGCCTTGGGCCGGTTGAGCGTGATCAGGCCGACGCGGCCGCGAGTCTCGGTGATGATCAGTTCGTAACTCATGCGTTCTCCTTTTCTGGTTTGCGATTGTTGTTTTATTGGGTTGCGGGTGCTGCCTTGTTGTCGCCCTTGGGTTGAATCGTTGCCCGCACGCGGCCGGGGCTTGCGGTGCTGCCCGGCGCATTGGTCACCAGGTAGTTCTCGCTGACCGAGTCGTACTCGATGTACGCTCCGCGCACTTCGTCTCCACCGCTGCGAACGTAGGCGCGCTTGAACAGTTTGGCTTTCTCGCCACGACTGTCGTACTCGATGCGCTCGGCTTCGCCGTCGACATAGTCGCCGCTGCCTTCGCGTTTCTGCCGGAAAGAAGCCAGCTTTCCACCGGACGCCGTGGCAACCCCATTCTGAAAGCCATCGGCGCCCTGCGTGACGACCAGCTTGTCGCCCTTGATCTGCAGCGTGCCCTGGGTGAGAACGACGTTACCCTCGAAGATATGGACTTTGTTGCGGTCGTCGACCGTGACACGGTCGGCTTCGATGTCGACAGGTTTTTCGCGGTCGGCACGTTCGGCAAATGCGGGCATGCAGATCGTTGCCAATGCGAGCAGGGAGATGGTCAAAGCAGTTTTCATGGGTTTTTCCCTTGGCGTCGGGGGATGTTCACCCGGGCCTGACCGATCAGGTCCAGAGTGCCAAAAAGGTTGTCCGCACGCAGGCCAAGCGCCTCGGCGGTGGTGAGCCCCTGGGTCAGTTTGACCGGGGCGGTGGATTCGGCGCGGTGATCTTCGGGCCAGACGGTGAGTTTTTCCGAGGCGAAGCGCATCATGTCCTGCCCGGGATTGCCCTCGCGCTCGGCCCTGACCTGGCCGTGGAAATCGACCCGCTCTCCCTCGGCAGAGACTTCCCCTGTATTCGCGGTGATCTCCATCCGGCGGCTGCCTGAAAGGATCTCAAGCCGTGGGCGATCAAGCTGGGTGACGCCCGATTGCGGCAGGTGGGTGAGCTGGTCGGACAGCAGCACGTAACGTTCTGTGCCGTCCTTGCCGTAGCCGGTAATGCGGGTCTGATTGGCGATGAAGTCGGGTGCGCCGCTCTGTGCCGGGGCGACGTCCGCGACGGGGGCGCGGGTCAGGCGCTCAAGCCAGATCGATGCGCCGGCAAGCAGTGCAAGCGCAAGTACAGGGTAGATGCGATAGGCTGACTGCATCGCGCTTACCCGCGGCGGCCGCGAGCGGGGCGGCCGGAAATGTACTGCATTCGCACAGACTGTCCCGACATCAGATGACCTTGGCCTGCATCAGGTCGTGCGTGGTGAGTGCGCCGGCAAGCGCGCCGCTGTCTTCGATGACCAGCAACTGGCTGATACGCAGGCGTTCCATCATCTCGGCGGCTTCTGCCGCCAGTGCGTCAGGGCCGATCGAATGCGGGTTGCGGGTGATCACGTCGGCCAGCACGCTGGTGCGAAAGTCGATGCCACGCTCGAGCGCACGACGCAGATCGCCGTCGGTGAAAATGCCCGAGACCTTCCCGTCCGCCGATGCGATCGCAGTCATGCCCATGCCGCCCCGGGTCATTGCCAGCAATGCTTCGTTCAGCGGTGCCGCTTCGGCAACGACCGGGACCCGGTCGGCTGCACGCATCACGTCGCGAACGTGGGTCAGCAGGCGGCGGCCGAGGCTGCCACCGGGGTGGGAGCGGGCAAAGTCTTCTTCGCCGAAGCCGCGCGCATCGAGCAGGGCGACCGCAAGCGCGTCGCACAGCGCGAGTGCCGCAGTGGTGCTGGCGGTCGGCGCGAGGTTGAGCGAGCAGGCCTCCTCGCTGACGGCTGCGTCGAGATGGATGTCGGCTTCGCGGGCGAGCGGCGAGTTTGGCTTGCCGGTCATGGCAATCAGTCTGGTGCCGCGGCGCTTGACCTGGGGCACGATCATCATCAGTTCGTCGCTTGCGCCGGAATTCGATAGTGCGATCACGACGTCATCCTCGGTGATCATGCCGAGGTCGCCGTGTGCGGCTTCGGCAGCGTGCACGAAGTAGGCCGGGGTGCCGGTGCTCGCGAGCGTTGCGGCAAGCTTGCGTGCAATGTGCCCGGACTTGCCGATGCCCGTGACGATGACACGGCCCGGGCTTTGCAAAATGAGCGCAACGGCCTGTTCAAACTCGGTGCCCAGGCGTCCGGCCAGCGCAGCAACCGCGGCAGCCTCGATCTCAAGCACCCGGCGGCCGACACGGGTAGCGCTTTCTAGCAAGGAAGAGTCGGGGGCGATTGGTTTCACAATAGGATGAAGCGGTTAAACTGAAAGAAAAGCGGAGCCTGACGGAGAGCTTAACCGGCAGGCATGACTGGCCGCGATTGTATAACAGCCGGACCCCTCGCCGGGTGCGGGCGTTTAACTCCACAGGCTCCAATGCTGAACACCCTGGAACTCGTCTTGCTGCTGCTTGCCGCTTCGGTGGTGATGGTGGCGCTATTTCGCAGCCTCAATCTGCCGCCGGTACTCGGCTATCTGCTTGTCGGCGCGGTAGTGGGACCGCATGCGCTGGGTTTGGTGCCATCGTCGGAGGGCGCAAGCCATCTTGCAGAGTTCGGAGTCGTGTTCCTGATGTTCTCGATTGGCCTCGAGTTCTCGTTGCCGCGCCTGTTTGCAATGAAGCGCATCGTGTTTGGCCTGGGGGCGCTGCAGGTGGTGGCCTGCATGCTGCTGACCATGCTGATCGGACGGCTCTTCGGCTTCGGATGGACGGCCAGCTTTGCCCTCGGCGGTACGCTGGCGATGTCATCCACCGCCATTCTGTCCAAGCTGCTCACCGACCGGCTCGAGCTCGACAGCCGGCACGGGCGCGAGACGATCGGTGTGCTGCTGTTTCAGGACATCGCGGTGGTGCCGCTGCTGATCCTCCTGCCCGCTTTGTCGCGACCGCCCGAGGAGCTCGCGTTCACGCTCGGGCTGGCGGCGGTCAAGGCCGTCGTCCTGCTCGCGCTGGTGCTTGTGTTTGGCCAGCGCCTGATGCACTGGTGGTTCACAGTGGTGGCCAAGCGCAGGTCGGGCGAGCTGTTCATGCTCAATGTGCTGCTGATCACGCTCGGGCTGGCATGGCTTTCGGAGCTGGTCGGCCTGTCGCTCGCGCTGGGGGCGTTCCTCGCCGGGATGCTGATCTCCGAGACCGAGTACCGCTACCAGGTGGAAGAGGACATCAAGCCGTTTCGCGATGTACTGCTCGGACTGTTCTTCGTCACGGTGGGGATGTTCCTGGATGTCATCGCGATCGTGCACAACCTGCCTGCGGTGATTGGTCTGGTGATTGCGCTGCTGGTATTCAAGTTCGGCATCGTCTTCATGGCGTCGAAGGCACTCGGCTCGCCGCCGGGCACTGCGATGCGCTCGGGCCTGTGGCTGTGTGCGGGCGGCGAGTTCGGCTTCGTGCTGTTGTCCGAAATCGCCGGAGAGAACCTGATGCCGGCCGGCCTGCTGCAGACGACGGTGGCTGCACTGGTGCTGTCCATGCTGGCTGCACCGCTGATCGTGCAGATCAGCGACAAACTGGTCCTGCGCTTCGTGGCGTCCGAGTGGCTGATGCGCTCGATGGAGCTGACCCGGGTTGCGGCGCAGTCACTCAATAACGACAAGCACATCATCGTTTGTGGCTATGGGCGCAGCGGTCAGTATATGGCCCGCTTCATGGAGCAGGAGAACGTCAGCTACGTGGCGCTCGACCTCGACCCCGACCGCGTGCGCGAGGCCGGCGCTGCCGGAGATACGGTGGTGTATGGCGACGCTGCGCGGCGCGAGACCCTGATGGCGGCCGGCATCATGCGTGCCAGCGCACTGGTGATTTCCTTCAGCGAGGTCGAGGCTGCACTGCGGGTGATGCATCACGCCCATGCGCTGCGCCCCGATCTGCCGGTTGTGGTGCGGGCGACGGACGAATCGAACATGGACAAGCTTTCCCTGGGCGGTGCAGCCGAGGTGGTGCCGGAGGCTTTCGAGGGCAGCATCATGCTCGCCTCACATGCGCTCGCGCTGGTCGGGGTGCCCCTGAACCGCGTGGTGAGGCGGATTCGCGATATCCGGAATCAGCGTTATGGTCTGATGCGGGGCTTCTTTCATGGCGCAACCGATGTCGGCGAGCCGGATTCCAGCCTGGTCCGCCTGCATTCGGTGTCCGTGCCGCCGGGTGCTGCGTCGGTGGGGATGACGCTCGTCGACCTGCATCTGGATGAGATCTCGGTTTCGGTATCGGCCGTTCGCCGGCGCGGCATTCGCGGCTTGTCGCCGAGTCCGGATACCCGCATTCTCGAAGGTGACGTGGTCGTGCTGCTCGGCCTTCCTGCGGGGCTGGAGCTGGCCGAGCAGCGATTGCTCAAGGGCGCGTGAGCGGCGCTCAGAACCCGAGACAAACCGCGTAGGCGACTGCCTCGTCGAGCGGGTTGGTGGTGCTGACCGGGGTGAGGGTGGTGCCGCTCCCTGTCCCTGCTCGCATCGAACCCGTCGTCGGATCGCCGTCGTCGAGTGCGGTATCGAGCTGTACGACGTACTTCCCGAGGACTCCGCCCGAGCACATGGCATGGCTGCCGCGGACACCAAGTGGCGCACCGGCTCCGCCCGCCTGCACCCCGATGCGACCGCCGTCGGCGTTCAGCGGGAGGAAGTTGGAGGCGGTCGTCTCTGTCGGCCCGCTGGCCAGGTTGGCCAGGCGCAGGTGCTGCCAGAACAGCACGGATTCCGGTTGTGGGCTCCCGACTGCAGCGTCCCAGTCGCCATCAATCCGGCCGTTGCCGTCGCCGAGCGTGGTGCATGACGTGCTGCCTGCCGCACACACATGCGTGCCGGCGCGCGCGTCGTCACCCGGGAGCGCACGGAACTTGTCCTGGTATCCATAGATGTACAGCGGGACCGTGCGGAAATCCTGGGCGAGGTTCTTGACCTTGGCACTGTTGATCAGCTCCTGCCCTTTCAGAACCCCACCCATCAGCAGGCCGATGATGACCAGCACGATGGCGATTTCGACCAAGGTAAAACCGGTTTGCCTTGCTTTCACGTTACGACTCCTTTTGGCTTGTGTTGAAAATGAATCATGTGGAGCAGGGCGTCGGCTGCGATCACAGTCGTCCCGCCTGAGCCAGCCTGGCGATCAGCAGGGGGTGGCCAATCCAGCGCAGCTGATCGTCGAAGCTGCTGGTGGCTTCACCGGCTTCAAAAACGGGGGTGGCTGCAGAATGACTGGCGTTGAGGCCGTCGGCGATGCCGTTCGGGCCGGTGGAGAAGACGATTGCAGCTGCGCGTGATGCGCTGGTCGTGGTGATCGGCGTGCCGGCGTGGTCACGAATCTGCAGGTTGCTTTGAGTCGTCGACGTTGCGCTGATGGCTGCGTCGGTAAGGCCGGCGTCAGCGCGGTATCGCCAGTGACCGTGCCAGCTCGAAGCCGCGGACGTGCGCGGGGTGCCCCAGGCGTCGGTCGGCTCGGTTCCCAGGGTGCGCCAGGGCAGGTAACCCGGACTGCCGTGGTTGCAGGGCGGGCTTTGCTCAAGCCCGTAGGCGGGGCTCGCAGGGTCGGGCTCGGTGCTTGGGCAGGGCAGGCGGCCGTGAATGATGGCGAAGCCGATCAGGGCCTGTTCGATGTCGTGAAGCCTGGATGCCGTTTCCTGTCTGGCACGTGCCTCGATCTGGCCGCTGATCGGTGCCATCAGGGTGCTGCTCAGCAGGGCGAGGATCACCAGCACCACCGCCATCTCGACAAGGGTGAAGCCGGCGCCTGAAAGCGGGCGTGCGCAGGCGTGCGGACGGGCTAATGAATGCATTTGATCACGTCCGCGCTCGCCGGGTCTGAGGGTGTCGCAATCGTGAAGGCGGTCGAGCCGCTGAAATCCCCGCTGCCCGCCAGCAGACTCGCGGCATTGAGACCCTCGAAGAACTGCGCGGGATCGGCGCGCTCGGCAGGGCTTTGCCGCGACTGAGCGGCAGCGCCGCTGCGGATGCGTTCGCCACCGAACAGGACGAGTGCGCGACATGATTCGACGGCGGCAAGCGGAGGCGAATGGGCGGTGTCGGTCAGGAATGCCTGCAGGCAGGGACTGCCGTTGGCACAGGCCACAAAATGCAGCTGGTCGCGCCAGTTCTCGTGCAGGTCCGCGAACTGCGGAGCGATGCCAAGGGTGCTGGCATCCGGGACCAGCCCCTGAAAACGTTCAGTGCTGACCTGGGTTGCGTGAGCGGCAAGGAAGCCGGTCTGGTTCAGCGCGGTGTCGAGTGCAGTGGTCGCGCGGCTGATCATGGCGTCGAGGAGGAGGGGGAAGTCGTGCCGTCGGCGCAGGCCGTCGAAGATGTCGTCGGTGGTGATCCAGGCGATGAGGTCGTTGTTGACCGTGTCTGCGGGATTCCCTTGCACGATGGCAAGCGTGGATGAAAAGTCTGCGGGGTAAGGCTGGTCGAGGTAGGCGGGAAGATCGGCAACCGCATCGTTGCTCCCCGGGCAGAGCCGCCCTGATGCAGGGGGTCTTGCTTGCGATGCGTTGGCGAGGCCAGGGGCAAGCAGCACCGCCACTGCACGCGGGGTCCGCCCGCCCTGAGCAGCGAGCGGGCGCCCTGCGCTGTCGGTGAGGTCGAACTGACCGGGACTGTCCCAGTTGAGTGCGAGCGGCTTGGGGTTGTTCTTGACGCTGCCCGCCACCGCGTACCACAGACAATCGCCCCAGCCGTCGCGCACATCGGACAGCCCCAGGGTGCGATAGGGAAAGCGGCCGATGGCGCCATGGTCACGGACATTGCATGCCCCTATCCGGGCCGAGCCGGTGTTCGCTGCGTCGGGACAGGGCAGATAACCGTAGCCTTGACCCGGATGCTGTTCTGCATAGCTGATGGCGTAGCCGAGCAGCGCATCTCTTGCCTGCGCGAGCGCAACCGTACTCCTGGCCTGCGCCTGCAGCTGGATCCGTGCCGAGAGTCTGTCGGCGCTCAGCATCACGCCGGTGCCGCCGATCACGAGGATCAGCAGTACTGCGATCAGAATGGATCCCTTCTGCATCCTTTTCATTTCACGCGGCCTTCGTCTCCGCGCTGAAGCGGGATTGTTTCCTGCTGCCGCGTGGTGTTGGCTGGAGACCAGTGCTGTCCAGCGCTTAGCCGAACCTCGTGCCCTGTGCGTGCGTCGATTCGGAGTTGCGCGGTCTCAAGCTCCGGGTGGTAGGGCGGCTCCGGCAGTTGCGTGTCCTGATCGACCCATACCTTCACCACCTGCCGCTCGCGCCAGATCATGCCGTCGAAGCGAATGCCGGCCTGCTCGGGAGTGGCTCTGGGGGCGGGACGAAGCTGGGCCGCCTCGAGTGCCCGCCGTTCATCGGGCGTGAAGAACAGGCGGCCAGGGCGTTCTGCGCGCGCCAGCCCGCTGATCGCGAGGGCGGCGCACAGCAGCAGGACGAGGATGCGCCTGGCTCTCATGACGATGCACCCGTGGCCGGGTGCAGGGTGAGCCAGTCGAGCTCGCAGCGTGCCTGCAGTGGCGTGACGATGGTGGGGGCGTCGTCGTGCGTTGAGCGCGCGCGGACGATGTTGCATCCGCGCGGGATGACATTGACCCCGGGCGTGGCGGCAAGGGAGTGCAGCGCGACGCTCAGCGCCTCTTCATGCAGCACGCCGGCACGCAGGCTCAGATGCAGGATAGTGCGCGTCGGGAGTCCAGGAGCGGCGGGTTTGTCTGACACACGCGGTCTTGTTCTGAGCTCGACCGAGAACAGGTGCGGATCAGACTGAAGCCTGCGCAGCGCATCGTGCTGCAGGGCAGGGAGGGTATCGGCGTCTACGAGTTCGAGTGCGGCAAGGCGAGACTGGGCAAGCTGGCTGCGCGCAGTGTCGTCCCTTGACTGTTGCAACTGCAGCCGCGCCTGCTCCAGTGCCCGCTGTGCAAGTGCGAGGGCCTGTGTCTGGCCGTGTCTGAAATGGATGGACAGCGCAAGCACACCTCCTGCGGCTGCGAGCAGAAGCGTGGCGATTGCCAGTGCCTTGTGCAGCGACGACGGAATGCGCCTGCCCATCACGGCTCACCTTGCGTGGATTGTGCCGGCGGCAGCATGAAGCGCAGGCTCAGGCGGGACGGTCGGGGGAGGTCGCGCGCAAGTTCATCCGCCGAAGAAGCGAGACCCGGGAGGTGTCTGGCCTCAATCTGGAGATGGAAGCTGCGCTGCCAGTCATCGATCAGGCGCTGGGTTTGCTCCATCGGACTGTCATCGGCGAAGGTGGTGTCGGGCTCAAGGCTCGCGTCGATTTCGACGGCGATCTCTGCCGGGCCGGCCACCGTGCCGCGTCTGTCCGGTGCGGCGCCGGCCGCATGCCAGCTCAGGCGCTCGAGCTGAAGTGCCGGTGCGGCCTCGAGCATCGCGCTGACCTGATGCATCACATGATCGTCTGGTATCCCACGGCTCCGGATGTGTTCAAGATCGTCGAGCCAGTCGAGCGTGACCGCCATTGGCGCGGGTAGCGCAGGGCGTTGCCTGTTCACGTCGTCAGCCTGCCGCTGCAGTGCGACCCGTTCGGCTTCGAGAGGGGCGGTCTGTCGTGCGAGGCTGCGGGCGTCGAGCAACATCGCACTGGCTGCGAGAAGCATGGCGAGGGTCGCACTGCCGGCGATCCCGAGTAACCTGCGCCGGAGGCGCGCCGTGGTGAATTTGCTCGTCAGGGTTGCAGCCGGGTAGTGGATGGGTGGCGGTTTGTCGACGAGTCCTTGCAACAGGAAAGGACGCGTGTCGGAGGCGGACGTCGCTCCGCGGGGTTGCCGTGGCTGCGCCTGAGCGGGGAGATCGATGAAATGAAGGTCAATGCGCTTGTCCTGCGCGCCGATGCTGCTCAGGATGTCGCGGTCTGCCGGGTGGGCAAGAAACAGGGTTTTCAGCGCCAGGTTGTCGGCAATCAGGCGCTGACCCGAAAGATAGGCCCGGGTCTGGGACAGCTCGCTGGCATAGAAAGGCAGGCATTCCGCAAGCGAACCTGCTCGTGGGGGCGCTATGCGGGTGAAACTCATCCTGCCGTGTCGAAGAAGAGTCTGACGCATCCCGGCTGCCGTGAGGCTCAGTAGCAGGCAGGTGTCACTGCCGGACGGGTTTCCGCGGTTCCAGCGCTCGAGCAGGCGAGGCGGGGTGTCGATGCGGGTCACGATTGCCAGGGTTTGCTCGAGCGCCTTGAACCATGGCTCGAACAGTGCCGGGCGCGTCAGCGCACACAGCAGGAAGGTATCGAGCGCCGGGTTGCCGTCATGTCGCCCGTGGTGCTCGCTGGTGGTGAAGTCCGTGTCCGGAAAGTGCTGGCGCGTCTTGCGCAGGATCATTGCCTTGCGGTCACTGCGGTTGGCGCGGGGGAGGTGCTCCAGCACGCACCGCTCTTCGGCAAGATCGATCAGGATCGCGAAGCGGCACCGATGCACCTGTGTATCCAGCCAGTTGCGGAAGGCGACGACAGCTTCGTCGCCACCGGTCCGGAACTGTGCGCAGGGTTCGAGGCGACCCCGTTCGTGGCGCCAGGCTTCGAGTCCGTCGGCGTCGATCACGAGCAGTCTGTCGGGCTTCATTGATTGCGCTCCAGTCAGACGGGTAGCCGGGTGAGGATGTCGTACACCGGGCCGAGCACGGCAAACACGATCCACAGCATCAAGGCGCCCAGGATCAGGGTGAGCATGGGCTCGGCGCTCGCCTGAAGACGCTCGATGGATTCCTTGGTGTCGCGCTCGTAGAAATGAACGACGTTGCCGAGCGCGGTGTCGAGGCTGCCGGTCTGCTCTCCGATCCTCAGCATGCGGGTCACCAGCTGGGGAAAGAGACCGGTGAGCTCGAAGGCAGACGCGATGTCGTGACCTTCGGTGATGCGCAGGCTTGCTGTGCGCAGACTGTCGCGGATGGCGAGATTGCCACTGGCGTGTTCTGCGGTGCCCAGGGCGTCGAGCAGCGTGATCCCGGACGCGTAGAGCATGGAAAGGAGGCTGGCGACGCGTGCCAGTGCTATCTTGTACTGCAGCGCACCGAGCAACGGCAGGCGCAGGCGCAAACGGTCGAAACCAAGCTGGAGCGCCGGGTTGTTGCGGATGGCAAAGCGCGTCGCGCCCAAGGCGGGGGCGAGCGCCACCGGGATCAGCCATCCATGGTGTGCGAGGCCGCTCGACAGCTCGATCAGGATGCGGGTCTGCAGTGGCAGGGCCTGCCCTGTGCTGCGGAACAGGCGGCCGAGCTCGGGAACGACGAACAGGAGCGCGACCGCGATTGCCGCGCACAGGACCGAGCCGACGATGATCGGATAGATGGCGAGTTTGCGCGCGTGGGCGGCGAGTTCGTCTTCACGGTGCAAGGCATCTGCGAGTTGGCGGAGCACAGGGGCGAGCGTGCCGGTCTGCTCGCCGACCCGGAGCAGGCTGCAGAACACCGCGTCGAATGCACCCGGATGGCGGGCCGCGGCTTCCGATAGCGGGCGTCCGCCCTCGATGTCCTCCACCAGTGTGCTCACGACCTGCTGCATCTGCGTGTGCGCGGTGGCTTCGCGAAGGTCGGTGAGGCTTTCGATGATGGGGACGCCGGCAGCGAGCAGCTGTTCCAGGTGGAAGCAGAAATGGATGAGTTCGCTGCGCGGGATGCGTCGGCTCCAGACGCGGCGTCCGGTGTGCGGGTTGGCCGGTTCGCCGTGGACGAGTGTCAGTCCGCGCCGCTGCAGGCGCGATTCGAGATCCTCGATGTCCGCGGCGTCTGTGGTGCCGCGCACGCTGCGGCCACCGTTGTCGATTGCCCGATAGGTATGGAGCGTCATGACGGGGGCTGGTCGTGGCGGTGGAGACGGACGACGCGGGACAGCTCTTCGATGCTGGTGCTGCCGTCGAGCACGCGACGCGTGCCGTCCCGGGCCAGGTCGACAAAACCCTTGCGCGCTGCGGCGGCGGCGAGCTCGCGCCGTCCTGCCCGTCGACTGACGAGGTCGTCGAGTTCTTCATCCATCAGCAGACATTCGACGATGGCAAGCCGCCCGCGATAGCCGCGGTGAGCGCACTCGGGGCAACCCCGGGGACGATGAATTCTCGTCGTCGCGGCGTGCTCCGGCAGGATGCCGAGCACTTGCTGTTCGGCGACGGAGGGGCGGTCGGGCTGACGGCATGCCGGGCACAGGCGTCTGAGCAGGCGCTGGGCGATCACGCCGACGAGGTTGCCAGCGAGCAGGTCGGGGCGAAGCCCGATGTCCAGCAGCCGGGGAATGGCGCCGAGCGCGGAATTGGTGTGCAGGGTTGAATACACCTGATGACCGGTCATGGCTGCCCGCAGCGCCATCTCCGCGGTATCCGTGTCGCGGATCTCGCCGACCAGGATCACGTCCGGGTCCTGCCTGAGCATGGCACGGATGCCGCTGGCGAAGTCGATCCTCGCGCCGTCCGAGATCGTGGTCTGACGGACCATTGGCATCGGATACTCCACCGGGTCCTCCAGCGTCATGATGTTGCGGGTTTCGTCGTTGAGCTGGTTGAGAATGGAGTAGAGCGTGGTGGTCTTGCCGCTTCCGGTCGGGCCCGTGACCAGGATCAGGCCTTCGGGGTGAGCGATCATCCGTGAAATGCGATCCTGCTGCTCGGCGGCGAGCCCCAGCTGCGCGAGAGGAACGATCCCCTTCTGCCGGTCGAGGATGCGCAGGACGATGTTCTCGCCGTGAAGCGTCGGCTGGGCGGAGACCCGGAAGTCGATTGGACGGCCGTTGAGGGTGAGCGAGATGCGGCCATCCTGGGGACTGCGCGTCTCGGCGATATTGAGGCCCGCCATCACTTTCAGCCTGACCACCATGGCCGGCCAGTAACTGTGATGCAGCACCCGGATCTGTTGCAGCAGGCCATCGATGCGGTAACGAATCCGCAGGAAACCGGCTTCGGGCTCGAAGTGGATATCGGAAGCGTCGCGTTTGACCGCGTCGACCAGCAGCGCATCAATGAGTCGGATGACGGGTTGCCGGGGGTGGCCCGGGCCGTGATCCTGTGGCTGGGGTGCGGTGCCGGATTCGATCTCGTGCAGGATGCCGTCGATTGAAAGCTGGTAGCCGTAATGGCGATCAAGTGCCTGGCGCAGTTCGGATTCGGCCGCTAGGCGCAGGATGATGTCGATGCCCGGTTCGCATACGCTGCGCAGCGCATCGAGTGCAATGATGTCGTGCCCACCGGGGCTGGCAAGGGTGAGCTGCCTGATATCTGCGTCGAAGTGCAAGGGCAGCAGGCGATGCTGGCGGGCGATGTGCTCGGGGACGAGGGCAAGGATGGCCGGATCGATGACGACGCTGGAGAGCTCGACGCTTTGTTGCCCCAGTCGCGCGCTCAGGATGTCACGCAGCGTGCCTTCGGTGAGAAAGCCGAGCTCGATGAGGGCGCGCCCCAGTGGCTGTTTGCTGCGAGACTGTTCAAGGAGGCCGATGCGAAGCTGGTCTTCGGTGATCAGCCCGGCATCGAGCAGTTGCTGCCCGATCGTTTGCGGATCAGGGGCGGCGGCCGGGGGCGGGGCGATCATGTTCATCGTTGTCGCGTGCCCGGGCCGGATGCATTGTCCGGTGCCAGCGAACCGAAGACGTGCGCTTGCTCGGGCGGCGCGCGAAAGAAATCCGGAGCCGGCAGCGATTCGCGATATCCGGCGTAGCCGGCGTCGATTGCGGGGTGCTCGATCAGGACCGGGCGTAGGAAGATGACCAGTTCGGTGCGCTGTGCCGAGTTCTCGCGCCGGGTGAAGAACTCACCGAGGATGGGGATTGCCCCGAGAAGCGGGATGCGCCCGGTGTCGTAATCGAGCTTGTCTTCCATCAGCCCGCCGAGTACGGCGATCTCGCCGCTGGCCAGGCGCAGGACGGATTCGATCTCACGTGTGCGAATCTGCGGCACACGGTTTGGAATGCTTCCGAGCGAAGGGTTTGGGTCGTCGCGGAAACCGGAAATGCTGGAGATCGTCGGCCGTACGTTGAGGATGATCTCGCCGTTCGCGCTGATCTGTGGCGTCAGGGCCATCACCATGCCGACCGAAACCGATTGCGGTGTCGTGGTCGCGGTGATCTTCTCGCGGTCGCTGTCGCCGTAGGCGGTGGTCGAGGCATCGACCAGGAAGTAGACCACTTCTTCGACGACCTTGAGCATCGCGGTCTGATTGTTCAGCACCGAAAGCCGGGGGCTTGAAAGCACTTTCACCGTGCCGAAGGATTCGAGCAGTTCGAGCCTGATGTCGAGCTTGTCCGACAGGTAGGAGAGTGTTGGCGACAGAGTGCTGCTGTCGGCGCCAGAGCCGCGAGGCTGGATGCTGCCGCTGCGGGTGCCGAGGCGCGTCCAGTCGATGCCCTGCTTGTATCCGTCGCTGAGCGCGACCTCGACGATGGTGGCCTCGATGATGACCTGACGCCGCGCGGCGGTCTGAACCCGCTCAAGGAACTCGACAATGCGTTCGTGCTGAGTGCTGTTGGCGCGGACCATCAGGACGCCGGTTTCACGATTGACCATCACGAACTCGGCCTGCTCGGGCTCCGAGCAGGGGGCGGACTGCCCGCCGTCGCGATCAGACGAATCCTGCCGGCGGTCCTCGCAGCGGCGACGCAGGATGAACCGGGTGTGCTCCCTGAGGATGGTCCGGATGTTGGTTTCGAGCGACTCCCAGAAGCGGTTTGCCGACAGTGTTTCGATTTGCGTGAGAGAGGTGTTGCCGCCGGCACTGCGCTTGCCGTCAAGCGCGCTCGAACTGGTTGCAATCTGGGTGCTGGTGGCGACCGAGCCGTTCATGCTTCGGCTCAGGTTGACGTAATCCACCTGGTAGGTGCGCAGGTAGGGGGTGTCTGGCATCACCGCGAGATAGCTGTCTGTGAGTTCGAACCGGATGTCGGCCTGGCGCGAGATTCTCGTAAGCAGTTGTCTCAGGGGCTGATTGAAGGCATTGAGCGTCACGACGCCGGTAATGCCCGGATGGATGTCGATGTCGAGCCGCGCGTCGCGTGCGATCGCATTGAGGAGTTCGACGACTGACACCCGGTTCACCGAAACCGAGTAGGTCGGGGCAGGGGCTTCGGGGGCGTGCGCCGTCGCGGTTGGCGCCGGTTTCGATTGTGTGGGTGCTGCCTCGGCGCTCATCCCGACCTCGTTTGCATTCAGGTGCGCATTCGCTGGCGCACGCGGGAGCGGCTGGGCGCAGCCCAGTACCGAGGCGCAGATGATGGCGGGGATGAGTTTGTGTATATGCATAATGAATTTACGAATGCGATTAGCATAATACATTCTCGTGTCGCTGCGTCAAGTTGCGGGGGCGCTGCTGGCGGGGTCGGTCGCATTGACTGACTGGCTGCCTGCCGTGTGTCCGCGATGTCCCTGCCGCTGATGGGGGCGTGTCGCACGTTGTCGCGTTGCAACAGATTTGGCGTGAGACGCGGCGCTCCTCTGCTAAACTGCTGCCCTTTGCTACCCTAAGACTTCCCCGGTGACTCCCTCTTCTACGCAAGCGCCTCTCGTCAGCCTGCGCGACGTTCGTTTTGCCTATGGCGAGCGGGAAGTCTTGCGCGGTATCGACCTGGATGTGCACCGTGGCCAGGTCGTGGCAATCATGGGCGGCAGTGGCTGTGGCAAGACCACGCTGCTGCGCCTGATCGGTGGCCAGATTCGCGCGACGGGCGGTCGCGTTGAGGTGGAAGGCCAGAACGTGGGCGAGCTCGGAAACGCTGCGCTCTACGCCTTGCGCCGGCGCATGGGCATGCTGTTCCAGTTTGGCGCACTGTTTACCGACATGAGTGTGTTTGACAACGTGGCCTTTCCGTTGCGCGAGCACACCGAGCTGCCCTCGGGGCTGATCAGTGATCTCGTGCTGATGAAGCTGCAGGCAGTGGGTTTGCGCGGGGCTGCTGCACTGATGCCGTCCGAGCTCTCGGGCGGGATGGCGCGGCGGGTGGCGCTGGCTCGTGCAGTGGCGCTTGATCCGATGCTGGTGCTCTACGACGAACCTTTTGCCGGTCTCGATCCGATTTCGCTCGGCATCGTCGGGCAGTTGATTCGTCGGCTCAACGATGCGCTGGGTGCAAGTACGGTGATGGTGACCCATGATGTGAATGAGTCGCTCGAGATCGTCGATTACGTGTACTTCGTTTCCGAGGGGCGGATCGTGGCCCAGGGCACGCCGGAGGAGATCCGTGCGTCCGAGCATCCTTTCGTGCATCAGTTTGTCAACGCAGAAGCGGACGGACCGGTGCCTTTCCATTATCCGGCGGCGCCGATGTCCAGTCTGCTCGATCGGGGTGTGCGATGAATCCGGTCATTGATTTTGTGCGGCGCGTCGGTGCAATGACGGTGGACGCAGTATGGCGCTTCGGTTTTGTGGCGCGCTTTTTCGTCATGATGCTGCTGTATTCGGGACAGTCGATCCGTCGTGTGCATCTCACCATCCGTGAGATCTACTTCAGTGGCGTGCTGTCGCTGCTGATCATTCTGGTGTCCGGGCTTTTTGTCGGACTGGTGCTCGGGCTGCAGGGCTATGAAACGCTGCAGCGCTATGGGTCGAGCGATGCGCTCGGGGTGCTGGTGGCGCTCTCGCTGACGCGCGAGCTGGGTCCGGTGGTTGCCGGCTTGCTGTTTGCCAGTCGTGCCGGCTCCGCAATTACGGCCGAGATCGGTTTGATGAAGGCGACCGAGCAGTTGAAGGCCATGGACATGATGGCCGTGAACCCGATTGCGCGTGTCGTTGCGCCGCGCTTCTGGGGTGGGGTGATTTCGATGCCTTTGCTGGCAGCGATGTTTTCTGCCATGGGCGTGTTTGGTGGCTGGCTGATCGGGGTGGTGTTCATCGGCGTCGACGATGGCGCGTTCTGGTCACAGATGCAGGCGGCTGTGGATTTTCGCTACGACATCCTGAACGGGGTGCTGAAATCCTTTGTTTTCGGTGTGGCGGTATCGCTGATTGCGGTGTTCGAAGGCTATGACTGCAATCCGACGGCCGAAGGTGTTTCGCGGGCAATTACCCGCACGGTGGTGAGCTCGGCGCTGGCAATTCTGGCGCTGGATTTTGTACTGACTTCTTTCATGTTCCGGGGTCAATGATGAGCAGAACGACGCTCGACCTGTGGGTGGGTGTATTCGTAGTGCTGGGTTGTGCAGCACTGATCTTTCTGGCGATGAAGGTCGGCAATTTCACCGGCCTGAGTGGCGCAACGCTCTATGTGGTTGAGGCGCCCTTCGACAACATTGGCGGGCTCAAGGTGCGGGCGCCGGTCAAGAGTGCCGGGGTGCTGGTGGGGCGTGTTGCGGATATCCGCTTCGATTCGCAGCGCTATCGCGCGGTGGTCAAGCTTGAACTGGATAGTCGTTACGAATTTCCCCGCGATACCATTGCCACCATCCTGACTTCCGGTCTGCTCGGCGAGCAGTACATCGGACTTGAACCGGGGGCGGAGGTCGACGTGCTCAAGGGTGGCGACGTCATCCAGATTACGCAGTCTGCAGTCGTGCTCGAGAAGCTGATCGGTCAGTTCATGTTCAACAAGGCGGCCGAAGCGCCGGCGCAATGACGGCCTCGTCCCGATGGAGAAAACCGAAATGAACGCAACAATGCGTCCCCTCCGAAGCGGCGCGCGTGTGCTGGTCTTGGCGGCAACCGTGTTGCTGGGCAGCGGTTGTGCGACGACGGCATCGAATCCTGAGGATCCGCTCGAAGGCTACAACCGGGCCATGTTCTCCTTCAATGAAGGGCTGGACAAGGCCGTGATCAAGCCGGCCGCCCAGGCCTACGATGCGGTATTGCCGTCGCCGGTCCGCACGGGCGTGAGCAACGTGTTCGGCAACCTCGGCGACCCCTGGATCGGCGTCAACAACCTGCTTCAGGGCAAGTTCGCAGATGCGCTGAGTGACATGATGCGCTTCCTGTTCAACTCGACATTCGGTATTGCCGGTGTGCTCGATATTGCGACAGAGATGGGCTTTGCCAAGCATGACGAGGACTTTGGTCAGACGCTCGGCCGCTGGGGCGTCGGCGATGGCGCATACATCGTGCTGCCTTTCTTCGGTCCGCGCACCTTGCGTGACGCAGCAATGCTTCCGGTCGATATGTCGGTCGATCCCGTGTCGTCCGTTGGCCACATCCCGACGCGCAATACGATGACCGGTGTGCGTCTCCTGAACACGCGCGCAAATCTCCTCGGTGTGGACAAGACCCTGGAAGAAGGTACGCTCGACAAGTACAGCTATGTGCGCGACTTCTATCTTGAACAGCGCCGTTACAAAGTTTTCGATGGCAACCCGCCACGGGTGTACGAAGATTTCAGCCGTGTAGACGGTGACAGCCTGCCGCTGGGCAGGGCTGCAGACGAACTCGCAGCGGTTGCAGTGGAAGACCTGGAACTGCTCGGTGTCGGTGATTTTGCGCTGAATGCCCAAACTGGCGGGCATTTCAACTGAACTGGTGAGAATGATGAAGAGATTTTTGTGCTGCTTCCTGTTGATGTTCGCGACTGCTGCGCCTGCCGCGTTTGCGCTCGACGAGAAGACCCCGCCCGATGTGCTGGTGCGCTCGGTGACCAACGACGTACTGACCATCGTGCGCGAAGACAAGGCCATTCAGTCGGGCGATACCGCGCGTGCGCTTGGTCTGGTGGAAGAGCGGGTGCTGCCCCACTTCAACTTCCGCCGCATGACCATGCTGGCGGTCGGTCGTGACTGGCGCAACGCCACGCCGGCGCAGCAGGACCGTCTGACCGAAGCATTCAAGACCCTGCTGGTGCGGACCTACTCCAATGCGCTGACCCAGTATCGCGAGCAGGTCATCGATTTCAAGCCCACCCGCATGGGTGCGACCGACACGACGGTCCAGGTGCGCACCGAGGTACGTCAGCCGGGGGCGCAGCCCATCGGCATCGACTACATGCTGGAAAAGACCGGCACAGGCTGGAAGGTATTCGACGTGGTGGTGGCCGGCGTGAGCCTGGTAACCAACTATCGGGGCAGCTTTGGCTCCGAGGTTCGCAGTAACGGCATCGATGGTCTGATTCGTTCACTTGAGGCGAAGAACAGTTCGCTCGTGAGCGCTCAGGCGGGCAGTTGATGGCTGAAGCATCCGTTGTCCGCATGGACGGTGCGCTGACCATGCGGACGGTTGCCGGACTGATCGGTCGCACTCTTCCCGAGGGCGACTGTGTCGTCGACCTCGCGGGCGTCACCGAAGCGGACTCCGCTGCCTTGGCCTTGCTGCTGGAGTGGCTGCGCCGATTGAAGGCGCGTGGCAACACACTCAGTGTCACCGGCATGCCTGACGGGCTCAAAAGTCTGATCGAACTCTATGGTCTGGACGAAGTCCTGCCGCTTGCCGGCTGAGCATGACGACGACTGTTCCCGCAATCCGGATTTCGTCCGTGACCAAGCAGTACGGGCGCCTGCAGGCGCTGGGCGGCGTCGACCTTGAGATCCGGCAGGGCGAGTTCTTTGGCCTGCTGGGGCCAAACGGCGCCGGCAAGACAACACTGATTTCTGCGCTGGCCGGCCTGGTGCGTGCGGATAGCGGCAAGCTTGAAGTGATGGGCCACGATGTCGTGAGCGACTATCGCAAGGCCAGGCGCAATCTCGGGGTGGTGCCGCAGGAACTGGTCTTCGATCCCTTCTTCACCGTGCGCGAGTTGTTGCGCATCCAGTCCGGCTATTTCGGCATTCGCAACAACGACGACTGGATCGACGAGGTCCTCGCCAGCCTGGATCTGACGGCCAAGGCGGCTTCCAACATGCGGACCCTGTCCGGCGGCATGAAGCGCCGGGTGCTGGTGGCGCAGGCGCTGGTTCATCGCCCGCCGGTGATCGTGCTCGACGAACCGACCGCGGGCGTCGATGTTGAGTTGCGCCAGGGCTTGTGGCAGTTCGTGCGCAAGCTCAACCGGGACGGTCATACCATCGTGCTGACCACGCACTATCTCGAAGAGGCCGAGACCCTGTGTGGCCGCATCGCCATGCTCAAGGCGGGCAAGGTGGTCGCGCTCGATACGACGCAGAACCTGCTCAATCGCTTTGCAACGCACACCATGCGGGTGAAGGTCGCACATCCGGAGGTCGCGCTCGTGCTTGGCGGGCATGCGGTGGAGGGCGGCTGGATCGAGTTCCCCTTCGATGCCTTCGCCGATGTCGAACAACTGCTGGCCCGTCTGCGTGAAGGCAATGCAGGCGTGACCGAGATGCATCTCGGCGAGCCGGATCTGGAACGGGTTTTCATTGAGGTCATGCATCGTGTCTGAGCGCCCACAGCAGATAGTGTCTGGTGAGGACGCCCCGTGGATGGGGTTTCGCACCCTGCTGTACAAGGAAGTGTTGCGCTTCCGTAAGGTGGCCTTCCAGACCGTCATGGCGCCGGTGCTCAACGCCGTGCTCTTCCTGCTCATCTTCTCCCATGTGCTTGATCGTCACGTCACGGTATACGGCGATATCGCCTATACCGCCTTTCTCGTGCCCGGTCTGGTGATGATGTCGCTGTTGCAGAACGCCTTCGCGAACAGCTCGTCCTCGCTGATACAGAGCAAGATCACCGGCAACATCATCTTCGTGCTGCTGCCGCCCTTGTCGTATCGCGAGTTCTATGCGGCCTACGTGATCGCCTCGACCTTTCGTGGTCTGTTCGTCGGCGTCGGCGTGTTGCTGATCTCGATCCCCTTTGTCGAACTGCATATGGCCGCGCCCCTGTGGGTGATCGTGTTTGCCGTGCTGGGCGGGGGTATTCTCAGTTCGCTCGGCGTCATTGCCGGCATCTGGGCGGACAAGTTCGATCAGCTTGCCGCGTTTCAGAACTTCCTGATCATGCCGCTCACGATGCTGTCGGGCGTGTTCTATTCGATTCATTCCCTGCCGCAGCTGTGGCAGGACGTATCCCATGCCAACCCGTTCTTCTTCATGATCGACGGCTTCCGCTACGGCTTCTTCGGCCAGTCCGACGTGTCGCCCTGGCTCAGCCTCGGTGTGGTGAGCGGGTGTTTTGTTTTTGTCGCGGTACTGACCCTGGCGATGCTCGCACGGGGCTACAAGTTGCGCGCCTGAGAGGAGTCTGGAAATGTTCGAGGCAAGTGAAGTCAAGCGGTTGATCGAGCAGGGTCTCCCCTGCGAATTCGTCCTCATCGACGGTGATGATGGTGTGCATTTCAGCGGGATCGTGGTCAGCGCGAGTTTCGAGGGCCAGCTCAAGGTGCGCCAGCACCAGGCCGTTTACGCCACGCTGGGCAAGCTGATGGGCAACGAGATCCATGCCCTGCAGCTGCAAACCTATACCCCGGCCAAATGGGCCGAGGCGCGCGTCGAGTTGGGACTGTAAGCGAAGATCATGGACAAGCTGTTGATTGAAGGCGGTTTCCGCCTCTCGGGTGAAGTAGCCATCTCCGGTGCCAAGAACGCGGCGCTGCCGATCCTGTGTGCCGCATTGCTGACGGCGGAGCCTGTCACCTTTACCAATGTTCCGCAGCTCAAGGACATCGGCACCTTGCTCGACCTGCTCGGGCAGATGGGGGTGAAGGTCAGCATCGATGGCGGCACCGCGACGCTGGAGGCTGCCGGCCTGAACAATCCGGTCGCGCCCTATGAGATGGTGAAGACCATGCGCGCCTCCATCCTTGTGCTGGGGCCGCTGGTGGCGCGCTGCGGCGAGGCACGTGTCAGCCTGCCCGGCGGCTGTGCCATCGGCGCACGCCCGGTGGATCAGCATATCAAGGGGCTGCAGGCGATGGGCGCCGAGGTGACGGTTGAGCATGGTTACGTGCATGCCCGAGTGCCGCGCCTGAAGGGCGCACGACTGTTCACCGACATGGTGACGGTGACCGGCACCGAGAACCTGATGATGGCGGCCTGTCTGGCAGACGGCGAGACCGTGATCGAGAACGCGGCACGCGAACCGGAGATCGTCGATCTTGCCAACTGCCTGGTGGCGATGGGGGCCCGCATCTCCGGTGCAGGGACCGACGTCATTCGTATCCAGGGGGTTGAGCGCCTGCATGGCGCGACGCACCGGATCATGCCCGACCGCATCGAGACCGGCACCTATCTGTGCGCTGCAGCTGTGACCGGCGGTGATGTCCGGCTGACGGGAACGTCTGCGGCCTACCTCGATGCCGTCGTGGATAAGCTGATGGATGCGGGTTGCGAGGTCGAGACCGAGCGCGATGCGATTCGCCTCAAGGCACCTCAGCGTCTGCAGGCGGTCAACCTGCGGACCTCGCCCTATCCCGCATTTCCCACCGACATGCAGGCGCAGTTCATGGCGCTCAATTGCGTGGCGGACGGTGTTGCGATGATCCGCGAAACCATTTTCGAGAACCGCTTCATGCATGCGGTCGAGCTGCAGCGCCTCGGTGCAGACATCCGCATCGACGGCAATACGGCGGTGGTCAAGGGGGTCGAGCGTCTGCAGGGCGCTGCGGTCATGGCGACCGATCTGCGTGCGTCGGCCAGTCTGGTGATTGCCGGGCTGATAGCGGATGGTGAGACCACGATCGAGCGCATCTACCATCTCGACCGCGGCTACGAACGACTTGAGGAAAAGCTGGCGGCGCTCGGCGCGCGCGTGCGTCGTCTGAACTGAAGACGCCTGCACCGGCGCGGCCCGTCAGGGCGCGCCGGATGTTTCGCTTACGGCTGCGCCGTTGCTGCGGCCTGTTTTACGGCCAGTACCTTCAGCCGGATCGGCTTCCCGTCGGGTGTTGTCCAGTCGATGCTCTGGCCGGTCGCGAGGCCGATCAACGCGCTGCCCGCAGGCGAAAAGATGGACACGTGGCTGGTTTCGGCGCTGGCGTCGCGCGGGTAGGTGAGCGTGAGCTCGTATTCACGGCCGGTGTTTTCTTCCAGGAAGCGTGCGCGGCTGTTCATCATGATGACGTCGTCCGGCATGTCTTCCGTCTCGCGCACATCGGCGCGATCGAGTTCGGCCCGCAGCGGATCGAGATCGCTTCTGCTGCGTGCGGCGGGGGCGGACAGCAGGCCTTCGAGCCTGTCCATGTCCTGCGTTGAGAGAATGATCTCGGGTTTCATGATGATCGTTTCCTGATGACAAAAAGGAAAATGGTCGAGCAGACAAAGAAAATGGCCGAGCCGCTGTCGCGGTTCAGCCATTCGGTGTGAGGCTAACAGAAGCCTTGGCGGGTTACAATACGGGCCCGATTCAGCAAGGTCAGAACCGTGTCCAGCATCACCCTCGCCCTGTCCAAGGGCCGTATCTTCGAGGAAACCCTGCCGCTGCTGGCAGCAGCCGGCATCGTCCCGACCGACAATCCCGAAAGCTCGCGCAAGCTCATCATCGGCACAAATCGTCCGGATGTGCGTCTGGTCATCGTGCGTGCGACCGATACACCGACCTATGTCCAGTACGGCGCGGCCGATCTTGGCATCGCGGGCAAGGACGTGCTGATCGAGCATGGCGGAGCAGGGCTCTATCAGCCGCTCGATCTCAACATCGCACGCTGCCGCCTGTGTGTAGCGGTGCAGAAAGGCTTCGACTACGAGGCGGCAATCCGTCCTGGCGGTCGTATCCGCGTCGCCACCAAGTACATCAATGCCGCCAAGGCGCATTTCGCCGGCAAGGGAATGCATGTTGACCTGATCAAGCTCTACGGCTCGATGGAACTGGCGCCGCTGGTCGGTCTGGCCGATGCCATCGTCGACCTGGTCTCCACCGGTGGCACGCTGCGCGCCAACAATCTCGAGGAAGTCGAAGACATCATGCCGATCAGTTCGCGCCTGATCGTCAACCAGGCTTCGCTCAAGCTCAAGCGCGAACTTATCCAGCCGATGCTCGACGCCTTCGCAGGCGCGGTCAAACCCTGAGGCCTACCATGAGCCAGACACCCATTCGCCGTCTCGACGCGCGCGAGCCGGAATTTCTCTCGGTACTTGATGCGCTGCTCGCGTTCGAGGCATCCGCGGACGACCGCATCGATGCCGCCGTCACCGAAATTCTGCGCGCGGTGCGCGCGACCGGTGATGCGGCAGTCATCGAGTACACGAAACGATTCGATCGCCTCGATGTGGCCTCGATGGCGGCGCTTGAACTGCCGAAGTCCGCGCTGCATGCGGCGCTCGATGGCCTGGCTGTCGAGCAGCGCGAGGCGCTGCGTGTGGCCGCCGACCGCGTGCGTGTCTACCACGAGCGCCAGAAGGCCGATTCCTGGGAGTACACCGAGGCCGATGGAACCCGCCTCGGGCAGAAGGTGACGCCCCTCGATCGCGTTGGCCTGTATGTGCCAGGCGGACGGGCCTCGTATCCCAGTTCGGTGCTGATGAATGCGATTCCGGCCAAGGTGGCCGGTGTTGGCGAGCTGATCATGGTCGTGCCGACGCCGGGCGGCGAGCAGAATCCGCTGGTGCTGGCAGCCGCAGCGATTACCGGCGTGGACCGGGTGTTCACGATTGGCGGTGCGCAGGCGGTTGCTGCGCTGGCGTATGGCACGCAGACCATTCCCCAGGTGGACAAGATTGTCGGGCCGGGCAATGCCTTTGTTGCCGAGGCCAAGCGGCGGGTGTTCGGTACGGTGGGCATCGACATGGTGGCCGGGCCGTCAGAGGTGCTGATCATCTCTGATGGCAGTGGCCATGCTGACTGGGTGGCCATGGACCTCTTCGCCCAGGCCGAGCACGACGAGCTCGCCCAGTCCATCCTGTTGTGCACCGACGCAGACTTCATCGACGCAGTGCACGATGCGATCGATCGTCTGTTGCCGACGATGCCGCGACAGGAGACCATCGCAAAATCGCTGGCCAATCGCGGTGCGCTGATTCATGTCGAGAGTCTCGAGCAGGCGTGTGCCATCGCCAACCGCATCGCACCGGAACACCTTGAGCTGTCGATGGACAACGCCGAGCAGTGGGTTGATCACATCCGCCATGCGGGTGCGATCTTCGTCGGTCACTGGGCGGTCGAGGCGCTTGGCGATTACTGTGCCGGCCCCAACCACGTGTTGCCGACCATGCGCAGCGCGCGCTTTTCGTCACCGCTGGGGGTGTATGACTTCCAGAAGCGGACCAGCATCGTGCACATCTCTGAGGCGGGAGCCCAGCATCTGGGCAAGGTTGCGTCGATTCTCGCGCATGGTGAGGGGCTGCAGGCTCACGCACGCTCGGCGGAGATGCGGCTGAAGGTTTGATTTTCCGGCTTTCGCCTGACATACCCCGAGGCCCCGGCGCGCTTGAGAAGCGCGCCGGGGCCTCGGGGTATGTCAGGCGGCGAGAATCTCTCCCAGCGCGCTGACCAGCATTTCACACTGTGCGTCGGTGCCGACCGTGATACGCAGGAACTGATCGATGCGCGGGGCCTTGAAATGGCGCACGATGATGGCGCGCTGGCGCAAGGCCGCGGCCAGTTCGGCGCCGTCGCGCTGCGGATGGCGGGCGAAAATGAAGTTGGCGGCTGACGGCAGTACCTCGAAGCCGAGTGCCTGCATCCTGACGACCAGCGCCTCGCGCGTGGCAATCACCTTGCGGCAGCTCTCAAGGAAGTAGGCGTCGTCTTCAACCGAGGCCTCGGCCCCGGCAAGCGCTAGGCGGTCGAGCGGGTAGGAGTTGAAGCTGTTCTTGACCCGCTCAAGTCCGGCAATCAGGTCCGCATGTCCGATCGCGAAGCCGACCCGCAGGCCTGCCAGCGAGCGGCTCTTGGAGAAGGTCTGGCACACCAGCAGGTTGGGGTAGCGGTCTACCAGCGCAATTGCACTTTCACCGCCGAAATCCACATAAGCCTCGTCGATCAGCACGACAGCGTCCGGGTTTCCTGCAACGACGCGCTCGATTGCCTTGAGCGGCAGCGCGCTGCCGGTCGGCGCGTTGGGGTTCGGGAAAATGATCGCACCTGCCCGGCGCTCACCGTCGGGAAGATAGTCTGCCGGATCGATCTGCAGGCTTTCAGTCAGCGGAACGATCCGCGACTCGACGCCGTACAGCCCGCAATAGACCGGGTAGAAACTGTAGGAAATGTCGGGCATCCACAGCGGCAGCTCATGCTTGAGCAGACCCTGGAACGCATGTGCAAGCACTTCGTCCGAGCCGTTGCCGACGAAGACCTGCTCGGGGCGAACGCCGTAGCGTGCCGCGAGTGCGGCTTTCAGCGGGTCGGCATTGGGGTCGGGGTAGAGCCGGAGGGTGTCTGACGTCGCCTCGCGAATCGCCTCCAGCACCCTCGGTGAGGGACCATATGGATGCTCGTTCGTATTGAGCTTGACCAGGTTTTCAATCTTGGGCTGCTCGCCCGGTACATAGGGGGTCAGGCCGTGCGTCACGGCGCTCCAGAAACGGCTCATGCGTGGGTTTTCCGCGGGGCAGGAGGGGTCGGGTGGAATTCGTCGAGCGATGGTATCATGGCTCTCCATGCCTCCACCTGCAGTAGCTTAATGTCCATGCGGCAAGCCGACGTCACTCGCGATACCCTCGAAACCAAGATTTCCGTGCGCATCGATCTCGATGGTACGGGCAAGGGCACACTCGAAACCGGGGTTCCCTTTCTCGATCACATGCTCGACCAGATTGTCCGCCACGGGCTGATCGATCTGGACGTGCGTTGTCAGGGCGATACCCACATCGACGACCACCATACGGTGGAAGACGTCGGTATCACGATCGGCCAGGCCTTTGCCAAGGCGCTTGGCGACAAGAAAGGCGTGCGTCGCTACGGACATGCCTACGTGCCGCTTGACGAAGCAATGTCACGGGTCGTCGTTGATTTCTCTGGTCGCCCCGGCCTGCACTATTTCGTGACCTACACCCGGGCGCGGATCGGCAATTTCGACGTCGATCTCGTTCGCGAGTTCTTCCAGGGCTTCGTCAATCACGCAGGTCTGACGCTGCATATCGACAATCTGCGTGGTGACAATGCACATCACCAGTGCGAAACCATTTTCAAGGCTTTCGCCCGCGCTTTGCGGATGGCTGCCGAGCGCGATGAACGCGCTGCAGGTACCATCCCCTCAACCAAGGGCGCGCTCTGATTTTCTGACGCATTCCTTTTCCATCCCTTTACGCGAGCATTGAAACGATGACCACCGTGGCCATCATTGATTACGGCATGGGCAATCTGCGCTCCGTTGCCAAGGCTGTTGAGCATGTGGCGCCGGGCCACCGCATTCACGTGACCTGCGATCCTGCAGTCGTGGCTGCGGCCGACCGCGTCGTTTTCCCCGGCCAAGGGGCGATGCCGGACTGCATGCGCGAGCTTGATCTGCGCGGCCTGCGTCCGGCGGTGCTCGCAGCCGCTGCGACCAAGCCCTTTCTCGGGATCTGCATTGGGCAGCAGATGCTGTTCGAACACAGCGAAGAGGGCGACGTGCCTGGGCTTGGCGTGTTCGAGGGCGAGGTCGTGCGTTTTCGCGATGCGGACATGCTCGGGGCGGATGGCGCCCGGCTGAAGGTGCCGCACATGGGCTGGAACGAAGTCTGGCAAGTCGGGGAGCATGCCCTGTGGGAGGGCATTCCCGACGGTGAGCGCTTCTATTTCGTCCATAGTTACTATGTGTCACCGTCGGATCCCGCCGTGTCTGCTGCGGAAACCCTGTACGGACGGCGCTTTACCAGTGCGGTGGCTCGGGCTAATATCTTTGCGGTTCAGTTTCATCCCGAGAAAAGCGCTCAGGCCGGTTTGCGCCTGCTGTCGAATTTCATTCGCTGGGCGCCCTGACCTGCGACCCGTCACCCATCAATTCACTGTCTCTATTCCGGTATGCTGCTCATTCCCGCCATCGATCTCAAGGACGGTCATTGTGTTCGCCTTAAACAAGGCGAAATGGACGATGCCACCGTATTCTCTGAAGACCCCGCTGCCATGGCGCGGCACTGGATCGAACAGGGCGCACGTCGCCTGCACCTTGTCGACCTGAACGGTGCCTTTGCCGGCAAACCCAAAAATGGCGGCGCCATTCGCGCCATCACCAATGAGGTGGGTGACGACATTCCGGTGCAACTCGGGGGCGGAATCCGCGATCTCGATACCATCGAGCAGTATCTCGACAATGGCATCAGCTACGTCATCATCGGTACCGCTGCGGTCAAGAATCCCGGCTTTCTGCACGACGCCTGCAGTGCCTTCCCAGGCCACATCATCGTCGGTCTCGACGCCAAGGACGGCAAGGTGGCGGTTGATGGCTGGTCCAAGCTGACCGGGCACGACGTGATCGACCTGGCAAAGAAGTTCGAAGATTACGGTGTCGAGTCGGTGATCTACACCGACATCGGGCGTGACGGCATGCTGTCGGGCGTGAATATCGAGGCGACCGTGCGCCTGGCGCAAGCGCTGCGGATTCCCGTGATTGCCAGCGGTGGTGTGGCTGCGCTGTCGGACATCGATGCGCTGTGTGCCGTCGAGGAGGAAGGCGTGATGGGCGCGATTACCGGTCGTGCCATCTACGAAGGTACGCTCGACTTTGCCGCCGGGCAGGCCCGTGCGGACGAACTCAACGGCCAGGCCGACTGAATGCTCGCAAAACGCATCATTCCCTGTCTCGACGTCAGTGCCGGCCGCGTGGTCAAGGGCGTCAATTTCGTCGAACTGCGTGACGCGGGGGATCCGGTCGAGATCGCCAAGCGTTACGACGAGCAGGGTGCGGACGAGATCACGTTTCTCGACATCACGGCGAGCTCGGATGCCCGCGATATCATCCTGCACGTGGTCGAACAGGTCGCGGATCAGGTCTTCATCCCGCTGACGGTTGGTGGCGGCGTGCGTACGGTCGAGGATGTGCGGCGCCTGCTCAATGCGGGGGCCGACAAGGTCAGTATCAATACCGCCGCGGTGAACAATCCTCAGGTGGTGCATGACGCCAGCAGCAAGGTTGGCAGTCAGTGCATCGTCGTTGCCATCGATGCCAAGCAGACGGCACCGGGAAAGTGGCAGGTGTTCACGCATGGTGGCCGCAACAACACCGGGCTTGACGCAATCGAGTGGGCGCAACGTGTCGAGGCGCTTGGCGCCGGCGAGATTCTGCTGACCAGCATGGATCGCGACGGCACCAAGGCGGGCTTCGACCTCGGCCTGACCCGGGCGGTATCCGACGCGGTGCGCATTCCGGTGATTGCGAGCGGTGGTGTCGGAACGCTCGAGCATCTGTCAGAGGGCGTGTCCACCGGTCGAGCCGACGCGGTACTGGCTGCCAGCATCTTTCATTTTGGCCAGCACACGGTGCGCGAAGCCAAGGAGTTGATGCGTTCACATGGGATCGAGGTACGGCTGTGAGCAATAACAACCGCTGGCTCAACGACGTGAAGTGGGACGAGAACGGGCTGGTGCCGGTCATCGCTCAGGAAGCGTCCAGTGGCGATGTGCTCATGTTTGCGTGGATGAACCGTGACGCGCTGCAGCGCACAGCCGAGACCGGAGAGGCAGTCTATTGGTCACGTTCGCGGCGCAAGCTGTGGCACAAGGGCGAGGAGTCGGGCCATGTGCAGAAGGTGGTCGAAATTCGCATCGATTGTGACAACGACGTCGTGCTGCTGAAGATCGAACAGGTGAGCGGCATTGCCTGCCACACTGGTCGCCACAGTTGCTTCTTCCAGAAGTTTTTCGCCGATGGCCGCTGGGAGGCCGTCGAACCGGTTCTCAAAGACCCGAAGGATATCTACCAATGATCGACATCGAAGTGCTCCATCGCGTGGCGGCCACACTGGCCGAGCGCAAGAAGGCTGATCCCGATTCGTCCTACGTGTCCAGTCTGTATGCCAAGGGTACCGACGCCATCTGCAAGAAGGTGGCCGAGGAGGCGGCTGAGACCATCATGGCCGCCAAGGACAAGGACATGCTCCACGTGGTGTGGGAAGTGACTGACCTCTGGTTCCACTCGCTGGTGCTGCTGACACACTTCGGTCTGTCGGTGGATGATGTTCTTGCCGAGTTCCGGCGTCGGGAGGGGGTGTCTGGCATCGACGAGAAGAAGTCTCGTACTGCCTGAGCCGCGCCTCATGACTGACTGTCTGTTTTGCAGGATTGTGCGTGGGGAGATCCCCGCGCGCAAAGTATTTGAAGACGATCTGGTGCTGGCGTTTCATGACATTCAACCCGCCGCGCCAGTTCATATCCTCTTGATTCCAAAGCTTCATATTGCATCAATGGCCGATCTTGAGCTCGGTCACGAGGCCGTGATGGGGCGCCTGATGGTGGTCGCATCGCGCATCGCTCGGGAACAAGGCTGCACGGACGGGTTCAGAACCATTGTGAACACCGGGCGGGTGGGCTTGCAGGAGGTGTATCATCTTCACGTTCATATTGTGGGCGGGCCGCAGCCGCTACCGCCCATGTTGAAGCACTAAGGAGAGCGGTATGGGTTCATTCAGTATCTGGCACTGGCTGATCGTTCTGGTCATCGTCATGCTCGTTTTTGGCACCAAGAAACTGCGTAACGTCGGTCAGGATCTGGGCGGTGCGGTAAAAGGTTTCAAGGAAGGCATGAAGGAGGCGGACGCTTCGGCTGACGCGTCTGACAAGCAGAAGATCGCCACCGGTCAGACGATCGAGGGCGAGGCGCGCGAGAAGGTCGAGAAGTCCTCCTCCTGAAACGCATTTAACCCGCGACGCAGGGGCGCACGAGCGCCCCTTCTTTTCGCGTTGGGCCAGGAAAAATGTTCGATTTCGGTTTTTCGGAACTCGTTGTCATCGGCGTTGTGATGCTGATCGTGGTGGGGCCCGAGCGTTTGCCCAAAGTGGCAAGAACTGCAGGCCACCTGCTTGGCAGGCTGCAGCGCTACGTCTCCGACGTGAAGTCGGACATCCAGCGTGAAATGCAGCTCGAAGAGCTGAAGAAGCTGCAGGAGCAGGTCAAGGAGCAGGCGCACGAAATGGAAACTTCGGTGCGTGAGCAGGTCAGCAGTCTCGAATCCGGGCTGGGCAAGACGGTGGATGAGGTGAAGGCCGCGCTGCCGGGAGCAGAGCCGGCCAGCGATGGTGCTGCGACGACAGGCGCGCAGCAGCAGGCGGCGCCAGGTGAGCAGGCCGCCGTGGCAGATGGCTCGGCAGAGTCGACTTCGCAACTCGAGCTGGGGCTCGATCCCGCGGTTCGTCAGCCCTTACCGGTGGACAAGGCATGAGCGAAATGCAGGAAACTTTCATTGCGCATCTGGTCGAGTTGCGCGACCGGTTGCTGCGGGCGATGGTTGCGCTGGTCATCGTGTTCATTTGCCTGATGCCTTGGGCGGGCGAGATCTACGACGTACTGGCCAAGCCGATGATGGATACGCTGCCCGAAGGTACGCACATGATTGCGACCGGGGTGGTGACGCCGTTCTTCGTGCCGGTCAAGGTCACGATGATGGTGGCTTTCGTGCTGGCGCTGCCCGTGGTGCTTTACCAGGCCTGGGCTTTCGTGGCGCCAGGGCTGTATGCACATGAGCGCAAGCTCGCGATCCCGCTGGTTGCCGGCAGCACGCTGCTGTTTCTGATCGGGATGGCGTTCTGCTACTTCTTCGTATTTGGAACGGTGTTCCGCTTCATTGCCGAGTTTGCGCCAAAGAGCATCGTCCCGGCGCCAGACATCGAACAGTATCTTTCCTTCGTCATGTCGATGTTCATTGCCTTCGGCTTGACCTTCGAGGTGCCGGTCGCGGTGATCCTGCTGGTCAAGGCGGGCGTGGTGACAGTTGCCAAACTGCGGGAAGTTCGGCCTTACGTGGTTGTCGGGGCTTTCGTCATTGCGGCAATCATTACGCCGCCCGACGTGATTTCGCAGTTCATGCTTGCCGTCCCGATGTGTCTGCTCTACGAGTTGGGCATCATGCTCGCGAACATGATCTCCAAGCCCGCGGCCGAACCCGATTACGTTGCGCCAACGGCGGTCGAAATGGACCGTGAGCTCGACCGCATCGAGGACGCCGAGCGCGAGGGCAAGTAAGACACGCTGACCGTCTAGCGTGCAGCCTGCGGGATGGGGCGGCGCGCGACGGCGACAGTCAGATCTACATCCTTGCCCGAGCGGCGCACCCGGAACGAAGCAGTCTTGCCCGGTGGCAGGGCCGCAACGAGTTCAAGCATGGCTTTCGGGTCCTGAACGGTCTTCCCATCTACGGCGACGAGAACGTCGCCCGGACGCACACCGCCCTGTTCTGCAGGGCTGCCTCTGAGCACGCCGGCGATCAGGGCGCCTTCCGTGCCCTGCAGTCCGAACGAACTCGCAAGCTCGGGAGTGATCTCCCGAATCTCCACGCCCACCCAGCCGCGGGTAACCTCGCCGGTGGCAACGATCTGTTCAAGGACGTTGCGCGCGATCGAGATGGGGATTGCGAAGCCGATGCCCAGCGATCCGCCAGACCGGGAGTAGATGGCAGTGTTGATGCCCACCAGGTTGCCCGTGCTGTCGACCAGCGCACCACCCGAGTTGCCGGGATTGATGGCAGCGTCGGTCTGAATGTAGTTTTCGAAGGTGTTGATGCCAAGGTGGCTGCGGCCAAGTGCCGAGATGATGCCCATGGTGACGGTCTGGCCGACACCGAAAGGATTGCCGATGGCAAGCACGACATCGCCAACGTGAAGCATGTCGCCGCGGGCGAGGGTGATTGCGGGCAGGGGGGCGTCGGCCGTGATGCGAAGAACGGCGAGGTCGGTTTCGGGGTCTCTGCCGATCACGCTTGCGGAGTACTGGCGCCCGTCATTGAGGGCCACTTCGATCTCGTCTGCGGCGTCGATGACGTGGTTGTTCGTCAGGATGAAACCGTCCGGGCTGACGATGACGCCGGAGCCCAGCCCGGAGCTTTGCTGCCTTCCTTCGTCGGGACGGTCGCCGAAGAAGTGGCGGAACACCGGGTCGTTCAGCAAGGGGTGGCGCGATGCGCGCGCAGCCTTGGTCGTGTAGATGTGAACGACGGCAGGCATCGAGCGCTGTGCGGCCTCGGCATACGAGCCCGCAGCAGCACGCGCACCGGGTTCGCTCGCCGGTGCTTCGAGAATGGCCACCACTGCATCCGGAGCTGTGTTGCGCAGCCACTCCGGCTTGAGGGTGTTGAGGACGAACAGAACCGCGACGCTTGCAGTCACGGCCTGCGCAAAGATCAGCCACAGGCGGCGCATAATGTTGCTCGATTTCGAGGCGATTTCCGGCCGGAAGGGTCGCCCTGTTGAACGTGAAAATGAGTGGATACGGCATGCAGCTCAGCGCTTTGCAAAACCATCTGGATGAATTGCTCGAGGTCGCGCGGCTGCGCGATTATTGCCCAAACGGGCTGCAAGTGGAAGGACGCGAGGAGGTGAACCGTGTGCTGTGCGGCGTCACGGCGAGCCAGGCGCTGCTCGATGCGGCGGTCGCGGGCGACTATGATGCCGTGCTGGTTCATCATGGCTACTTCTGGCGTGGCGAGGATGGGCGTATCACCGGCATGCGCAAGCGACGCCTGTCCACGCTGCTGAAGAACGACATCAGTCTGCTTGCTTACCACCTGCCGCTCGATGTGCATCCGCAACTGGGTAACAACGCTCAACTGGCTGCAATCATGGGCTGGGTGGGCGAGGGGCGCTTTGCGGAACAGGACCTGGGCTGGATCGGCAGGCCGGAAACCGAGGGTATGTCAGCGTCCGACGTGGCGGCTGCGATTTCCGTCAGGCTAGGGCGTGAGCCCTTGCTGGTGGGTGACGGTGAGCGCAAGGTGAAACGGATTGCGTGGTGTACCGGTGGTGCGCAGGGCTACTTCGAACAGGCTGTTCAGGCTGGCGCCGACCTCTATGTGTCGGGGGAAATCTCGGAGCCGACCACGCATGTTGCCCGCGAATCCGGTGTGCCTTATATCGCCGCCGGCCATCACGCGACGGAGCGCTACGGTCCGATGTCGATGGCCATCTACCTGTCTGACAGCCTGGGATTGCAGGCAACGTTTCTCGATCTGCCCAATCCGGTCTGAGTCCGGTCAGCTGTTCTCGGGCGGGCGCTCGGTCTGCGGCCCGTTGTCCTCGAGCTCGTCGTGGGTGGGGCGGTAGGGGCCGAGTTGCTGCTCGAGGATGGCGCTGAGGCACAGAATGTCGTCGATGACGTTCAGGGGGAAGCCCTGTCGGGTGCCGTCGCGGTTGTCGCGCAGCAGTCTTCTCAGATACGCCTGACACTCGCGCGTGCCCCAGAGTTGCTGCAGCGAATTGACCAGGTGCGGCATCTTTTCGAGCGTGTCCGGAGCGCGGCGGGCTTCGTCGAAATTGTCCCAGGTGACAGTCTTGACGTTGAAGGTCTTGTTCAGCTGGCGGGCAAGGCCGTCGAACTCGGCCCGCAGGTCGGCCGCGCGATAGACTTCAAGCAGCTTCAGCCATGGTGTGACGGCCTGTTTCGGGTTGCTGCGGATGAAGTCAGCCAGTGTTTCGGCAGCGCCGTGAACGCGGCCAAAGCTCATCATGATCTCTGCCAGCTCGATCGCAGAGTCGTGCTCTTCGACTTCCTCTTCTTCCGCAAGCGGAGCCAGTTCGGTGGAGCCGAATCCGGAAGGCTCATGGTCCCACTCCAGTGGCAGTACGCCGGCCGGTGCGGGAATCTGTGTCAGCGGTGCATCGAACTCATCTGTCGTGCTGGTGGAGGCCGGTGCTTCTGCATCTGCTGTCGGTCGTGGCGGGGTCTGCGGTGTCGGCGCCGGTGCGATGCGGGGTTCTGCCGCAGGCGCCTCCTCTGTCTTGCGACGTGAGCGCAGGAACAGGAGTGCCGCAATGCCGAGGCCGCCGAGTGCGAGTGCCGCGTTTCGCATCCAGTCGTCGGAAGCCGGCGCGGGTTCCTGAGGCGCCGGTTCAATGCGCGGGGGCGCCGGAGGGGGCGCCACGACAGGTGGTGGTGCAACGCCAATGCGGCCGGCCTGCTCCATCAGTCGGGTCTGGATCTGCTCGAGCTCCTTGATGCGGGCCAGAAGCTCCATCTGGGTGACGATGCTGCGGTCGATCGCCGAGGCGATTTCCTGCTCCCTGCGTTCGAGGCCGGACATCTCCCCGCTGCGATTTCCGAGGGCTGCGGTGGGGGCTGGCGCAGACCGGTTGTCTGCTTCCTCGGGCGCAACGATGAGGCGGTCGCCGCTTACCGGGCCAGGTGCAGGTTCGCTGCGGGCCTCGGTCGAGACCGGGCGGTCGGCGCGGGGCGTTGCGCTGGCAGCGCGCTGCGGAGGCGGCGGGCTGTTGCGCGAGATGGCTGCAAGGCTCGGCACGACAAATTGCGTGCCGGGCACCAATTGCCGGCTGCGCGAGGCCAGGTCAGGAAAGAGCGCGGGGTTGGCTTTCGCCGCATCGCGCACGAAACGGCGTTGTGCGGCGCTGTTTCTGGGGTAGAGCGTCTGTGCAATTCCGGTCAGTGATTCACCCGGGGCGCTGATCCATTCGCTGCCCCCGGAGGGAGGCTGAGCCGTTGCTGCCGCCCTGCCCGATGTACGGGGCTGCGTGGCGGCTGCGCTTGCGTGCGGCGCTGCAACCGGAGTGCCGGCAAACGGGAAGAGCAGCGTGTAGGTGCGCCGCAGCCGTATCTCGCAGACGTTCTCGATTGTCAGCTGTGCAACGGGCTCGTCCATGGTGTCCGGCGAAGAGAGCACGATCCGGGCTGCGCGACCGCTGCCCACGGCGCTGATCCGGGCGCGCCTGATCGAGGGCAGGCCATTGCCTGCTTCCTGCGCGGACACGATTCTGAGGCAGGCGCCGGCATCGCCCGGGCGGCCGTCGCGGAGCCCGATTTCGACCCGCAGGGGCGCACCAATTGCTGACAGCGAAACGACGTCGCCCAGTACCGCCGATTGAGCGATGGGAGATGCTGCCAGGGTAAGGCTGGCGATAAGGGTCGCGATCGGAGTCCGTCTTATTGTCATTTTCCGCTTGCCCGGCGGTTGCGTAAAATCATGTCGCTGTTTTTATCAGACAATCGAGCGGTATTCCAGCGAAGTTGTCCGATTGTGCGGAATTAATTCGCTGGTCGCGCTGTTTTGGCTGAAACGGCGGAGGGGTGGGCGTCACGGATGCCTTGGCCTTTGGGTTAAACTGCAGGATCCATACGATGCCGTACGTAATCATGCCGCTCCCAACGCCTGCCGTCGCGCGTCAGCGCGCACACACCAGACGTATCGAAGTCGAAGGCTTTCTCCGCGAAGACGGAATGCTCGAACTCGATGCCAGTCTGACCGACATCAAGGATCTCGATTACCCGATTGCTTCCGGGGTTCGGCCTGCGGGCATCCCCGTGCATCTGATGCGGGTCCGGGTGACCTTCGACGAGGGCTTCAATATCATCGCCGCCGCGGCGTGCTCGGATGGCGTGCCTTATCCCGGCTATTGCGACACCATTGGTCCGGTATATGAAAGGCTGGTCGGGCTCAATCTTGTGCGGGGCTTCAGACGAACCGTGGGGGAGATGTTTCCCGACGTCAGTGGCTGTACGCATATCACCGAGTTGCTGCTGTCCCTGCCGACGGCTGCAATTCAGACCTTTGCGACCTTCCGGCGCGACAACGAAGAGACGAAAGAGAAGCCCTTCCAGCTCGATCGCTGCCACGCGCTTGAAACGTCGTCTGCGGCAGTGCAGCGCTATTATCCCAAGTGGTACCGTCGCGGAGACCCCGCTGCATAGCGGGCAGGCATACGCGCGCCTGTGCGTTGCGGAAAAACGGTTATAATTTGGCGTTCTTGCGGTTACCACGCATTGCAGCGGGCGAGCCAATAGACAGGTCAGGCGCAGTCGGTCTGGCTTAGAGCGGTGGGCGTCGGTCGAGGGAGACGGCGTTCGTCGCGGAGCGAAGCTCCGAAGCGTCCCATCAACCTGCTCGCGGCGACCCATACGCCACGACTTCGATCGAAGGGCAATCATGAAGATTCATGAGTATCAGGCAAAAGAAGTTCTAAGAAAGTTCGGCGTTGTGACGCCGCGCGGTATTCATTGCACCAGCGTCGACGACGCGGTCAAGGCAGCGGAAACGCTCGGTGGCAAGGTCTGGGTGGTGAAGGCCCAGATTCACGCCGGCGGCCGCGGCAAGGGCGGTGGCGTGAAGCTCGCCAAGTCGCTCGATGAGGTGCGTCAATATGCGACCGATATCCTCGGCATGCAGTTGATCACTCATCAGACCGGGCCGGAAGGTCAGAAGGTGCGCAACCTCCTGATCGAGGAAGGCGCTGACATTCAGCACGAATACTATGTCGCTGCACTGACCGATCGTGCTTCCCAGCGCGTTGCCATGATGGCTTCGTCTGAAGGCGGCATGGACATCGAGGAAGTCGCTCACAGCACGCCCGAGAAGATTCTCAAGGTATTCGTTGATCCCGCAGTCGGTCTGACCGACGCGCAAGCCACCGAGCTTGCCAAGGGTATCGGCATGCCGGAAGGCTCGATCGCCAATGCGGTCGATGCGCTGAAGAAGCTCTACACCTGCTACATGGAAACCGATGCGTCGCTGGCGGAGATCAACCCGCTGATCCATGAGAGCAACGGTACCGTGAAGGCGCTCGACGCCAAGTTCAACTTCGACTCCAACGCGCTCTATCGTCATCCGGAAATCGTGGCCTACCGCGACCTCGACGAAGAAGATGCTGACGAAATCGAAGCCTCCAAGTTCGATCTGGCCTACATCAGCCTCGATGGCAACATCGGCTGCCTGGTGAACGGCGCCGGTCTGGCGATGGCCACCATGGACACGATCAAGCTGTTCGGCGCAGAGCCGGCCAACTTCCTCGACGTCGGTGGCGGTGCCACGGCCGAGAAGGTGACCGAAGCGTTCAAGATCATGCTCAAGAACCCCAAGGTCAAGGGCATCCTGGTCAACATCTTCGGCGGCATCATGAAGTGCGACACCATTGCCACCGGCGTGGTGACTGCAGCCAAGGAAGTGAATCTCTCCGTCCCGCTCGTGGTGCGCATGAAGGGCACCAACGAAGACCTCGGCAAGAAGATCCTCGCCGAGTCGGGTCTGCCGATCATCACCGCCGACACGATGGCGGATGCTGCCACCAAGATCGTGGCCGCGGTCAAGTAAGGAGAGTCTGAATGTCCATCCTGATCAACAAAGACACCAAGGTCATCACCCAGGGCATCACCGGGAAGACGGGCCAGTTCCACACCGAGAAGTGCCAGGAATACGCCAACGGCAAGAACTGCTTCGTTGCCGGCGTAAACCCGAAGAAAGCGGGCGAGTCCATTTTCGACATCCCCATTTTCGGTTCGGTGAAGGACGCTGCTGCTGAAACCGGCGCTACCGTGTCGGTGATCTACGTGCCGCCCGCAGGTGCTGCTGCCGCGATCTGGGAAGCTGTTGAAGCCGACCTCGATCTGGCAATCTGCATCACCGAAGGCATCCCCGTTCGCGACATGCTGGAAGTGCGCAACAAGATGAAGGCCAAGGTTGCTGCCGGCGGCAAGGAAACCCTGCTGCTGGGCCCCAACTGCCCGGGTCTGATTACGCCTGACGAAATCAAGATCGGCATCATGCCGGGTCACATCCACCGCAAGGGTCGTATCGGCGTGGTATCCCGCTCCGGTACGCTGACCTATGAAGCTGTTGCCCAGCTGACCGAGATCGGTCTGGGTCAGTCTTCCGCTGTCGGTATCGGTGGTGATCCGATCAACGGTCTGAAGCACATCGACGTGATGCGCATGTTCAACGACGATCCTGATACCGATGCGGTCATCATGATCGGCGAGATCGGCGGTCCGGACGAAGCTGAAGCTGCCGAATGGTGCAAGGCCAACATGAAGAAGCCGATCGTTGGCTTCATCGCTGGCGTCACGGCGCCGGCAGGCAAGCGCATGGGTCACGCCGGTGCGCTGATCTCCGGCGGCGCCGACACGGCCGATGCCAAGCTCGCGATCATGGAAGAGTGTGGCTTCAAGGTCACGCGCGACCCGTCCGAGATGGCCAAGCTGCTCAAGGCAATGCTCTGATCGTCTGCAGACGATGACTGAAAAAGGCGCCGGCGAGTCCGGCGCTTTTTTTTGGTGCGCCCGGCAGGGCGCACTTACTAGGAGGTGTAAGTCCTCTACTCACCCGGCAAGGGGAAGAGTTAGCTGAACGGCAAGGGTGTCGCGGGCAACTGCGAATCTGGAGGAAGCCGAAGGCAAAGCGCTGGCCTGACGAACAGGAAGCGGATACGAGGCGCTGCAGTGGGGTGAGGCGGCCAATATCGTCAAAGCCCGAAACTTGCACGGAACGCTGTGGCGTAGATCCGACAGGCATAAGCGTGAAGGTATGTGCGTCATACCCGGGGAGATCCTCACGGGTGCCATGGTGCTACTGACGTCGTGAGGCGTCGGGATGCGCGTGAGGAAGTCAGCCGAGGCCATAGTAGCCGCCGGTTTGGGGCGAAGGGCCGAACATGGAAGAACGCGAGTAGGCGAACGTTTCTCGATGAAACTGACGAAGACAGAAGCCCATCGGGCAGATGGGGCGCGGGCAGAGGAGTCTGGACGGTATCTGGAGGGTGCTGGGCTGCGTGTCGAGGTTGAATCGGCGGGTGTTGAGCGGACGAAAGCGGAGTGGGCGTGTGAAAGCGGGCTGATGGAAGTCGTGTGTGAGCGCGGCAACCTGTGGCTTGCGTATGAGCGGGTGGTCAGGAACAAGGGTGCGGCCGGTGTCGATGGCATCGGGGTGTCCGAATTCAAGGCTCACTTGCAGCAACACTGGCCGACGATCAAGGCCAAGCTGCTGGCGGGGATGTACGTTCCGCAAGCAGTGCGCCGAGTGGATATTCCGAAACCGCAAGGTGGGATGAGGATGCTGGGCATTCCGACGCTGACGGATCGCTTGATCCAGCAAGCGTTGCATCAGGTGCTCTCACCGATCTTCGAGGCGGAGTTCTCCGAGTCGAGCTACGGCTTCCGACCGGGGAGGTCTGCCCATCAGGCGGTCAAGGCGGCACAGCAATACGTCGCCCAAGGCAGACGAGTCGTGGTGGATATGGATCTGGAGAAGTTCTTTGACCGGGTCAATCACGACATCCTGATGGCAAAGTTGGCGAAGAAGATCGAGGATGGGCGGGTACTGAAGCTGATTCGACGGTATCTGGAGGCAGGGATGATGGCAGAGGGGGTGGTCAGCCCGAGGACGCAGGGTACGCCGCAAGGCGGCCCATTGAGTCCGCTGCTGTCGAACATTGTGCTGACGGAATTGGACCGGGAGCTGGCGCGTCGGGGCCACGCGTTCTGCCGTTACGCAGACGACTGCAACATTTACGTCCGAAGCCATGCGGCAGGCGAGCGTGTTCTGGCGGGTATCAGCCAGTTTCTATCCGAGCGGCTCAAGCTCACGGTCAATGAGGCCAAGAGCGCGGTCGCACGACCGTGGGAGAGGAAGTTTCTGGGCTATAGCCTGACATGGCACAAGACCCCGAAGCTGCGGATTGCGCCAGTCAGCCTGAAACGGCTGGAGGACAAGATTCGCGATGTGCTCAAAGGCGCGAGGGGTCGCAGCGTGCGCGCCACGATCGAAGAATTGAATCCGGTGCTACGGGGTTGGGCAGCGTATTTCAAGCTGACCGAGACCAAGCGGGTGCTGGAAGAGATCGACGGTTGGCTCCGGCGTAAGCTGCGCTGCATCCTGTGGCGGCAGTGGAAGCGGCCCTATACGCGTGCCAAGAGCCTGGTGAGGGCAGGACTGAAGGAGGAGCGGGCGTTTCGCTCAGCGTTCAATCAGCGCGGGCCGTGGTGGAACAGTGGCGCCAGCCACATGAATGCGGCCTTCCCGAAGTCCTTCTTTGATCGTTTGGGGCTGGTGTCGCTGCTCGACACGACGCGACGACTCCAGTGTTTTTCATGAACCGCCGTATGCGGAACCGCATGTACGGTGGTGTGAGAGGGCGACGGGGGCGACCCCGTCCCCTACTCGATCGCTGCCGGCCGGGTGACTGGACAGTCTAGAATGGCGGTATGAATTGCCGTTCATGGGGTGCCCCCAACGATCTGAAGGAGTCCAGCGACGATGTCTGAGCCCGAAGTGCGGCTTTCCCCCGTGACAGCGAACACATCCGGTTTCGAGTATGCGGGCTTGTCGCATGTCGGGCATGTTCGGCGCAGGAATGAGGATGCCATCTGTATTGACGCCAACAATGGCTGGCTCCTGCTGGCGGATGGCATGGGGGGGTATCAGGGCGGCGATGTGGCTTCGGCGCTTTCGGTTCGTACCGTCCTTGAGTATCTGCAGCGCAGTGCGGATGGCGCCCATCTTGAGGCGAACGCCCTGGCCGACGTGTTGTGCGAGGGGCTGAACGCAGCCAACGAGGCGATTCGTCAGGCGGGTGCGGCCAACGCAGATCTGAGCGGGATGGGGGCAACGATGGTGGCGGCATGCGTGGCCGGGGACGCGCTGGTGTGTGCGCACGTGGGGGACTCCCGCCTGTATCGCCTTCGACATGGCGAGCTCGAACAGCTGACGAGCGATCACACGGTTCTGCAGGCGCAGGTCGATGCGGGCCTGATTGCTCGGCACGAGGCCATGCAGATGCCGAATCGGGGCTTGCTGACGCGAGGCCTTGGCGTGGCGCCGACGGTGGTCGTCGACGTTGGCATGCATGCGCTTGCGGACAAGGACCGCATTCTGCTGTGTTCGGACGGCTTGACCGACATGCTCGATGCGCGTGAAATTGCGCGTCTGCTCGGTGCGACAGGTTCAGTTGATGAGGTGGCTCAGGGGCTGGTTGACGCCGCGCTTGCCCATGGCGGGCGCGACAATGTGTCCGTCATCATTGCGCGCTTTGCCGGCTGACGGCATGATTGTGAGGATTCTGCGCGCTGGGCGCGCCAACCGATAGATGGGTGCAGGCAATGCCGAAGTTGATTCTTAGCATGGATGGGCTGGTGCTCAAGGAAATCGTGCTCGACAAGGAGCGAACCTCCATCGGGCGCAAGCAAAACAATGACATTCAGATTGATAACCTTGCGATCAGTGGGCACCATGCGGTGATCACCTGCATCCTCGACGATGCCTTCCTCGAGGACCAGAACAGTACCAACGGCACCTACGTGAATGGGCAGCCGATCAAGAAGCATGTTCTGCAGAACAACGACGTGGTTGAGCTCGGAAAATATCGTCTCAAGTTTCTGACCGACACCTCGCAGCCCGGCCTCTCTGCCTCCGAGATGGTCGACACGGCTGCACTGAAGCCATTCGACATGACGTCTGCTGCGTCCGCAGCGGAGTCGGTTCCGGTTACGCCGGGCGCGCGTGACGGCAGTGCGATCCGGACCCAGGTGCTGCCAGCCGACGCACTGGAGCATGGCGCACCTGCGGAGCCTCCGCTCGATCGCCTCGGGGTCATTCAGGTCCTGAGTGGTGCGAACGCCGGCCGTGAGCTTGAGCTAAGCAAGTCGCTGACCACGCTTGGCAAGCCGGGGCGTCAGGTTGCGGTCATCACCCGGCGGCCGCATGGATATTTCATCACTCATGTAGAAGGTGCGAGCTTTCCGACGGTCAACGGCCGCACGCTGGATGCCCAGGCCCACCGACTTGGCGATCACGACATCATCGAGATTGCTGGCGTGAAGATGGAGTTTTTTCTCAAGACCTGAGGGCTGCGGGCATGCCGTGATTTTTGCCATATGCCCCCCGGTTGTCGCCTGCTAAGGTTTGGCATGATCCAGGGGGTGGCGAGGCCAATCGGTGCAATGCTCGTGAGTCCGGGTAAGAACTTTTGATGAAACTTCAGGTGCTTGGCTGCAGTGGCGGAATTGGCGGCGAGACTGCGCGGACGACCGCCTTTCTCGTCGACGACGATGTCCTGGTCGATTGCGGGACCGGTGTGGGCGATCTTGAGCTCGATGCGCTGCGCAAGATCGATCATATTTTCATCACGCATTCGCATCTCGATCACATTGCGTCGATTCCCCTGCTGGTGGATTCGGTGGGTGAGGAGCGCGGTTATCCGATCACGGTCTATGCCACCCCGGAAACCTTGCGTATCCTGCGTTCGCATATCTTCAACTGGCTGATCTGGCCAGACTTCACCTCGATTCCCGACCGCCATCGACCGTTCCTGCGCTTTCAGCCGCTCAAGGTGGGCGAGTCGGTGCGTCTGGGAACGCGCACCATCACCGCGCTGCCTGCGCATCACACGGTGCCCGCGGTCGCATATGCCCTGGACAGCGGCGACGCGCAGCTGCTCTATTCGGGCGACACGGCGTATTGTCCGGAGCTGATCGAGGCGATCAACGCACTCCCGGCGCTGCGGCACATGATCATCGAGACCGCGTTTTCCGACGAGCAGCGCGGTCTGGCGATGGCCTCAAGACATCTGTGTCCGAGCATGCTCGTCGCCATGCTCGAGGAGCTTTCGGTTTCACCCGAGGTCTTCATCAGTCATCTGAAGCCCGGCCAGGGGGCGCGCATCATGGCGCAGATCGAGGCCGGGCGGGGGCGCCTGCAACCTAAGCCACTCGTTCAGGGTCAGATACTCGAGTTCTGAACACAGATTCTCCGGCAGGCCGGTAGAATGGGGACGCACCAACTCACATACGCAGACGTCCACTGATGAGCACAAAGCTTTCGGCTTCCAGCGAAGTTGCCCGTCGCCTCGCCTTTTTCAAGGGCTTGCAGGCAATCACCAACCGCGTTCATGCCACGCATGATATCGATGAAATCATCCTGGAACTGTCGAAAGAGATCTGCCAGCTTTTCGATGCGGCACGACTTTCGATCTATGCGGTGGATGCATCGGGCGAGTCCATTTCGACCAAGGTGAAGACGGGGCTGCATTCGGTACAGAACATTCGTTTGCCGATTGCCGAGAACAGCATTGCCGGATTTGTCGCGCTGACCGGGCAAACCGTCAATATTGCGGACGTCTATGACACGGTGGCGCTGAAGGCCATCTCGCCCGAATTGCAGTTTCGCCATGAAGTCGATGACACCACCGGTTTTCGTGCCCGAGAGATGCTGGCCGCCGCGATCAACGATCCGGAAAGCGGCGCGCGTCGGGGCGTGATCCAGTTGATCAACCATAATTCGGAGGGGCCGTTCTCGGCCATTGCGGAGGAAGGTCTGCTCGGCCTGACGCAGACGCTGGGCGTCGCGTTCTCGCGCCATATCTCGGCGCCACCGGCGCAACTGCGCTCGCGTTTCGATGCGCTGGTCGCCGACGGTCTGATCACTGCCGAAGAGTTGGCCGAGGTCACCCGTGATGCTCGCGACAGCGGCGCGCCGGTCGAGCCCCTGCTCATCGGAACGCTTGACCTGTCCCATGCGGACATCGGCGCTGCAGCTTCGCGCTTCTACGGGGTGCCGTACGAGCCGTTCAACGCTGACAGGGTCAAGCCGATCGATCTCTTGCGCAATCTGAAGCGCGAGTACGTGCAGCAGAACCACTGGCTGCCGCTGGAGGAGACCACCGAAGGTGTCGTGATCATGGCGGTCGATCCGGAGCAGATCCGGACTTCGCGAATTGCGCACAATGTGTTTCCCAAGAAACGGCTCGCCTTCAGGGTGACCACCCGCGACGAGTTCGAGCGCACGGTCAACCAGTTCTTTGAGCCGTCGCTGGACGCGAGTTCGGTGGATGACCTGCTGTCCGATCTCGACGAGGAAAGTGACGACGGGATTTTTTCCGATGATGTGAATGCGGCGGCCGACAACGAACTGGTCAAGCTGGTCAACAAGATCATCATCGACGCCTACAAGCAGGGCGCCTCCGATATTCACGTCGAGCCACGTCCGGGCAAGGAGAAGACCCAGATCCGCTTCCGCAAGGACGGAACGCTGGTGCCGTATATCGAGGTGCCGGCGAGCTACCGGAATCCGCTCGTTACCCGTATCAAGATCATGTGCGATCTCGACATCTCCGAGCGTCGCAAGCCGCAGGACGGCAAGATCAAGTTCCGCAAGTACGCGCCGCTCGACATCGAGTTGCGCGTGGCCACCATTCCGACCGCAGGCGGCCTCGAGGATGTGGTGATGCGGGTGCTGGCCAACAGCGAGCCGATTCCGCTCGACGAACTTGGTCTGACCCCCGCAAACCTGGAAATGCTCAAGGGCGCGGTGGCCAAGCCCTACGGAATCTTCTTCGTGTGCGGTCCGACCGGATCGGGCAAGACGACCACGCTGCACTCCATCCTGGGCCATATCAACACTCCGGAGACCAAGATCTGGACTGCGGAGGATCCCGTCGAAATCACCCAGAAAGGTCTGCGCCAGGTTCAGGTCAATCGCAAGGCCGGGCTCGACTTTGCGACCATGATGCGGGCCTTCCTGCGTGCCGATCCGGACGTGATCATGGTGGGTGAGATGCGGGACGAGGAAACCGTCTCTGTGGGTATCGAGGCGTCGCTTACGGGCCACCTCGTGTTCTCCACGCTGCACACCAACAGCGCGCCGGAATCCGTTGTGCGCCTGCTCGACATGGGCATGGACCCGTTCAACTTCTCCGACGCCCTGCTTGGCGTGCTGGCGCAGCGGCTGACCAAGCGCCTGTGCAAGCACTGCAAGGAAGCGTACGAACCGGACGAGACCGAGATCGGGCTCCTGCTCGACGAATACTGTGCCGACATGCACTCGACGCCCGCATTCATTGCCGATCCGGAAGCGGCCCGACAGGCGGTCCTGGCGCACTGGCGAACCGCCTATGCGAATGAAAAAGGCAAGTTCACCCTGTACCGCCCGGTAGGGTGTGTCGAATGCACCCAGGGCTACAAGGGACGGCTCGGGCTTCACGAACTGATGCTCGGTTCGGACCGGATCAAGCAGATGATTCAGGAGCGTGCGCGCGTTGCGGAGTTGCTTGGTGCGGCCTTGTCCGAGGGGATGCGTACCCTGCGCCAGGACGGTCTCGAGAAGATCCTGGCGGGCATTACCGACCTCAAGCAGGTGCGCAAGGTCTGCGTGCGCTGACCGTTTCCGAGTAATGGCGCCGGCACGATCCTGCCGGCGCCGGTTAGAATCCGGGCTTCGAACCGTTTCCGGAGTCCGCCAATGTTCCGCATCGCCCCCAGTCTGCTTTCCGCCAACTTCGCCAAACTGGGCGAGGAAGTGAGCAATGTGGTTGCCGCCGGTGCCGACTGGATCCATTTCGACGTGATGGACAACCATTACGTGCCCAACCTCACCATCGGTCCGCTGGTGTGCGAGGCGATCCGGCCGGTGACCACGGCGCCGATCGACGTGCACCTGATGGTGCGGCCGGTCGACCGGATCATTCCGGACTTTGCCAAGGCCGGCGCCAACATCATCACCTTTCACCCCGAGGCCTCAGAGCATATCGATCGCAGCCTGGGTCTGATCCGCGACTCGGGTTGTCAGGCCGGGCTGGTGTTCAACCCCGCCACGCCGCTGCACTACCTCGATCACGTCATGGACAAGATCGACGTCGTCCTGCTGATGAGCGTCAACCCGGGCTTCGGCGGGCAGAAGTTCATCCCCGAGACGCTCAACAAGCTGCGTGCCGCGCGTGCGCGACTCGAGGCCTACGAGGCCGAAACCGGACGCCACATCCTGCTCGAGATCGATGGTGGCGTAAAATCCGACAACATCGCCGAGATCGCGCGTGCCGGTGCAGACACCTTTGTCGCCGGTTCGGCGGTATTCGGTGCAGGCAAGGACACCGACGCCCATCGCTACGACTCGATCATCGGCAGTCTGCGTGCCGAACTGGCAACGGTGCAGGCATGAGCGGGCGGAGATTCTCGCCGCGGGCGGTGCTGTTCGATCTCGATGGCACCCTGCTCGATACCATTGGCGATCTGGCCGAGGCGGCCAACCTCATGCTGGCCGAACTGTCCCGGCCGGCGCGCAGCCAGGACGAGATCCACAGTTTTGTCGGCAAGGGCCTGCCCAACCTCGTGCGCCGCTGCATGACCGAGAATGCGCACGCGACCGAGGCGGAGATCGAGACGGCCATGGCCGTATTCCGGCAGCACTATGCGCTGGTCAATGGGCGCACGACGCGCATCTACCCCGGCGTTACCGAGGTGCTGGATGCCTTGCGCGAGAGCCGGTTCAAGCTTGCCGTCGTGACCAACAAGGCGGGGGACTTCACCCTGCCGCTGCTCGAGCGCATGGGGCTCAGCGCGTACTTCGATGCGGTCGTGACTGGCGACACGCTGCCAGTGAAAAAGCCCGACCCCGCGGTGCTGCATCACGCCTGCGAACTGCTGCAGGTTGAGGCCGCCGAGGCCTTGATGATCGGGGACTCGCAGAACGACGCGCTTGCCGCCCGTGGCGCGGGGATGCCGGTGCTTCTGGTGACCTACGGCTATAGCGAAGGCATGCCGGTGGACAGTATCGAATGCGATGGGCTACTATCGAACGCACTTCATGTGCTGGATCACATCGACCGCCCATGAATCTTTTCGCCTCGTCAGACATCTCCACTACAGATCGAATCGTGACGCACGCAAACAGGGTTTCGCCCCTCGCTCCGGCCTTTGCTCTCAGCCTCCAGCCTTCGTGGCGGACCGGCTGGCGTTGGCCTGTGGGCCACAAATAACGCGAACCCCTTGCGGGTCGCCGGTTGCCCCGGACTCCGGATTGACCCGCCACCCGCCTGCAGTGCCCCGTCCGAATCAAACCCGTTCCCAGTGGAGCTCCCATGCTCGAACAAGAATTCAACGCCCTGGCCGCCGAGGGCTATAACCGCATTCCGGTCACGCTCGAGACCTTTGCCGATCTCGACACGCCGCTGTCGATCTACCTGAAGCTCGCCAATGAGTCCTACACCTACCTGCTGGAGTCGGTGCAGGGCGGTGAGCGCTTCGGGCGCTACTCCTTCATCGGGCTTTCGTCGCCCACCCGTATCGAGGTCTATGGCCGTTCGGCGCTGCTGCTGACAGGCAATCGCCTCGTCGAACGTCGCGATTACGGTGATCCGCTCAATTTCGTTGCCGAGTTCATGAACCGCATCAAGGTGCCGCCGCGCGAGCATCTGCCGCGCTTTGCGGGTGGCCTGGTGGGTTGCTTCGGCTACGACACCGTGCGCTACATCGAACCCAGGCTGTCGAAGACGGAGAAGAAGGACACGCTCGGTACCCCGGACATCCTGCTGCTGCTGTCGGAAGAAATTGCGATCGTCGACAACCTCACCGGCAAGCTCACCCTGGTGGTGTATGCCGAGCCCGAGGTGCCCGGTGCATACAAGCGTGCGCAGAAGCGCCTGCAGGATCTGCTTGGGCGACTGCGTGCGCCGGTGCAGGTCCCGGTCGAAGCCCGCGCGGCCTCGGCCCCGGCGGAGTCGAGTTTCGGCGAGGAGGCGTTCAAGGACGCGGTGCGCCGTGCCAAGCAGTACATCGTCGACGGCGACATCATGCAGGTGGTGCTGTCGCAGCGCATGAGCAAACCGTTTGCTGCGCACCCGATGGCGCTGTACCGCGCGATCCGCTCGCTGAACCCGTCGCCCTACATGTTCTACTTCAATCTCGAGGATTTCCATGTTGTCGGGTCTTCTCCCGAGATTCTGGTTCGACTCGAGGACGAAAACGTCACCGTTCGACCGATCGCCGGCACGCGCAAGCGCGGCGCCACCGTGGCCGAGGATCTGGCACTGGAAAAGGATCTGCTCTCCGACGAGAAGGAGTGCGCGGAGCATCTGCAACTGCTCGATCTCGGCCGCAACGACGCCGGCAGGGTGTCGGAAACCGGTACGGTGCGGGTCACCGAGCAATTCACCGTCGAACGCTATTCGCATGTGATGCACATCGTGTCCAACGTCGAAAGCAAGCTCAAGGAAGGGCTCAACGCGCTCGCCGTGCTGCGCGCGACCTTCCCCGCCGGGACGGTGTCGGGCGCGCCGAAGGTGAGGGCGATGGAAATCATCGACGAGCTTGAGCCGGTCAAGCGTGGCATCTATGCCGGCGCAGTGGGCTACGTCGGCTTCCATGGCGACATGGATCTGGCAATCGCGATCCGCACTGCGGTGATCAAGGATGGGCAGATTCACGTGCAGGCGGGTGCCGGCATCGTTGCCGACTCCGACCCCGAGGCCGAATGGCAGGAAACCCACAGCAAGGCCCGTGCGATGCTGCGGGCGGCAGAGATGGCCGAAGGCGGCCTGGATACTCAAGGCTGACAAGGACGACTGACATGCTGCTGATGATCGACAACTACGACAGCTTCACCTACAACCTGGTGCAGTACTTCGGCGAACTGGGCGCCAAGGTGAAAGTATTCCGCAACGACGAGATCACGCTCGAGCAGATCGCGTCCATGCAACCCGCGCAGTTGGTGATTTCGCCCGGGCCATGCTCCCCGGCCGAAGCCGGGATCTCGGTGGCGGCGATCCGCGAGTTCGCCGGCAAACTGCCGATTCTAGGCGTCTGCCTGGGGCATCAGAGCATCGGTGCCGCCTTCGGTGGCCGCATCGTGCACGCCCAGCGCCTGATGCACGGCAAGACTTCGCCGGTGCATCATCTCGACAAGGGCGTGTTCCGGGGGCTGCCCAATCCGTTGATTTGCACCCGCTATCATTCACTGGCCATTGAACGCGAAAGCCTGCCTGACTGTCTTGAAGTGACGGCCTGGACGGACGATGGCGAGATCATGGGCGTGCGCCACAAGACGCTGGATATCGAGGGCGTGCAGTTCCACCCCGAATCCATTCTGACCGAGCGCGGGCACGACCTGCTCCGGAATTTCCTCGACCGCGGCGATTCATTGCCGGCTGCGGCCTGACCGACATGAGGACGAACATCATGATGACTGCCCAACAGGCGCTGCAGCGCACGATCGAGCACCGCGAGATTTTCTTTGACGAGATGCTGTCCCTGATGCGCCAGATCATGGCAGGTGAAATCTCGCCGGTAATGACTGCCGCCATCCTGACCGGTCTGCGCGTCAAGAAGGAAACCATCAGCGAGATTACCGCTGCGGCGACAGTGATGCGCGAGTTGGCCACCAAGGTGGTGGTGAACCCGCCGCACGATCACTTCCTGGACGTGGTCGGCACCGGTGGTGATGGCACGCACACTTTCAACATCTCGACCGCGACCATGTTTGTGGCGGCAGCTGCCGGTGCGCGCGTGGCCAAGCATGGCAATCGCGGCGTATCGTCGAAGTCGGGCAGCGCAGATGTGCTCGAAGCCCTGGGCGTGAATCTGGCACTGAGCGCCGAGCAGGTTGGTGAGTGTATCGAGGCGACCGGCATCGGCTTCATGTTCGCGCCCAATCACCACAGTGCGATGAAGAACGTCGCCCCGGTGCGGCGCGAGATGGGCGTGCGCACCATCTTCAATATCCTCGGGCCGCTGACCAATCCGGCGGGTGCGCCCAATACCCTGATGGGCGTCTTTCACCCCGATCTCGTCGGCATCCAGGCGCGTGTGATGCAGCGCCTCGGCGCCAACCATGTGCTGGTCGTGCACGGACTTGATGGCATGGATGAGGTCAGCCTTGGTTCGGGCACGCTGGTGGCTGAACTGAAGGACGATCAGATCACCGAGTATGAGATTCATCCGGAAGACTTCGGTCTGGCCATGGTGGGCAGCCGCAACCTGCGGGTCGAAGATGCCGACGAATCGCGTCGTACCTTGCTGGGTGCGCTGGATAACGAGCCCGGCCCGGCGTGCGAGATCGTGGTGTTCAACGCCGGTGTGGCGCTGTATACCGCCAACCTTGCCGATTCGATCGACGATGGCATCGTCCGTGCGCGCGAGATCATTGCCAGCGGTGCGGCGCGCGCCAAACTGGACGAGTTCGTGCAGTACACACGCCGTTTCGGGGCCGCCTGATGAGCGACATCCTGAACAAGATCTGCGCGGTCAAGGTCGAAGAGGTCGCTGCGGCAAGCGCGCTCAAACCGCTGGGCACGATTCGCGCCGAGGCTGAAGCGCAACCGGCAGCTCGCGATTTTGTCGGCGCCATTCGCGACAAAATCGCCGCGGGCAGTGCTGCGGTGATTTCCGAGATCAAGAAGGCGAGCCCGTCCAAAGGCGTGATCCGCGAGGACTTCCGCCCTGCCGAGATCGCACGCGCCTACGAGCAGGCGGGCGCGGCCTGTCTGTCGGTGCTGACCGACAGACCCTTCTTTCAGGGCGCGCCGGAATACCTGCAGGCGGCGCGGGCGGCGTGCGCGCTGCCGGTGTTGCGCAAGGATTTTCTGGTCGATCCGTACCAGGTGTTTGAAGCGCGTGCCATGGGCGCGGACGCCATTCTGCTGATCGCCGCCTGCCTCGATCTTGCGCAGATGCGCGAGATGGAGTCGATTGCGAGCGCGCTCGGCATGTCCGTGCTGGTCGAGGTGCACGATGGTACCGAGCTCGAACAGGCGCTGCAGTTGCAGACGCCGCTGGTCGGCATCAACAACCGCAATCTGCGCACGTTCGAGGTCTCCTTGCAGACCACGCTCGATCTGCTGTCGGCCATCCCCGCTGATCGCATCGTGGTCACCGAGTCGGGAATCCTGCGACCGGAGGATGTGAGCCTGATGCGTGGCAAGGGTGTGAATGCCTTTCTGGTCGGTGAAGCCTTCATGCGGGTGCCCGACCCGGGTCAGGGGCTGCGCGCCCTGTTTGGCTAGCCTATGAACGACCCCGAGCCCGCAGCAGATCTCCCGCAATCCCGCCGTCTCTGGCGGCGCGTGTTTGCCATTGCATGTGCTGCGGTCTTCGGGCTTTTTGCAGTGCTGGGCTGGGGGCTGGCAACCGAGTCCGGTCTGAAGGCGGTTGCCAGCCTCGTCAGGTCGGCGACGCCGGACGTGCTCACGCTGGGCGAGGTTCGCGGGCGCCTGATCGGCCCGCTTGAAGTCGATGATCTCGCCTTGGGCATGCCCGATCTTGAGCTCGAACTCGAGGCGCTGAAGCTGGACTGGGCGCCACGGGACCTGCTTTCACGCCGCGTCGTAGTCTCGCAACTTACGCTCGGCAAGCTCGATGTGCGCACACGCGCAAGCGACGAGCCGTCGCCTCCGCTGAGCCTGCCTGACCATCTGCGCCTTCCGGTCGGGCTGCAGGTGTCGCGCATCAGCGTGGAATCGCTGACGGTTCATCAGGTCGCGGCCGGTGAGCCGCTGTCTTCGGACTCCGCCAGCGTATTCAGCGCCAGTGCTGTCACGCTTGCGCTCGACAGCGACGGCAAGCGTCACCGCTTGCAGCAACTCGATGCAGCGTTGCCGTTCGGCAAGCTCAGCCTGACGGGTGGGATCGACACCGAGGCACCTTTCGCGCTCGAATTCAGGGCGGCGCTTGAGGGCCGCATCGATGCCGCGCAGGTGCCTGAGGGCATTGCGCTCGCAGCCGAGGCCCGCGATTACCGCATTGAGCTGGATGCCGACGGTGTGCTGGCCGAGCCAGTGCTCAAGCTGCGCGCGAATGGCGCCGGGCTGAGCGGTGAGGGGCGGGTCGAGGCGACGCCGTTCGCCGACGTGCCCTTGCGAGCGCTTGAGCTCGCGCTTGGTGAGCTCGATCCATCCATGTTCGTCCCTTCCGCCCCCAAAGCGCTGCTGCGACTGGATGCGCGCTTGCTGGCGGGTGCGACTGAGGGCTTGAGCCTGAGCGGCCCGTTCTCCATTCGCAACGCGCGTCCTGCTGCGCTTGATGCCGGGGGGCTGCCGCTTGAAAGCCTTGGCGGCACGCTTGCCTGGTCTGCGCAGGGCGCCCGTGTCGATGAACTCGATGTGCGTCTGCCCGGCGCTGGAAAGATTGCCGGCGCAATGGCGTGGACGCCACCTGCGGGCGAGTCCGCGCCGGCCCCTGAGGCGGCAGGTTCAGGGCCGGGCGCCGGGCTTGGACGCCTGACGATGTTGCTTGAGATTGCCGGCATCGATACTTCACGCATTGACGGTCGTTTGCCGAAGCAGGTGCTTGCGGGCCGTGTCGAGGCCGAAGGGAGTGAAGCGCGGCAAACCGCGTCGGTCAAGCTGAGCGCAGGCGATGCGCGAGTGGACGCAAGCGGGGTGCTGGAGGCAGAGGCTGCACCCGGTGCGGGACAGCGATTCAAGCTGACCGGGCAATTGCGCCAGGTCGACCCCCGGAAGTTCCACCCAGCTGCGCCGGTCGCGCGCCTCAATCTGGACCTTGATGCCGAGGGCGTGCTGGCTGCAGAGCCTGCGGTGTCAGCGCAGTTCAAGCTGCTTAACAGCGCGTTCGAGGGGCATGCGCTGTCGGGGAATGGTCGCCTCAAGGTGCGCGGAGAGTCCTTTTCGGATGTTTCGCTCATGCTCGACCTCGCCGGTAACCGCCTGCGTGCGGAAGGTGACTGGGGGCGTGTTGCCGATCGCCTTCGGATTTCCGTCGATGCGCCTGCGCTGGCTCAACTCGGATACGGACTGAGCGGACGTGCGGGGGCCGAGGGCGAACTCACCGGCGGCACCAAGGCACCTGCCGGATCGCTGCAGTTCTTCGGCGAGAAGCTGCGTCTGCCGGGCGATGTCAGGATTGGGGGCCTTAACGGGCAGGGCCGTCTGGCCGCTGGCGTCGATGGGCCATTCACGTTGTCGGTCGGTGTGTCGAGCGTCGGCGCGGTGGGCGTTGAGGCCGACTGGGTGTCGGCGGTACGGATATCGGCGGACGGCAGACGCGATCGCCATCGCATTGAGCTCAGTGTGAACGGCGCCGAGGCGGACGAGCTGAGTCTTGCGCTTGAGGGCGGGCTGACGGTGCCGGATGGCGCGCCGCCGAGGTGGCAAGGAACGCTGTCGAGCCTGGAAACCCTGGGGCGATTCGTCTCGCAGTTGCAGGCTCCTGCAGCGTTGTCGCTTGGCAGCGATGAGGTGAGTCTGGGCGCGGCGGTGCTCGAAGCCGGAGAGAAGGGGCAGATACGGCTCGACGAGACGCGCTGGTCGCCAAAAGGCAGCGCCATCAAGGGCTCGCTGACGGGCCTCGCCTTCGGTCTGGTTTCGCGCCCGGAAGGGCGTCCGAGGCGTGGGGCGGGCCCGCTGGTGCTGGGCGCCGAGTGGGATGTGCGGCTGGCCGATACGGTCGAGGGCGAAGCGCGCCTGTTTCGCGAGTCGGGCGATCTGGTCGTCAGCGGTGAGATCGGCACCCGGCTTGGCCTCGAGAGCTTCGAAGCGCGGCTGATTGCGCGTGGCAATCGTCTGGCCTTGTCGCTCGGTGCGCTCGGAACGGAACTGGGAGAACTCTCCGGCTCGTTTACCGCGCTGGCTGAACGCACCCAGTCGGGCGCGTGGCAGCTTGCGCAGAGGTCCCCGCTGCTGGGGTCTGCGCGCCTGAAAATGCCTTCCATTGCCTGGGTCGGGCGTCTGATGCGGGAGAACGTGGAGACTGCGGGCAGCCTCGATGCGGTGTTCTCCGTGTCGGGTACGCCCGATGCGCCTGTCGCCAGCGGAAGCATCAACGGACGTGATCTGCAGTTCGCGCTCGTCGATCAGGGGCTGGTGCTGTCCGGTGGCGAGCTCGTTGCAGATTTCGACCGCGACCGCCTGCGCCTGTCCACGCTGCGCTTCGTGTCGGCCAACCGGGTGAAGCCGCGAGACAGCCGGGTGCCGTTTGAGGCGCTGACCGCAACGCCCGGACATCTCAGTGCCTCGGGCGAAATCGCTCTCGAATCGGGCAAGGGGCTCTTCAACTTTGAGGCCGACCGGTTGCCCCTGCTGCAGCGTGAGGATCGCTGGCTGATTCTGTCGGGCAAGGGGCGTGCGCATTCGACCTGGACCTCGCTGGACCTCGATGCGGACTTTCGCGCCGATGCGGGCTTCTTCTCAATCGACGATTCGCCCCCGCCCAGTCTTTCAGACGATGTCGTCGTCCTTGGTCGTCAGCCGTCTGCGCCGGGTGGATTCGCGCTCACCGTGCGTCTCGGTGTAAAGCTTGGCGATGCGCTCTACCTGTCGGCGATGGGCGTCGATACCCGGCTCGCCGGTGCGCTCGAATTGCGCATGGCCCCCGGGGTGCCGCTCAATGCCGTTGGTTCCATTTCCACAGTGGGAGGGAGTTATCAGGGCTATGGTCAACGCCTGAGCATCGAGCGCGGGCTGATCAACTTCCAGGGGCCTGTCGACAACCCGGGGCTGAATATCGTCGCCCTGCGCAAGGGGCTGGAGGTGGAGGCCGGGGTGTCGATCAGCGGCAGCGCCAGACGTCCGCAGGTGAAGCTGGTGTCCGACCCCGCGGTGCCCGACCCGGAAAAACTCTCCTGGATCGTGCTCGGCCGTGCGCCGGATGCAAGCGGCGGCGCCGATCTGGCGCTGCTGGTGCCGGCTGCGCAGGCCCTGCTCGGCGGCAGTGGCGGCGGCATGACCGAGGAGCTGTCACGCAGTCTCGGTTTCGACAGCTTCTCGATTGGCCAGGGTGAGCTCAACAGCGCCTCGCGTTCGGCGAGCAGCCGGGTGCTGGGCAGCGGCTCGCGCATCAGCAGTGGTCCCACCGTGGCGGGGCAGGTGTTGAGCGTGGGTAAACGTCTGAGCTCTGATCTGGTACTGTCCTTCGAACAAAGCCTCGGTGGCGCCGAGTCGCTGGTCAAGCTGACCTACCAGCTCGGGCGCCGGGTGTCGGTGGTCGCGCGGGGTGGTACCGACAACGCGGTCGACATCTACTACACTTTTTCCTTCCGTTGATTCTTGCAGACAGATGACGGATGACACGAATGAAATTGCCGTGCTGCGGTCACACTACTGGAAGGACCGGAAATCGCGGGCTTGCGATGCCGGGTAAGAGCCTTCCGGATGCAGGACTTGTTGCCGAACTTCATGAGGATGAACGATGACGAACACGATGGAGCCCACGACGCTTGAAACCGCCATTCTTGGTGGCGGCTGCTTCTGGTGTCTTGAGGCGGTATTTCGCGAGGTTGAGGGCGTGGTGTCAGTGACATCCGGCTATGCCGGCGGTCATGTCGACGCGCCGGCATATCGTCAGGTGTGCGAGGGCACGACTGGCCATGCCGAAGTGGTGAAGCTTGAGTTCGATCCGGCAAAGGTCAGTTACCGCGACCTGCTGGAGATCTTCTTCGTCATCCACGACCCGACCACGCTCAACCGCCAGGGCAATGACATCGGCAGTCAGTATCGTTCGGTGATCTTCGTCAATGACGACGAGCAGTTGCACGTCGCCCTTGCGCTGATCGAAGAGCTCGGGGAAGCACGCATCTACCCACACGCGATCGTCACCCGGGTCGAGCGCTCAGTGCCGTTCTGGCCGGCGGAGGTCGAGCACCACGAGTACTACGCCAATCACAGCGATCAGCCCTACTGCCAGTACGTTGTTGCACCCAAGGTCTCGAAGTTCCGCGAGAAGTTTGCCAGTCGCAGGCGTCGGGACAGTTAAAATCCCAGCCTTTACATTCCAGCCTGGAGACGCGCATGACCCAGACCACCACGGCCAGCGGCCTGATCATCGAAGATATCGAAGTCGGCAGCGGCGACACTGCAAGCAAGGGGCAGATGGTTTCGGTGCATTACACGGGTTGGCTGACTGATGGCAGCAAGTTCGACTCGAGCAAGGATCGCAACGATCCGTTCAACTTTCCGCTCGGCAAGGGGCATGTGATCCGTGGCTGGGACGAAGGTGTCGAGGGCATGCAGGTCGGCGGCAAACGCAAGCTGACCATTCCGCCGGCGCTGGGTTACGGCTTGCGTGGTGCCGGTGGCGTGATTCCGCCCAACGCGACGCTGGTCTTCGAGGTCGAGTTGCTGAAGGTCATCTGAGCGTCGTGCGGGCTTCGCAGGTGAAGGTGCCCGCGCGTTTTCATCGCATATCGTGCCCCGTGTGGGGCGTGCAAGAGTGGATGGCATGAAACTCGACCAGACCCAGTTGCGCATTCTTTCGCTGCTGCAGAAAGACTCCACCCTCAGCACCCAGGCGCTGGCTGACAAGGTCGGCATGTCCCCTTCGCCATGCTGGCGGCGGGTGAAGGAGATGGAGGAGGCCGGACTGATCCGCGGCTATGTTGCGCTGGTCGATCGGCAAAAGCTCGGCCTTGGCACCTGCGTGTGGGTGCGGGTGAAGCTCAAGCAGCACAGTGCCGATGTGCTCGACCGCTTCGAGCAGGTGGTCAAGGGCTGCAACGAGGTTGTCGAGTGCTACGAACTGCTTGGCGAGACCGACTGTCTGCTCAAGCTCTATCTGCCGAGCCTGGAGGCGTTTTCGTCCTTCATGCACAATTTCCTGCTCAAGATCCCCGAGATCGATGTCACCCATTCGAGCGTGGCGCTGCGCGAGATCAAGAACGAAACAGCCCTGCCGCTATGAGCGGGCAGGGCTGCTGAATGTGGGCGGCACCGGTGTGGTGCCGTCCTGTTTTTTTGCTCAGAGGTTGCTGACGAACACGATCAGCACGCCAGCCGGTGCCACGAAGCGGGCCACGAAGGACCACACACCGAAGGCGCCGGCCGAAAGCCCCAGCTCCTTGCGTACGCTGTCGCGGTCGAGATACCAGGCCGCAAAGACGATCGCGCCGAGTCCGGTCAGGGGCAGCAGGAACTTGCTGGTCAGCTGATCAAGCAGGTCAAAGATGTTCAGACCAAAGATCAGCACATCTCCCCACACATTGAAGGACAGCAGGGCTGCGATGCCCAGTGCCCAGGTGGCCATGCCGGCGACCGCGGTCGCGCCGAGACGGCTGAGCGGCGTGCGCTCTTCGACCAGCTCCACCACGGGCTCGAGCAGCGAGATGGCCGAGGTGAGCGCGGCAAAGGTCAGGAGCAGGAAGAAGATCGTACCCAGTACCAGACCACCGGAGATATTGCCGAAGGCCAGCGGCAGCGTGACAAAGATCAGGCCGGGGCCCGCAGCGGGGTCGAGGCCGTTGGCGAATACGATGGGAAAGATCGCCAGTCCGGCCGCAATCGCGATCACGGTATCCATCAGCACGACGGTGCGCGCGGTGCGCAGCAGATTGACGTCCTGGCCGAGATAGGAGCCGTAGGCCATCATGATGCCCATGCCGAGTGACAGGGTGAAGAAGGCGTGGCCGAGCGCGGCCAGGACCACCTTGCCGTCGAGCTTGCTCCAGTCGGGGTTGAACAGATACTGAACTGCCGCCCCGAAGCCGCCGGTCGTGGTGCCGTAGGCAACGAGCACCATGAGCAGGATGCCCAGCGCCGGCATCATCAGCTTGGATGCGCGCTCCAGGCCGCCCGAAACGCCCATGGCGACAACACCCACGGTCAGTGCCATGAATACCGAATGCCACACCAGCAGGCTGCCGGGGTCGGCCAGGAAGGCGGTGAATGCGCCACCAACTGCGTCCTTGTCCATGCCGTTGAAGTTGCCACTGGCCATGTCGCCCATGTAGGACAGGGCCCAGCCGCCGATCACGCTGTAGAACGACAGGATCAGGAACGCGCCAAGAACGCCGGTTGCACCGACGACGGCCCAGTTGCGGCTGCGTCCGTTGGCGGCTGCGACTTCGGACATGGTGTTGATCGGGTTCTTCTGGCCGCGCCGGCCGATCATCCATTCGGACACGAGAATGGGCAGCCCGATCATCGCGATACAGGCCAGATAGACCAGCACGAAGGCAGCGCCACCGCTCTGGCCGATCATGTAGGGGAATTTCCAGATGTTGCCGAGGCCGACAGCGGAGCCGGTGGCTGCAAGCACGAAGCCCATCCGGGAGGACCACTGTGCATGGGTGTGGGTCTTTGCCATGTCATCGCTCCTGTTGGCAGATATTCAAGGGGCGAGACAATAACAGCAAGGGCAGGCAAGCGGTGCCCGGGATGGTTCGATTCACGAAAGTCTCCTTCTGTTTTTCTGGTGACACCGCACTTGTGGCGCAGTGCGCAAGGCTGCAGCAGGCGTGTGTTTGACATCGCTTGCCGGCCGTCAGCCCTGTCATTTCTCCGCACCATGGTCGTGAGCCTGATGCGAAGTGGCTGGATAGTAATTACTGATGTGCGAAAAGATATTTCTTATAGGTGCATGAAAGCCGCCAAATGAGGATAAATTTTTCTCGCATGTCTCCTTAGCATGTACCTGCGTCGGTTCATGAGGCGCACCCCACGAGAACGCCACCAACAAGGAGACAGGGGCCGCAGGCGGGGCGTCGCGCCACAAGCGCAGGCGACCGGGCGCAACGACCCCACAGACATGATGCTCAATACACTGCCCCCCGTTTCGCTCGACGACAAATACACCGTGAAGGAAGGTCGTGCCTGGATGACCGGCATCCAGGCCCTGGTCAGGTTGCCAATGATGCAGCGCATGCGCGACGAGGCGGCCGGCCTGAATACCGCCGGCTTTGTGTCCGGCTATCGCGGTTCGCCTCTGGGCAATGTGGACCAGGAGTTCTGGCGGGCGAAGAAGTATCTCGAGCCGATGCATATCCGCTTTCAGGCCGGCCTCAACGAAGATCTGGCTGCAACCGCGGTGTGGGGGACGCAGCAGGTAAGCCTTGATCCCAATGCGCTCTACGATGGCGTGTTCTCGATCTGGTATGGCAAGGGCCCCGGCGTTGACCGTACCGGCGACGTGTTCCGTCATGCCAATGCCGCCGGCACTTCGAAGCACGGTGGCGTGCTGGTGATTGCTGGCGACGACCACGCTGCCAAGTCGTCCACGCTGCCGCATCAGACCGAGCATGTGTTCAAGGCGCTGATGATGCCGGTGCTCGCACCCGCCGGCATCCAGGAGTACCTCGAGTACGGCCTGCACGGTTTCGCCCTGTCGCGCTACTCGGGATGCTGGGTCGCATTCAAGGCCCTGACCGACACCGTGGAGACCTCGGCCTCAGTCGATGTTGACCCGTTCAAGGTCAGGACAGTGATTCCGAACGATTTTCCGCTGCCGGAAGACGGGCTCAACCTGCGCTGGCCCGATCCGCCGCTGGTGCAGGAGAAGCGTCTGCTCCATCACAAGCTGTATGCCGCACTGGCCTACTGCCGTGCCAACGGGCTCAACCGTACGGTGATCGACAGCCCCAATGCCCGGCTCGGCATCATCACCAGCGGCAAGAGCTACCTCGATGTCCGCCAGGCGCTGGATGATCTCGGTATCGACGACAGGATCGCGGCCGACATCGGTCTGCGGGTGTACAAGGTCGGCATGGTGTGGCCGCTCGAGGCCGAGGGCGTGCGCAAGTTCGCCGACGGGCTGGAAGAGATCCTGGTGATCGAGGAGAAGCGCCAGTTCCTCGAGTATCAGCTCAAGGAGGAGCTCTACAACTGGAACGAGCAGGTCCGCCCACGGGTGATCGGCAAGTTCGACGAGAAAGGCGAGTGGGCACTGCCGCACAGCGAGTGGCTGCTGCCCGCGGCGGGCGAGTTGACGCCGGCGATGGTGGCGCGGGTGATTGCGGCGCGTATCGCCCGTTTCCATACCTCGGACCGGATCAAGGCGCGTCTGGCCTTCTTCGATGCCAAGGAAGCAGCGCTCGCGCGCCCGCGTCTTTCGATGGCGCGCGTACCGCACTACTGCTCGGGCTGTCCGCACAACACCTCGACCAAGGTGCCGCAGGGCTCGCGTGCCCTCGCCGGTATTGGGTGCCACTACATGGCGACCTGGCTGTCGCCGGAATCCACCCAGACCTTCTGCCAGATGGGGGGCGAGGGGGTGCCATGGGTGGGGCAGTCGCCCTTCACCAGCACGCCGCATGTGTTCGCCAACCTCGGCGACGGCACCTACATGCACTCGGGCATTCTGGCGATCCGCGCAGCCGTGGCCGCAAGGGTGAACATCACCTACAAGATTCTCTATAACGATGCGGTGGCGATGACGGGCGGTCAGCCTCATGACGGCACGCTGTCGGTACCCATCATCGCCCGCCAGCTCCAGGCGGAGGGCGTGAACAATATCGTCGTGGTCAATGACGGTACCGGGCGCGCCTATGGCCCGTCCGACCTGCCGCATGGCATTCCCATCCGCCACCGCGACGAACTCGATGCGGTGCAGCGCGAGCTGCGCACGGTGCCGGGCGTGAGCGCGCTGATCTACGATCAAACCTGTGCTGCCGAGAAGCGCAGGCGCAGGAAGCGCGGGACCTTCCCCGATCCGGCGAAGCGGGTGGTGATCAACGACCTCGTTTGTGAAGGTTGCGGCGACTGCAGCGACAAGTCGAACTGCATGTCGGTCAGCTCGGTCGAGACCGAGTTCGGCCGCAAGCGCACGATCGATCAGTCCTCCTGCAACAAGGATTTCTCCTGCATCAAGGGCTTCTGCCCGAGCTTCGTCACCATCGAGGGGGGCAAGCTGCGCAAGGGCAAGGCCAGTGCGTCGCAAGGGACGGATGACTTGCCGCGCCCGCAACTGCCTTCCACTGCAGCGCCGTGGGGCATTCTGGTAACGGGTGTCGGCGGCACTGGCGTGGTGACGATTGCAGCCTTGCTCGGCATGGCCGCCCACCTCGAAGGCAAAGGCATCTCGGTGCTCGACATGGCCGGACTGGCGCAGAAGGGCGGCGCGGTGTGGTCGCATGTTCGCATCGCCGACCGTCAGGACATGCTGTTTGCTGCGCGTGTGGCGGCTGGCGAAGCCAATGCCGTGATCGGCTGCGACCTGGTCGTGGCCGCGAGCGACGAGTCGCTGGCGAAGATGCGCAACGGCCACACGCGGGTCGTGATCAACCGCGATCAATCCATGACCAGCGAGTTCGTGCGCGGCTTTGCGGCTCAGGCCCGCAGTGGCGATGCCATGAAAGTGCCGGATCCGCAGTTCCCGGCCGGTTCGATGGAGCAGCAGATCGTCGAGGCCGTGGGTGCCGAGGCGGCCGAGTTCATCGATGCCTCCCGTCTGGCGACCAGCCTGCTGGGGGATGCGATTGCCACCAATCTGTTCATGCTCGGCTATGCCTGGCAAAAGGGGCTGGTGCCGCTGAGCGACGATGCCATTCTGCGTGCAATCGAGATCAACGGTGCCGCGGTGGCGGCAAACAAGGCAGCGTTCCAGTGGGGGCGTCGGGCCGCAGTGGATCTGAATGCCGTGAGCGAGGCGGCGAAGCCGCAGCATGGCAAGCCTGCCCACCACACCCTCTCGACCACCGTCGACGAGGTGATCGCCCGTCGCCAGGCCCAGCTGACCGATTACCAGAATGCCGCGTATGCAGCCCGTTACACCAGGCTCGTCGATCGCGTGCGCGCTGCCGAGGCGCAGGTGATGCCGGGCATTACGCTGCTGACCGAGGCCGTGGCACGCGGCTATTACAAGCTGCTTGCGTACAAGGATGAGTACGAGGTCGCACGCCTGTATACCGACAGCGACTTCCTTAAGCGCGTCGAGGAGCAGTTCGAAGGTGACTACTCGCTGGTCTTCCATCTTGCGCCGCCGATGCTGGCGGACAAGGACCCGCAGAGCGGCGAGTTGCAGAAGAAGTCCTATGGCCCCTGGATGCTCAAGGCGATGCGGATGCTGACGAAGTTCCGGCATCTTCGCGGCAGCGCGCTCGATCCCTTTGCGCGCAGCCACGATCGCAAGCTCGACCGGCAACTGATTGCGGACTACGAGCAGCTGATCGACGAGTTGCTGCGCGGGCTGGAGCTCGCCAACCACGAGACCGCGGTCGAGCTCGCTGCCTTGCCGGAGCAGATCCGGGGCTTTGGTCATGTGCGCGAACGCTATCTGGCGCAGGCCAGGAAGCGCGAGGCTGCACTGCTTGCGGCGTTTCAATCGCGTCAGCCGCTTGCGGCAACTGTCGGCGGGAAGGCGCGCAAGACGATTGCGGTGATTGCAGGCTAAGCCTTCCTGTCAGTGCGCTAGGCCCGGACACGACATGAACGTTCCGGGCCGCGATAAATCTATCTACCACCACCCCGCATCACGACACAGCCCGCACCACAAGCGAGGGTGTGTGTCGTGATGCAACCATCCACACAAGGAAGGAGACCCCCATGGCTGTATTTTCATTGAGCGATTTCGCCGATCACGAACAGGTCGTGTTCTGCAGCGACGACAAGAGCGGGCTGAAGGCGATCATCGCTGTTCATAACTCGAACCTCGGGCCTGCGCTCGGCGGCTGCCGGATGTGGCCGTATGCCAGCGAAGAGGAGGCCGTGCGCGACGTGCTGCGGCTGTCGCGCGGCATGACCTACAAGTCCGCCATGGCCAACCTGAAGCTCGGCGGCGGCAAGTCGGTGATCATCGGCAACCCGCGCACCGAGAAGACCCCGGCCCTGCTCGCGGCGTTTGCACGTGCGCTGGAGAATCTGAACGGCCGTTACATTGCCGCCGAAGACTCCGGCACCAGCGTGGAAGACATGAAGTACATGGCCCAGTTCACCTCGCATGTGTCAGGCATCGTCGACAAGCCGACCGATGGCGGCACCCGCAGCGGCGACCCCTCTCCGGCCACGGCCTACGGCACCTTCGTCGGCATCAAGGCGGCGGTGAAGGCGAAGCTCGATCGTGATTCGCTCGACGGGCTGCGCGTGGCAGTCCAGGGTGTGGGCCATGTCGGGCTGGATCTGGCGCAGCAATTGAAGGCGGCGGGGGCAAAGCTGTGGATCACAGACATCCATCGCGAGTCGCTGGCCGAGGCCGCGAAAGTGCTCGGTGCGACCGTGGTGGCGCCTGACGAGATTTTCGGTCTTGATGTCGACGTGTTTGCGCCCTGTGCGCTCGGCGCCATCCTGAACGATCAGACCATTCCGCAGTTGAAGGCCTCCATCGTCGCCGGCGCTTCGAACAACCAGCTCGCCGAGTCGCGCCACGGGCTCGAACTGATGAAGCGAGGCATCCTGTATGCGCCCGACTATGTGATCAACGCAGGCGGCATCATCGACGTCTACCACGAGCGCATCGGCTTCGACCGCGCTGCGCTGGTGGGCCACGTCGAAGGCATTTACGACAACCTGATGGAGGTCTTCGAGCGCGCACTGAAGGAAGCACGTCCGACCGGCGAAGTGGCTGACGCCATCGCCGAGGAGCGCTTCATGCACTGAGTTGCGCGTTTGATTCGCATGACACAAAAAAATGCCGCGATCGGATCGCGGCATTTTTCGTTGGTGCAGACCGGATCAGCTCTTGCCGACCTCGACCTGCGTCTCGACTTTCTGCCGAAGACGAATGTGGAGTTCGCGCAGTTGTTTTTCGTCTACTTCGCCTGGTGCATTGGTCAGCAGGCACTGCGCGCGCTGAGTCTTGGGGAAGGCGATGACGTCACGGATCGACTCGGCGCCGGCCATCATGGTCACTACACGGTCGAGGCCAAAGGCCATGCCACCGTGCGGCGGTGCGCCGTACTTGAGGGCGTCGAGCAGGAAGCCGAACTTGAGCTGCTGCTCTTCGGGGCCGATGTTGAGCGCATCGAACACCCTGGCCTGCACGTCGGCGCGATGGATACGCACCGAGCCACCACCGATCTCCCAGCCGTTGAGCGCGAGGTCGTAGGCCTTGGCCAGACATTCGCCCGGGCTGGTGGTGAGCAGGTCGAGGTGCTCATCTTTCGGGCTGGTGAAGGGGTGATGGCAGGCCGTCCAGCGCTTGCTCTCGTCGTCGTATTCGAACATCGGGAAGTCGACCACCCACAGCGGGCACCAGGCTTCGCCGGTGACGAATCCCTTTTCGTGACCGAGCTTGGTGCGCAGGGCGCCAAGGGCGTCGTTGACCACATTGGTCTTGTCTGCACCGAAGAAGATCAGGTCGCCGGACTGGGCGCCGGTGCGCTCGAGAATGGTGCGCAGCGCCGTTTCGTGCAGGTTCTTGACGATGGGCGACTGCAGGCCTGTTTCGTTGGGCTGCGCCGCATCGTTGACCTTGATGTAGGCGAGACCGCGGGCACCGTAGATGCTGACGAACTTGGTGTATTCGTCGATTTCGCCGCGGCTCAGGCTGGCGCCACCGGGTACGCGCATCGCTGCAACACGACCGCCCGTCGTGGCCGGGCCTGAGAAGACCTTGAAGGCGACGTCCTGCACCGCATCGGTAACGTCCGTCAGCTCGAGGGTGACGCGCAGGTCGGGCTTGTCCGAACCGAAGCGACGCATGGCCTCGGTGTAGCTCATGCGCGGGAAGGGCGACGGCAGCTCAACGTCAAGGGTTTCCTTGAACACGAAGCGGGTCATCTCTTCCATCAGGGCGGTAATCTCGACCTCGTTCAGGAACGAGGTCTCGATATCGACCTGGGTGAACTCGGGCTGGCGGTCGGCGCGGAGGTCCTCGTCGCGGAAGCACTTGGTGAGCTGGTAGTAACGGTCGAAGCCGGCCACCATCAGCAACTGCTTGAACAGCTGCGGCGACTGCGGCAGGGCAAAGAACTGGCCGGGATGCACGCGGGACGGAACCAGGTAGTCGCGAGCGCCTTCGGGTGTGCTCTTGGTCAGCATCGGGGTTTCGATGTCGATGAAGCCGGCACCGTCGAGGAAGCGACGGAAGGACATGGCGGCCTTGTAGCGCAGCATCATGTTCTTCTGCATCTGCGGACGGCGCAGGTCGACGACCCGGTTGGTCAGGCGTACCGTCTCGGACAGATTCTCGTCGTCGAGCTGGAAGGGCGGCGTCACCGAGGAGTTCAGCACTTCAATCTCGTGACAGAGCACTTCAATTTCGCCGGAGGTCAGGTTGGCGTTCTCCGTGCCAGCGGGGCGGCGGCGAACCTTGCCGCTCATCTTGAGCACGAACTCGTTGCGTACCGATTCTGCAACGCCGAACATCTCGGCACGGTCAGGGTCGCAAACGACCTGAACCAGGCCTTCACGGTCACGCAGGTCGATGAAGATCACGCCCCCGTGGTCACGGCGGCGGTGCACCCAGCCGCACAGGGTGACAGTCTGGTCGAGGTTGGCGGCAGTGACCTGACCGCAGTATTGAGTACGCATGGTTTGAGTTCCGGCAATTCAGACGCAGCCCGAGAGGGGCTGCGGGATTCAGGTAATGGTCATTCGTTGAGCAGCGCGGGCCGTTGCGGCGGCTTGCGCGTCGGGGGCGATACCACCCCCATCGAGATGATGTACTTCAGTGCCTCGTCCACACTCATCTCGAGTTCGATGACATCCTCTTTGGGCATCATCAGGAAAAAACCCGAAGTCGGGTTGGGCGTGGTTGGCACATAGACGCTGACGAAGTCGCCCTCGAGGTGCTTGGCCGCATCGCCCCCCGGCTTGCCGGTGAGGAATGCAATTGTCCACGAGCCCTGGCGCGGGTACTGCACCAGCAGCGCCTTGCGAAAGGCCTGACCGCTGCTCGAAAACAGCGTGTCGGAGACCTGCTTCACGCTGTAGTAGATCGACTTCACCACCGGGATGCGTGCAAGGATGCCTTCCCATAGCTGCACGACTTTCTGTCCCAGCACGTTTGCGGCAACCAGGCCCGTGAAGAACACGATGAGCAGGCTGGCCAGCACGCCAATGCCGGGGATGTTGAACCCGAGTACGTCTCTCGGCTGGGAGCCCGTGGGCAACCACAGCAGGATTTGATCCAGGGTGTTGATGATCCATGCCAGCACCATGAAGGTGATGGTCAGCGGGATCCAGATCAGCAGCCCGGTGATGAAGTATTTTTTCACGCGACGATTCGCAAGGACAGGAGGTCAGGACGGGTGGCAGGCACAGCTGCCTGCGCATGCGGGCGCACTGCCCGCATCCGACGATGCTGTCGTCGCGGCACTCGCCGCGGATGAGGTCTTGCTTCCGCCCTTGAAGTCGGTTGCATACCAGCCACTGCCTTTCAGCTGGAATCCGGCAGCAGACAGCTGTTTGACGTAGCTTCCTTTTCCGCAGTTGGGACAGGTGTCGAGCACCGGATCACTCATTTTCTGCAGATGTTCCTTCTGGAATCCACAGCTTTCACAACGGTATTCGTAGATGGGCATGACAAGCTCCGGAAAGGCAAGTGCGCAAGTCTAACGCAATGCAGCATAAGGAAAAAGCAAAGTGCCACGCTTTGTTGGCTGCGGTGGATATGGGGGCTGTCGGACCCGAATTCAAGCGCCCCTTGCAGGCTTAGCCTGCCACTGCATGTGTGGCTCAGCGCCTGGCGGCAGTCACTGATGAGACGGCGTTCGTACGCCCTGTTGGTGTGATGCTCAGAGCACGCCCATGTAGCGCTGTGTAATCGCTTCACCCCAGAACAGCGCGATGATGCCGGCCGTCGCGAGATATGGGCCGAACGGTATCGGAATGTTTCTGCCGTGGCGGGCGAATACGATCAGGCTGATGCCGATCACCGCCCCGACGACCGAGGAGAGAAGAATGGTCAGCGGCAGCGTCTGCCAGCCAAGCCATGCGCCAATGGCGCCGAGAAGCTTGAAGTCGCCGTACCCCATGCCCTCCTTGCCGGTCGCAAGCTTGAACAGCCAGAAGATCGACCACAGCGCCAGATAACCTGCCATTGCGCCAATCACCGCGCTCGGCAGGTCCGTATAGACGCCGGCGAGGTTGAACGCGAGACCAAGCCAGAGCAGTGGCAGCGTGATGTCGTCCGGGAGCAACTGAGTGTCGAGATCGATGAAGGCAAGCGCAATCATGGCCCAGAGGAAGAGCAATGCGCCGGCGGCGGCGAGGCCGAAACCGAAATGCCATGCTGCGTAGCCGGAGAGCACGGCCGTGAGCACTTCCACCATGGGGTAGCGGCGGCTGATTGGCGCGGAGCAGTGCCCGCAACGGCCACGCAGGAACAGGTAGCTGACCACCGGGATGTTTTCAAGCGCGGTGATCAGGTGTCCGCAATGGGGGCAGCGTGACCGGGGGGCTGCGAGGTTGAAGCGCTCGGATTCGGGGGCAGGTTCGCCGCGCATCTCCGCCGCCTGCACCTGCCAGTCGCGCTCCATCATCCGCGGCAGGCGATGGATCACGACATTGAGGAAACTGCCGACAAAGAGACCGAGCAGCGTGACGAGTGGGGTGAAGGCGAGCGGGTCGCTCAGGAACTCTGACATGGATTGAATTTGCAGAAGGTCAGGACCCGGCTGTCGCCGGGCCTGGAAAGGTCAGACAACGGCGCCGAGTTTGAAGATCGGCAGGTACATGGCAACCACCAGGCCGCCGATCACGACGCCGAGGAAGACCATGATGATGGGTTCCAGCAGGGTGGACAGGCCGGCAACAGCGTCGTCCACTTCCTGCTCGAAAAAGTCCGCGACTTTCGACAACATGCTGTCGAGCTGGCCCGACTCTTCGCCGATCGACACCATCTGTACCACCATGGTTGGAAACACGTTGCTGTTCTGCATCGCCACGGTGAGACTCGTTCCGGTACTCACTTCGTTCTGGATCGCCTTGGTTGCGGTCAGATAGACATAGTTTCCGGCGGCGCCGCCTACGGACTCCAGTGCTTCAACCAGAGGTACACCGGCAGCAAACATGGTCGACAGGGTTCTCGACCAGCGCGCCACAGTGGCTTTCAGGATGATGTCGCCCACCACTGGGAGTTTGAGCACCAACCTGTCCACAGCGATCTGCATTGCCGAAGAACGCTTGTACAGGAATGCGATGCTCATGATGGTGCCGGCAATGATGCCGAATACCAGGTACCAGAAATCGACAAAGAAGTCGGACATTGCGATGACGATCAGGGTCGGGCCGGGTAGCTCTGCTCCAAAACTCGCAAATACGTTCTTGAACTCCGGGACTACGAACAGCATGATCACTGCAACGACGAGCGCTGCAACAACGATGACTGCGAGCGGATAGAAAAGTGCAGACTTGATCTTGCTCTTGATGGCAAGAATTTTTTCCTTGTAGGTCGCGATGCGGTCGAGCAGGTTGTCCAGGATACCTGCCTGTTCGCCAGCCGCTACCAGGTTGCAAAAAAGCTTGTCGAAGTGAACCGGATGTCTGCTAAAAGCCTGCGACAGGCTAGAGCCCGTTTCGACGTCCGTGCGGACCTCGTTCAGCATTCGCGCCAGACTGGGGTTGCCCGAGCCCTTGATACCAATCTCGAACGCCTGCAGCAGCGGCACGCCAGACTTCATCATTGTGGCCAGCTGGCGGGTAAACAGGGCAATATCCTTTTCCGTGATCTTGTGGCCACGGGACATCTTCTGCTTCTTGACCTTGGTGACCAGCACCCCCTGGCGGCGCAAGGTTGCCTGAACGATGGCGTCGCCCGTGGCGCGCATCTCGCCGCGAATGATCTTTCCGGTCTTGTCCTTGCCTTCCCAGTTGTACAACTCTTCCTTCGGCCCGACGCTCACGCGGCGTTTGGCAGTTCGGGATGCAGTCGCCATGAGTGGATCTTCCTGTGTATTTGTTTTATTCGTTGGTGCTTGCCAGCACTTCCTCTAGCGAGGTCACGCCCTGGCGAACCTTGAGCAATCCGGATTTGCGCAGATCCTTCACGCCCTCACGCTCAGCCTGGGCTGCGATATCCATCGAGTTACCGTTGGTCATGATGATATGCGCAATTTCCTCAGAGACCGGCATGACTTGGTAGATGCCTACCCGCCCCTTGTAGCCGCTGCCCTTGCAACGCTCGCAGCCGACCGGGCCGTAGGGTTGCCAACTGCCGTCCAGATCATCTTCGTGAAAGCCCGCCTGGAGCAGGGCTTCGATCGGAATGTCCATTGGCTTCTTGCATGTGCACAGCCGGCGTGCAAGGCGCTGTGCCGTGATCATGATCACAGACGACGCGATGTTGAATGGTGCGACGCCCATGTTCTTCAGGCGTTCCAGCGTGGAGGGGGCGTCATTGGTATGCAGCGTGGACAGGACGAGGTGACCCGTCTGCGCGGCCTTGACCGAGATCTCGGCAGTTTCGAGGTCGCGAATTTCGCCAACCATGATGACATCCGGATCCTGGCGCAGAAAGGCACGTAGCGAGGCAGCAAACGTCAGGCCCGCTTTTTCATTCACGTTGACCTGATTGATGCCCGGCAGGTTGATTTCCGCTGGATCTTCGGCGGTGGAGATATTGACGCCCGCCTTGTTGAGCAGATTGAGACAGGTGTAGAGCGAGACCGTCTTGCCCGAACCGGTCGGGCCGGTGACCAAAATCATGCCGTAGGGGCGTTCAACGGCGTCGAGGAGCGCTTTCCTCTGCTCGGGTTCGTAGCCGAGCGCATCGACACCGAGCATTGCCGAACTCGGGTCGAGAATACGCATCACGATTTTTTCGCCATGCAGGGTCGGCAGAGACGATACCCGGAAATCAATGGCCTTGGTCTTGGACAGCACCAGCTTCATTCGGCCATCCTGCGGTACGCGCTTCTCCGAAATGTCGAGGCGCGAAATGACCTTGATCCGCGCGGCGATCTTTTCCTTCAATACCAGGGGTGGTTGTGCGATTTCACGTAGCACGCCGTCGGTACGAACGCGAATGCGGTAGTACTTCTCGTAGGGTTCGAAATGAATGTCGGACGCACCTTCATTGATCGCGTCGATCAGGATCTTCTGAATGAACTTGACGACAGGGGCGTCATCGACTTCCGAGCTGTCGTCTGCGGGTTGATCGGTAGGACCGTCCTGTTGCAGGAGGTCCATGTCGAAATCTTCGCCGGTCAAGTCCTGCAGCGTTTGTTGTGCCGTCTCGCTGAGGGCTTCGGCGAGCTTGCCGAGTTTGTCGACCTCGACAATGATCAGGTCAAGCTGCAGCCCGGTCTGAAAGCGGATTTCGTCCAGTACCCGCATGTTGGACGGGTCGGCGACGGCAAGCGTAATCCGGTTCTGGCGTTTCCCAAGCGCGACGACCTGGTGGCGGTTCATCAGCTTGCGATCGATGGCATCGCGCGGCAGCGAGCCGCGCTCGACCGCATTGATGTCCAGCAGGGGGTAGCCAAACGTGTCGGCTGCGAATTTTGCAATTTCGCGCGGATTCATCAGTCCGCGTTGGCAGATCTCAAGCAGGAAGGCGTTGGACGAGCCGTTTGCAGTGGGTGAACAGCTCAGCGCGTCGGCTTCGGTGAGGCGACCATTCTGAATAAGTGCCCGGGCAAGTCCGCTCAGTGCGGTCTGTGGGTTTGCTGCCATTTCCCGCTCTCGAAGCACCGGCGATGTCTGCGCCGGTAATCGTAATTAAGTGACATTCGATGTTGCACGCCCCGTAACGGCTTGTAAAGCCCCGCGCCGGGCCACGCACTGATCGCCGGGCGTTCCAGCCCGGTCCAGCTTACGGCATGCGAAACAGGCGGGCGGTGCGAACGCGCCGGTCCTGGGTTTGAATGACTTCAATCGGTGTGCCGGCAATGCGAACGGACAGACCGGTTTCAGGAATGTCCTGCAGGTACTCGAGGAGCAGGCCGTTGAGGGTCTTGGGGCCGTCAATCGGCAGGTCCAGACCCAGTGCGCGGTTGATCTCCCTGAGGTTCGTGCTGCCATCGACGGTAATGCTGCCATCCTCACCCCACTTCAGGTGGCGGCCGGATTCCGGCGTGCTGGTGGTGAACTTGCCGATGAGCTCTTCGATGATGTCTTCTAGCGTAATGAGGCCCAGCATTTCGCCATATTCGTCTACTACAAGGGCCAGTCGTTGCCGGTTCTCCTGGAAAAACTGGATCTGCGAGTAGAGTTGCGTGTCAGCCGGGACGAAGTAGGGCTTGGTCATAAGCTCACGGATCAGCTCCACGTTGAGCTCCGTCGCCAGTACCTCGCCCAGAAGGCGGCGCAGATGGAGGACACCGATCACCTGTTCGCTGTCGCCGTCATAGACTGGAAGGCGGGTGTGATAGCTGGTCGCGATGCGTTCACGCAACTCGTGGATTGGCATGGACAGATCGATGCCGTCAATCGCGCCCCGTGGCGTCATCACGTCTTCGACGGTAATGCTCTCAAGGTCGAACAGATTGACCAGAATGCTGCGGTGAGTCTGCGGAATGTACTGGCCTGATTCGAGCACCATCGACCGCAGCTCCTCGACCGACAGCGCTGCAGCACCATTGTCGTGTCGTGGTTGCAGGCGCATCAGATGAAGAAGACCGCTCGAGAACAGGTTGATGAACCAGATGACCGAGTAAAACACGCGCAACAGGCCGCTCAGCGGGTAGCTGACGATCAGGGCGAGGCGGTCGGCATGGTGCGCACCAATGACTTTCGGCGTGATCTCGGAAAACACCAGGATCAGGAAGGTGACGAACAGGGTGGCGGCACCCAGCGCCCAGCGGTCGTCACCGAAAAGCTCCATGGTAATGACGCTGACCAGGGTCGCCGCGGCGGTATTGACCAGGTTGTTGAACAGCAGAATCACGCCGAGAAGGCGGTCCGTCTGATTCAGCAGATTCACGGCGAGGATGGCGCCGCGATGCTCCTGCGAAGCCAGTGAGCGCAGACGGTATCGGTTTGCCGCCATCATCACGGTTTCCGACATGGAGAACAGGCCGGACACCAGAAGGAGGAAAACCAGAGCGCTGAATTGCGCCGTAAGGCCGATATCTGACACGGAGTGGACTACAGAATGCGGGCCTTGAGTATCGAAGGCCCGGGGAGTTGGTGTCAACCGGCATGCATGCCGGTTGACAGCCCATCAGCCTCAGGCAGGCCGATGGAGCAGCACCTCGATGACGAAGCGGCTGCCGACATAGGCGAGCATCAGCGCCACGAAACCGGCAAGCGTCCACCTGAGGGCCTGCTTGCCGCGCCAGCCCCAGGCACGGCGACCGAACAGCAGCGTGCCGAACAACAGCCAGGAAACGATGGCGAAAACGGTCTTGTGGTCGAGGCGGAATGCCTTCCCGAACAGCGTCTCCGAGAACACGATGCCCGATAGCAGTGTCAGGGTCAGCAGCACGAAGGCAATACCGATCAGGCGGAAGAGAAGTGCCTCCATGGTCAGCAGCGGCGGCAGCCCCGAGAGCATGCGCGAGAAACGCGCGCTGTGCAGTTGCCGTTCGGCGATGGCCATCAGCATCGCGTGCAGCGCCGCCAGCGTGAACAGGCTGTAGGCGAGCATCGCAATGATGAAGTGGGCACGAAACGCAGGTGAGGTGGCGTTGGTCAGTACATGCTCGCCCGGAAAGACCAGCGGCAGCAGGCAGGCCAGCACACCGGCAGGAAGAACCGCTGCATGGAGGCCGTCGAGTCGTGTGTACAGGGTTTCGACCCAGTAGAAGCAGATCGCGAGCCATACCATCAGCGACAGCGCGACGCCGAAACCGAAGCGCATCTCGGTGCCCGGGAACAGCGCTGCGTGGAGTGCCGCGCCGTGGGCGAGAAGGGCCAGAAGGAGGACGAGACGCTCGCGTCCCGACATGCATTGTCGTTTCTGGGCGGAGGGCGCCGCCAGCACGCAGGTACGCCAGAACCAGGCACCGAGGCCGGCATAGAGCGTCGCAGGGAGGAGATGAAGTAGAATTGGTTGCATACAGACCCGCAGTTTACTCCAAGTCACCCCGGCCGAAGGTCTCCAGAACATGCTAGATAATCTTACTCAGCGCCTGTCCAAAGTCGTCAAGACCTTGCGTGGTCAGGCCCGCCTGACCGAGGACAACATTCAGGACGCGATGCGCGAGGTGCGCATGGCGCTGCTCGAAGCCGACGTCGCCCTGCCGGTGGTCAAGGATTTCGTCAATCGCGTCAAGGAAAAGGCCGTCGGGCAGGAGGTGATTGCCTCGCTGACCCCGGGGCAGGCGCTCGTTGGCGTGGTGCATGACGAACTCAAGATCCTGATGGGCGGTGCCCATCAGGGGCTGAATCTCGCTACCCAGCCCCCGGCTGTCGTACTGATGGCGGGTCTGCAGGGCGCTGGTAAGACCACCACCACCGGCAAGCTCGCCAAGCATCTCAAGGAGACGCACGGCAAGAAAGTGCTGGTGGTGTCGGCCGACGTCTATCGCCCGGCGGCAATTGAGCAGCTGAAAACCGTCGCGGCCCAGGCCGGGGTGGATTTCTTCCCGTCCACTGCAGAGCAGAAGCCGGTCGATATTGCGCTGGCTGCGCTGGATTACGCGCGCAAGCATCACAACGACGTGCTGCTGGTCGATACCGCTGGTCGTCTTGCGATCGACGAAGCCATGATGGCCGAGATCAAGGCCTTGCACGCGGCGGTAAACCCGATCGAAACCCTGTTCGTGGTCGATGCGATGCTTGGTCAGGACGCGGTCAATACCGCGCGTGCCTTCAATGAGGCCTTGCCCCTGACCGGTGTGGTGCTGACCAAGCTCGACGGTGATTCCCGTGGCGGCGCGGCGCTGTCGGTACGCCATGTCACCGGCAAGCCGCTCAAGTTCGCCGGTGTGGGCGAGAAGCTTTCCGGTCTCGAGCCCTTTCATCCTGATCGTATGGCAAGCCGCATCCTGGGCATGGGTGACATCCTCGGTCTGGTCGAAGAGGCGCGCAAGGGGGTCGACGAGGACAAGGCCCGTGCCTTCGCGCAGAAGCTGAAAACCGGCAAGGGCTTCGATCTCAGCGACTTCAAGGAGCAGATCGGGCAGATGCGCAAGATGGGCGGGCTGTCGTCGATGCTCGACAAGCTGCCTGCACAGTTTGCACAGGCAGCCGGCAAGTTGCAGGGCGGTACCGAGGAAAAGGCCATTGGCCGCATCGAGGGCATCATCAATTCCATGACGCCGCTGGAGCGCGCCAAGCCCGAACTGCTCAAGGCCAGCCGCAAGCGCAGGATCGCTGCCGGTGCCGGGGTGACCGTGCAGGAGGTCAACCGCCTGCTGAACCAGTTCGAGCAGACGCAAAAGGTGATGAAGCAATTCTCCAAAGGCGGAATGACAAAGATGATGCGTGGCATGAAAGGCATGCTGCCCGGCATGCCGGGGATGCCCCGCTAGAAGGCTCACCATGGGCGATATCTTTCTTGCGCTCGGACGCTCGCTGCGCAGCCTGACGCGGACCGGGATCTTCTGGCACCTGATCTGGCCGGGCGTGCTGGCTTCGGTCCTGTGGACGGTGGTCGCGATTTTCTCCTGGGCCTTCATCATCGACGGCGTGATGAACTGGATCGGGAGCCTGAACTGGTTGAGCGGCTGGCTGGCGTCGTCCGAGCTGGCGGCGGGCATCCTGCTCGTGCTGGTCAAGATCGCCGTCGCGCTCGCCTTTGTGCCGCTGATCTATGTCACTGCCGCGGTACTTGTTGCGCTGGTGGCCTTGCCGCTCATGCTGGAGCGCGTGGCCAAGCGCGACTATGCCGATCTCGAGCAGCGCAGGGGCGGCTCCAACGTGGGGAGCGGATGGAATGCCCTGGTTGCGACCCTGCTGTTTCTGGGCGCGATTTTGCTGTCTCTGCCGTTCTGGCTGATTCCAGGTGTCGGCCTGATCGTGCCGGTGTTGCTTACCGGCTGGCTCAACCAGCGCGCCTTCGGGTACGACGCGCTCATGTTTCATGCCGACCGCGACGAGCTTGTCCGTCTGCGCAAGGATCAGCGCATGCCGATGATGGTTCTGGGGGGCGGGACCGCGCTGCTGGCCTACGTGCCCTTGGTCAACCTGATTGCGCCGGCGTTTTCCGGCCTGTCTTTCGTGCACTTCATGCTCGAGTCCCTGCGTCGTGAGCGCCTGCATAACGGTGTGACGATACTCGACCCTGCTCCTGCTCCCGCTTCTGCCCCCGTCCCTAAACCGAACCGGATCAACAAATGAAATTCGGTGCGCTCATCATCGGCGACGAGATCCTCTCCGGTCGCCGCAGCGACAAGCATCTTTCCCGTCTCATCGAGCTGCTGGGCGCGCGTGGGCTCAAGCTCTCGTGGGCCCGATACGCCGGCGACGAGCCCGCACAACTGACGGATACCCTGCGCCAGACCTTTGCCACCGGCGATGTCGTATTCAGCTTCGGTGGCATTGGCGCGACCCCGGACGACCATACCCGTGAGTGTGCTGCCGCTGCCCTTGGTACCAGCGTCGCGCTTCACCCTCAGGCCGAGGCCGAGATTCGGGCCCGCTTTGGTGGCGAGGTGACGCCCGAGCGCTTGCAGATGGGCGTGATTCCGGTAGGCAGCCAGATCATTCCCAATCCCTACAACCGCATTCCGGGTTTCTCGGTGAGCAGGCATCATTTCGTGCCCGGCTTCCCGATCATGGCCTGGCCGATGGTGGAGTGGGTGCTCGATCATTGCTATGCCGATCTGCATCATGCAGAGGACTATGTCGAGCGTGCGGTGACCGTGTGGGACGCATATGAGGGGCAACTGATCGGGCTCATGCGCGAACTGACGGAAAGCTTTCCCGATACGACCCTGTTCAGCCTGCCGACGATTGCCGGAGAAGGCGAGCGGCGCTCGCTCGAGCTCGGAATGAAAGGCACTGCCGCACGCGTTGATGAAGCCATGGCCAGACTCAAGGCAGGTGTGCTCGAGCGAGGCTTTGAGTGGGCAGACAAGGCCTGAGTGTCCTGCGTGCGCCTGCGACGGTGGAAGCGGCGCATGTGATGGAGGTCGAGGGCCGCACCGTGGCTCTCGTGATGCGACACTCGCGCCGGCGATCCTTTGCGCTGCAGGTCGACCACCGCGGCGCCCGGGTTGCGGTGCCCCACGGTACCTCGGTGGCGGCTGCGGAAGATTTCGTCCGCATGCATGGCCGCTGGCTGCTCGCGCGCCTCAGTGCGCAGCAGGCGCAAGCCGACGTCCAGCGTTTCGTCATGGCCGATCGCGCCGAGTTTCCCCTGCTGGGCAGAGCCGCGCGCCTGTGCATTCTGCAGTCGGGGCGGCGAGTGCAGTGGCGGCTTGCGGCTGATGGTGCGGACGAAATCTGGCTGCCCGCTTCCGCGACGACGGCGCGGTTCGTGCGCGCCCTGCGCACACGCGCAATCGACTGGTTTCGCGGTCGGGTCGAGGAGTATTGCCATCGCCTGGGGCTTCCGCTGCCCGAGGTCAGACTGTCGTCAGCACGCACGCGCTGGGGCAGCTGCAGTTCAAGGAGCGGTATTCGCCTGCACTGGCGGCTGATCCACCTCGAGCCCGCACTGATCGACTACGTCGTTGCGCATGAAGTTGCGCATCTGCTGGAAATGAATCATTCACCGCGTTTCTGGTCGGTGGTGGAACGGCTATATCCGGGCTGGCAGGATGCGCGTCGGCGTCTGCGCGTGCAGGGTGGCCGACTGCCATTGATCGATGCGCGGGATCTTACCCCCGTAATACAAGAGGACTGAACCATGAGAATGCTCCACACCATGTTGCGCGTAGGCGATCTGGATCGATCGATTGCCTTTTATACCGAAGTGCTCGGCATGCGGCTGTTGCGCCGCAATGACTACCCTGACGGAAAGTTCACGCTGGCGTTTGTCGGCTATCAGGACGAGGACGAGGGCACGGTGCTTGAACTCACCCACAACTGGGACGTGGACAAGTACGATCTTGGCACTGCCTACGGGCACATTGCGCTGGAAGTGCCGGACGCCGGAAAGGCCTGTGACGATATCCGTGCCCGTGGCGGCAAGGTGGTACGCGAAGCGGGGCCCATGAAACACGGCAGTACGGTCATCGCCTTCGTCGAAGATCCGGATGGCTACAAGGTTGAACTAATCGAGCGCAAGCCGGGCTGAGCCTGGCGGGTAGGCGGCGCCTGCCTCGGTAAGCCGCCTACCATTCGTCCTGAAAGCGCTTCCGGATTTCGAGCACATCCTTCCAGCCGCGCAGAAAGGCGTCGACGCAGGTTGGGTCGAAGTGCTTGCCGCGGCCTTCACGCAGGAAGGCGATGGCCTTGTCCAGCGTCCAGGCGCGCTTGTAGGGGCGCTCCGAAGTCAGCGCGTCGAAAACGTCGGCCACGGCAACGATGCGACCCTCGAGCGGGATCGCCGAGGCCCGCAGCTTGCCCGGATAGCCAGTGCCATCGAATTTCTCGTGATGGCTGAGCGCAATGATCGCCCCCATCCGCACGACCGACGAAGACGAGTCCTTGAGAATGTCGTAGCCGATGGCCGGGTGGCGCTTCATCACCGTCATTTCTTCCGCGCTGAGGCGGCCCGCTTTCAGCAGGATGTAATCCGGTATCCCGAGCTTGCCGACGTCGTGCATGGGGGCAGCCTGCAGCATTTCATCCGCATACTGCTCGCCCATGTCCAGGCGTCGGGCGACGAGTGCTGAATAGTGCGCCATGCGCTGAATATGGGCACCGGTTTCAGGATCACGGAACTCCGCTGCACGAGCCAGGCGGGTAATGGTTTCGCGTTCGCGGGCGTGAATCTCCGCCGTCGCCTGGCGCACCGCTTCGGCAAGTCGCACCGCGCGGTCGCGTGTCGCCAGGTGAGCTTCGCGCAACTTGAGCATGTTGCGTACCCGGGGTTCGAACTCGTGCGGGTCGATCGGCTTGTTGAGGAAGTCGTTGGCGCCGAACTCAAGCGCATCGTAGCGGGTGCGGCGTTCATTATTGGCCGTGACCATCAGGATCGGCAGGTCATCATGGTCGCGCAAGGCGCGGATACGCCGTATGAACTCGATACCGTCGATGCCCGGCATCATGTAGTCGACGATGATCAGGTCGGGCTCATTGCGCTCGCACCAGTCGAGCGCGGCGAGCGGTTCGGCAAAACACTCCGCCTGGCAGCCGCCCACGCGGCCGACAAGCGTCTCCATCAGGGTCAGGTTCAGCGGAGTGTCGTCGACAATGGCAACGAGCATGGTCGCCCCGGGTCATTCAATGACGACAGTATGTCCCAGGTGTGATGCTGCTGCCAGCGTGTCGATGCTCAGTCCTCATCCTCCATGCCGCCCCGCCGCGGGACCTGGGTCGGATCGCAGGTGATCGGACGGTAGATCTCGACCCGGTCGCCTGGCTGCAAAGGGGCGTCGAGCTTGACCAGCTTGCCGAAGATGCCGACCTTCTGTTGCGTGAGGTCGATCTGCGGATACATGGCCAGCACGCCCGAATGCTCGATCGCATCCTTTACCGTGGCCTCGTCCGCCACATCGATGCGCAGCCAGCAGTGCTGGGCGCCATCGGAATACGCTATGCCGATTCTCATCCGGATGCTCGCTCAGAGAGAGGCGCCTTCCGCCGGCAAGGCTTCGGGTGCGGGGGTTTGGTGTGCACGTCGTGTCTCGACATGACGCTGCAATGCCATGAGGAAGCCGAGTGCGAGGAAGCCGCCGGGCGGCAGGATCATCATCAGAAAGCCCTTGTAGTCCGGGATGACCGTGATCTCGAGGAAGCGGAAGGACTCGCCCAGCAGCAGGCTGGCGCTGGCAAACAGCGTGCCGCTGCCGAGCACTTCGCGTGTCGCGCCAAGTACGATCAGTGCCAGCGTGAAGCCCAGCCCCATGGCGATGCCGTCGACGATGGAGGAGAGCACCGGCTGGCGGGAGGCGAAGGCCTCGGCACGGCCAAGGATCGCGCAATTGACCACGATCAGGGCAATGAAGAGCCCCAACACCTTGTGCAGATCGTGCAGCCATGCGTTCAGGCTCATATCCACGAGGGTCACCAGGGTCGCGATCAGCACGATGAAGGTCGGGATACGTACGCTGGGACTAACGAAGTTGCGGATCGCTGCAACGATGGCGTTCGACAGCACCAGTACGGCGGTGGAGGCGAGCCCCATGCCGAGGCCGTTCGTGGCCGTGCTGGTGACGGCCATCAGGGGGCAGAGCGCGAGCATCTGTGTGAACACGACGTTCTGCCGCCACACACCGTCGCGGATGATGTTGCCGAATGGCAGCCTCGGGGCCGCTTCAGGTTCGGAGCCTGTGTCCTTGCAGTGCAGACTCATGATGTCGGTTCCTTCTTCAGGGTCAGCAGGTGATCGTCCTCGCCCAGCATGGCGCTGCGGTTGTGCGCAAACAGTTCGAGCCCGCCACGGACCGCGTTGACGACTGCGCGCGGGGTGATCGTGGCGCCGGCGAACTGGTCGAAGTCACCACCATCCTTCTTCACCGCCCAGCGCGCTGGTGGCGGGGACTCAAGCGACTTGCCGGCGAAGCTGTCGATCCACGGATTCTTGGCGAACTCGATCTTGTCGCCGAGTCCGGGCGTCTCTGTGTGGCGGGTGACGCGCACGCCGAGCAGGCGACCGCTGCGATCGACGCCCATCATGATGCGGATCGGCCCGGCATAGCCCTTGGCGGTCACGGCGAAGACCACGCCGCGGACCTCGGCTGCCCGGCGCGCCTGATAGACGGTCAGCGGCGGGGTGCCAGCCATCGGCAGGCTGATGGTGTCCTTGAGCAGGTCGTTGTCGGCAAACCCCTGCGGTAAAACCTGAGCCAGCGAGGCGGCGGTGTCGCGCGCCGCGGCTTCGGCGATGGCAGGTCCGGTGGCCTGATGCGCGAACGCGAGTGCAGCGCTTGCAGTCAGGGCGACGAGGCCAAGCGAGGCGCCCTGGTACCACAGGGCCTCGATGGGCGGAGAGGACAATGGCGATTTGCGCATGGCTGGATTCGGCGCTTCAAGTTGATTCACGGGGCAGTCATCGAGTGACCGTTGCGGCGGCGGCCAAAGATGCGGGGACGCGTGACGCGATCGATCAGGGGCACTGCCGAATTCATGAGCAGTACGGCGAAGGCCACGCCTTCCGGATAAGCCCCCCATGTGCGGATGACCCAGGTCAGCAAGCCGCAGCCCAGACCGAAGATCCACTGTCCGAGCGGGGTACTTGGCGAGCTTACATAGTCGGTCGCAATGAAGAAGGCGCCGAGCATGACGCCACCGGTCAGCAGATGAGCCAGGGGCGGCAGATACTGATCCGGAGCGAGGAGGTGCGCAAAGGCTGCGGGCAGCACCACACCCAGAATGAAGGCGGCCGGAATCTGCACGCCGATCACCCGTTTCAGCATCAGGAACACGCCGCCAGCGGCGAGCAGCAGGGCGCTGGTTTCCCCCAGACTGCCGGCGCGTTGGCCGAGGCCGAAGCTGAACGGATCCCAGTGTCCGGTCAGCGATTGCGACAGGGCGATGCCGCGCGATGCCTCGGACTTGACGTGGCCCAGCAGTGATGCGCTCGTCATGGCGTCTGGCACGTTGCCGCCGAAGGTCACGCTCAGTGCGGTCATCGGGTCAAGCGCTGCGCTCAAGCCCGCTGCGTGGGGGGCAACCCATTGCGTCATTTCGACCGGAAACGAGATCAGCAACATCACCCGCGCGGCCATTGCCGGGTTGAAGAGGTTTTGTCCCAGGCCGCCGAAGGCGTGCTTGGCCACGATGACGGCGAAGCTCGCGCCCGCCGCAGCGATCCACCACGGTGCCCAGGGGGGGAGGGACAGGGCGAGCAGCCAGCCGGTGAGCATTGCCGATCCGTCGGCGAGCAAGGGGCCTGCGGGGCGCTCCGCCAGACGCGCACAGAAGGCCTCGGAGATCAGGGCGGAAAGAATGGTGACACACCATAGCGTGATCGCCGGCCAGCCGAAGTGCCAGAAGCCGGCCATCGTTGCCGGGGTCAGTGCCAGCATCACCAGCAGCATGACACGGCCAACGGAGCGGGCTCCGTGCGCGTGAGGCGAGGAAATCGGGTTCATGCCGTGGTCTCCTCGGTTGTTTTCGCGGCTGCGCTTGCCTTTGCCGCTGCGGCTTCGGCGGCAGCCGCCTTGGCGCGGGCGCGCTCGGCCTTGCGTCGCTCCGCAGCCTCGGCCTTTTCGCGCGCTTCGCGTTCCATGCGGCTTTCACGCGCTTCGACAAGCTCCTTGATGGCATCCTGTTTCATGCGGTTCCGGCCCTGGGCTGCGAGTTCGCCCTTGGCATGGTTGAAGTACTGGACGAGCGGAATCTGGGAAGGGCAGACAAAGGAGCAGGTACCGCAGCTGATGCAATCCTTGAGTCCGATCTCGACCGACGCCTTGAGATCGCCGCTCCTGATCAGTGCAGCCATCTCCAGCGGCATCAGCCCGATCGGACAGGCGCCCACGCAGGAAGCACAGCGAATGCAGGGGCCGGGTTCCGGGAGGGCTGCGAGTTCGTGTTCGACCAGTCCAAGCAGTCCGCCGCTTCCCTTGATCACCGGAATGTCGAGCGAGTGGATGGACAATCCCATCATCGGCCCACCCATGACCCAGCGCGCGACCGGTTCCGTCGTTCCGCCGCAGAATGCCACCAGGGTGGAGAGCGGCGTGCCGATGCGCACCTCAAGGTTGCGCGGTGTGCGGATGGCGCCGCCGGAGACGGTGACGATGCGCCGGGTGAGCGGCTCTCCGAAGCGGATCGCACGGTGAATGGCGGCGGCGGTGCCGACGTTCTGCACCATGACACCGATATCTGCCGAACGGCCTTCCGCAGGCACTTCACGCCCGGTCAGCCAGGAAATGAGCTGCTTTTCCGAGCCCATCGGATAGCGGCTCGGAACCTCGACGACCTCCACATCGGCGACGCCCTCGGCCGCCGCACGCAGGGCAGCGATCGCCTGAGGCTTGTTATTCTCCACTCCGATCAATGCGCGTTCGCCGCCAATGGCCCGCAGGATGATGCGTGCGCCGTCAATGACCTCAGGGGCGCGTTCGCGCATCAGACGATCGTCGCACGACAGGTAGGGTTCGCACTCGCCACCGTTCAGGATCAGCGTGGGAATCGGGTTCTTCTGGCCGAGGGCGAGCTTGACGGCCGCCGGGAAGGTTGCGCCGCCCATGCCGACCACGCCGGCAGCCGCAACCCTGCGCGCAATCTCCGCGGGTTCGAGGCTGAACGGGTCGGTGTGATCCGGTGGCAGGGCTTCATCAAGACCGTCGGTATCAAGCAGGATGGCCGGACCGGCAAGGCCGGAGGCGTGCGGCACCGGTACCTCGGCGATGCCGATCACGGTGCCGGATGTCGGCGCATGTATCGGCGCGGAGATTGCTCCCTGCGCTTCGGCAATGAGTTCGCCGCGCAGCACATACTGCCCTGCCTGCACCAGTGGGCGTGCCGGCGCGCCGATATGCTGGGCAAGCGGCAGGATCAGCCGCGGAGGCAGAGGCAGCACCGTGATCTCGGTATCCGCGGCCGGATGTTTGCGGCCTTCGGGGTGGGCGCCCCAGCGCTGCAGCATGCGGCGCAGGAAGGAGGGGGTCGATAAGGCGGGGGTATTCATGGCATCACTCTCAGGCGCTGACCGGTTTCGGCCAGACCCAGGTTTGCTGTGTGACGGGCACCGGAGCAAGGTCGATGGCCCCGGTGGGGCAGACTTCTTCGCATTTCGCGCAGCCGGTGCAGGCCTCGCGAATCACCGAGTGGATCTGCTTGACGGCGCCCAGCACCGCATCGGTGGGGCAGGACTTGAAGCATTTCGTGCATCCGATGCAGATTTCCTCGCGCACCTCGGCGATGCGCGGCACCTGAATCTGGACGGCGCCGGCGTCGAGTGCGAGACCGAGTCGCGCGGCCAGCGCTTCGGCCAGCTGCAGGCCACCGGGCGGGCAACAGGTGGCAGGTGCGTTCCCTGCAATGAGCGCCTCGGCGGCGCCTGCGCAACCGGGAAAGCCGCACTGACCGCAGTTGGTGCCGGGCATCATGGCTTCGATTTCGGCTTCGACGCCGTCCCGTTCGACATGGAAGAAGCGTGCGGCAAGCCCCAGCCCGAGGCCGAAAACAGCGCCCATCACGGAGAGGCTAACTACGGCGATCAACATGTCGGCTCCTTTGAGAGTGTCGGTCAGTGGTTGGTGAGGCCGGAAAAGCCCATGAACGCGAGCGACAGCAGTCCGGCAGTTACAAAACCAATTGGCGCGCCGGCGAAGGCTGCCGGCACGCGTGCGAGCGCCAGGCGCTCGCGCAGTCCGGCGAACAGTACGAGAACCATGGTGAAGCCGGCTGCTGAGCCCAGCCCATAGACGACGCTGCGAACGAAGCCCGCGCCCTCCTGGACATTGAGCAGCGCCACGCCGAGCACCGCGCAGTTGGTCGTGATGAGCGGAAGATAGATGCCGAGCACCTTGTACAGGGCGGGCGCGTTCTTCTTGACCGCCATTTCGACGAACTGGACGGTTGCGGCGATGACCAGGATGAAGCCCAGGATGCGCAGATAAGCCAGATCGAAGGGGGCGAGCAGGGCATGCTCGAGCACCCAGGTCACGGCACTCGCGAGCGTGAGCACGAAGGTCGTGGCCATTCCCATGCCAAGCGCGCTGTCGATCTTGCGCGAGACCCCCATAAAGGGACACAGGCCTAGGAATTTCACCAGCACGACGTTGTTTACCAGCGCCGTGCCCAGCAGCAGCATCAACCATTCACTCATTGCCGACGATCTCCGTCATTGCGGTTTTCATGCTGTGTGTTGCATGAGACATGCCACAGTGGGATTGTCTGCAAGTAACTGATTTCATGGAGGTGTGATGTTTCAGGAGGTGCGCCGGCATGTTTCGAGTACGTCAGTTGCGCAGAGATTGTCGTAAACACGACAAGGTCTGTGGCGGGTTCCGCTGACGCCTGGCGCAGCCCGAAAAGCGCCGATTTCGTGGCAGGACAGGTTTCCCGCTGTCATGCACCGGACAAGTGCATCGAATTGTGAGGTTTGGCACAATGATTGCTAGAGACGATCAAACTGTCCCTTGAGAGGCTTCAATGTCGGCCCCTGATTCGATGCATGCCGTGTTCTCCGATGCCGTGTTCCACGATGCGGTAGAGCAATCTGCGATTGCGATCTCGATCACCGATGTCAATGCGCACATCCTGTATGTGAACCCGGCCTTTTCGGCGATCACCGGGTATGCCGCCTCCGAGGTGGTCGGGCAGCGCCAGTCGTTGTTGTCCTACAAATCGACACCGCGCTCGGTCTACCAGACGATGTGGCTGGCCCTGAAAAGCGGCCAGTCATGGACCGGGCGCCTGCTCAACCGCCGGCGTGACGGAACGCCCTATGTGGCCGAGCTGACGGTCACGCCGTTGCGCTCCGCCGCGATCAAGGGAGAGGAAACCCGTTACCTCGGCATGCACTGGGACGCCACCGAAGAGCACCGTCTGGCACAGCAGCTGAGCAATCACAAGCAGCTCATCGAGTCGGTGATCTCGGTGGCTCCAGTCGCGGTTGCGCTGCTCGACGTCGAGGGCAAGGTCGTCCTCGACAACCCTGCTTACCGCCGTGTGGTCTCCGACATGCGGGTGACCGAGCCCGCACATTCGGTGATGGATGCACTGCGTCAAAGTCTCGGTGAGAGTTTCAAGCATGCACTGGCTCACCGCCGTGCCTTGCTCAACCACGAACTGCGCTTCGATTCGGATTCGGGCGAGCCGCGCTGGTATTCGTGTTCGGTGTCGTGGTTCGAGGAGCGTCATACCAGCCCCGATGCGTTCTACGGCGATGGTTGCTCCGACTACATGCTGCTGGTGATGCACGACATCAGTGCCTCCAAGCGTCAGCAGGAGGCGCTGCGTATTGCAGCGATGCGCGCGATGCTGTCCGAGGGCGAATTCAACCAGAGCCTGCGCGAGGCATTGTCGGGGGCGATCTTTCAGTTGCAGGGGCCGGTGAATCTGATCTCGGCGGCGGCGAGTCTGCAGCGTCGCCGTGCTGGCGGTGCTGCAGGAGGTGATGCGCTCGCCAAGGCGCTTGCGGATGCGCAGCGTGCGGGAGAGGAGGCCATCTCCACCTTGCAGGCGGCCATGCCGCCCGAGCCCGAGGCGCCCACCGGACTGGTTAACCTCAATGAGGTTCTGCGTGACGTGCTGATGCTCGAGACAGAGACCTTCCTGTCAGCAGGGGTAACGGTCGACTGGCTGCCGGCGCATGTCCTGCCTTCGGTCCAGGGCAACCCCACCGCACTGAGGGCCCTGTTCCGGCAGTTGGTGACGAATGCGGTGGAAGCCATGAATGTGCGCGGCTGGACCGAACGCAACCTGAGCCTGAGCACCGAGGTGCGTGGCAAGTATGTGCGCGCGGCGCTGACCGATACCGGCCCGGGCATTCCCGACGAATTGCGCCTGAAAGTGTTCGAGCCCTTCTTCTCGACCAAGAAGGGACGCGCAGCAGGGCGCGGGGTTGGATTGTCGCTGGCTCAGGAGATCGTCAGCCGGCATCGCGGTGTGCTCGAGATCGATCCCGCGTATGCAGGCGGCTGCCGGCTTCTGGTAAGCATTCCTGCCTTGGGCCAGGTTCCCGTGGCCGATGAGGAGGGCGGAAGATGACTGCGAGCGATCCGCTGGACGAGGCACGCGCAGCCTGGCTCGAATCGTCGCTTGAGGCCTTGTATCGGGTCAGCCGGGTGTTGTCGCGTTCGCTGGAACTGCGCGAAACCCTTGCGGAACTCCTGCGTGTACTGGATGAGGAGTGCGGCTTCAATCGGGCCCTGGTTACCCTGAGCGAGCCGGATGGGGAGGCGATGGCGATTTCGGCCCTGCATGGCGTGGATAGCACGATCGATCCGGATATCCGCTGGCGTGCGGGCGAGGGTGTGATCGGCAGCGTACAGCAGCGCTCGAGGCCGCTCGTTCTCCAGCGCCTTGCCGAAAGCCCCGATTACCTGCGTCAGCGCGGGGTGTTCGACGCCGACGCACCCTTTATCGGCGTGCCGATCCGGGCCGCACATGAAACCGTCGGTGTGCTTGCGCTGCAGCCTCCGCTGGCGGTTCGGGAACGCCTCGACGACGATGCCCATTTTGCGGAGATGGTGGCAAACCTGATTGGTCAGACGGTGAGACTCTCCCGTCAGGTGCGCCAGGAACGCCGGGATATTTCGGAGGAGCGCGACAGTTTGCGGCGCACCGTGCGGAGCCATTTCGGCTTCGACAGCATCATCGGGCACACCGCCGTGATGCGTAAGGTGTTCGATCAGGTACGGCAGGTGGCGAAGTGGAACACGACCGTGCTGGTGCGCGGCGAGACCGGCACCGGCAAGGAGCTGATCGCCCAGGCCATCCATTACAACTCCCCGCGCGCAGCGGGGCCCTTCGTCAAGCTCAACTGTGCGGCCCTGCCGGAGAACCTGCTGGAGTCCGAGCTCTTCGGCCATGAGAAGGGGGCATTCACCGGTGCGCTCACGCAGCGCAAGGGGCGTTTCGAGACGGCCGATGCCGGCACGCTTTTCCTGGACGAAATCGGCGAAATCTCCGCGTCCTTCCAGGCCAAGCTGTTACGCGTGCTGCAGGAAGGCGAGCTGGAGCGCGTTGGCGGCGTGCGCACATTGCGGGTGGATGTGCGGGTGATTGCAGCAACCAATCGCGATCTGGAACTGGAAGTCGAAGCGGGCAAGTTCCGCGAGGATCTGTTCTATCGCCTGAACGTCATGCCCATCATGCTGCCGCCGCTGCGGGAGCGCGTCGAGGACATTCCCGAGATCGCGTCGTTCCTGGTCGGCAAGGTGGCAAAAATGCAGGGACGTCCGCTTTCGATCACCGACAGCGCCCTGCGCATCCTTCTTCACCATGCGTGGCCGGGCAATGTGCGCGAGCTCGAAAACTGTATCGAGCGTGCGGCAGTCATGAGCGAGGATGGCGTCATCGATCGCGATCTGGTGCTGATCTCGGGTGTCGAAGAGCGTGTCTCGCCAATGCGTGGAGGCGGTTCGGTGGATCTCGATGATCCGGATCTGGATGAGCGCGAGCGGGTCATCGCTGCACTTGAGCAGGCCGGCTGGGTACAGGCCAAGGCCGCCCGACTGCTGAATATGACGCCGCGACAGATTGCCTATCGCATCCAGACGCTCAACATCAAGGTGCGTCAGATCTGAGTGCGCTTATTCGCCTCGATCGATTCGAGATCGCGACGCTTCGCTGAATGTTGTCTTCACGCAATGTTCAGCGGGGCCTGTCGGCATGCACCCATGCCCTTCGGCTTGTTCTGCGATTGCAGAAGGCGCGGCACTCTTCACATGAGCGCGTGTTTCGAGTCGTGATGCCGACTTGAGCCGGAGACGGGAGCACCCGTCTTCCGGCCTGCGCAGTGCTAGTTCGCTGCTCTTGCGCTCTTCAGGTGGGGGTCGATCGGGGGGACGATGGAGTTGCCGCTGGTCAGCGGCAGCCGGGGCATGGTCTGCTCCGGGAATTTCCCGCTCAGACTGCCGAGGAAGGCCACGACATCCGCAAGCTGGGTGGCGTCGATGTCCCGGTTGAGCTGCGTCTTAGCCATCACCCGTACGGCCTCTTCCAGTGTCGGAACCTTGCCGTTATGCATGTAGGGGGCTGTCAGCGCGATGTTGCGCAAGGTCGGCACCCGCCACATGTGCTTGTCGCTGTCCTTGCCCGTCGATGCGTGTCGGCCCGTGTCCGAGAGCAGGTCGTACTGCTTGTCGAACGCACTGCCTGCAAAGGTCGGAAACTTCATGAAGAAGCCCTGCGCCATCGGCATGGGCGGTCCGCTGAAGTTCGCGCCGGCGTGACAGGCCGTGCAGCCGAGGTCGCCGAATGTCTTCATGCCGCGGGCCTGCTGCGCGGTGAGGGCCGTCTTGTCGCCCTTCACGTAGCGGTCGTAGGGTGAGTCGGGCGTCACCAGTGTGCGTTCATAGGCGGCGATGGCCTTGGCCACGTTGTCCATCGTGATCGGCTTTGATGCTGCCGGGAAGGCGGCCTTGAACAGCGGCAGATAGGCCGGAATCTGCTCCAGCCGGCCAACGGCTACGACCGCATCGCTCATGCCCATCTCGATCGGGTTGGTGATCGGGCCTTTGGCCTGTTCTTCCAGCGTGCCTGCCCGGCCGTCCCAGAACTGCACCGACTGGTAGGCCGCGTTCCATACCGTCGGTGCGCTGCGTCCGCCACGGGCATCGTGCATGCCGATCGAGTTGGGGCGATTGTCGTCACCGCCGGCCATGACGTTGTGGCAGGAATTGCAGGACAGCGTGCCGTGTTCGCTGAGGCGTGGATCGAAGAACAGGGTCTTGCCCAGGTCGATCTTGGCCTGACTTTGCGGATTGTCAGCAGGGATCGGGGGCTGTTCGGGGAGGGGCTCCCATTGTTGAGCGTGCGCCGTCAGGGCAAGGGCGCACAGGCCGGACAGTGCCAGGTATCGGGACAGTGGTTTCATGCTTTGATCTCCGGTTCAGCAATGCGTCGTGAGAGGTGGAGGATGCTTTGGGATACGGGGGCTTCCCGGACTGTGAAAATTGCATATGCCAAGTGAACGCGAGGTGAACGCTTCCGATGCGGAAAGAATGAGCAGTCCCGGCAGCGTCGCCTTCGGCTCCAGTTGCGCACTCGAGGCTGCCGGTGGCATGCGTGCAAGCAGGCGGTCTTGTGCCGAAGGTGTCGCGAGTCCCACAGCGTGCCCTGTTGTAATTCCTACAATCTGTGCCTGCGGCGTGACGAAGTTTCAGTAAATTCAGCGCTCTAGCGCCGTCCTCTCCCTGGCACGCGGTTTGCAGAAGAATCCCCGTCAGACATCTACTAGGGGATTGACGATGGAACTCCCGGTCATCAGCAACGCCGCGCCCCCGAGTGCCGGAGGCGGTTGCAGTGAGAGCGGTTGTGGTACCGAGCCGGATGCGCTGTCGCATCTGCCCGACCATATCCGCAGCAAAGTGCAGGACCACCCCTGTTATTCGGAGGAGGCTCATCACTACTTTGCCCGCATGCACGTCGCGGTCGCGCCCGCCTGCAACATCCAGTGCAACTATTGCAACCGCAAGTACGACTGTTCCAACGAATCCCGTCCGGGCGTCGTGTCCGAACTGATGACGCCGGATCAGGCGGTCAAGAAGACGCTCGCCGTGGCAGCCGCGATTCCGCAGATGACGGTGCTCGGCATTGCCGGACCCGGAGACCCACTCGCCAACCCTGAGCGCACCTTCGAGACCTTCCGTCAGCTCTCGGAGCAGGCGCCGGACATCAAGCTCTGTGTGTCGACCAATGGCCTGTCGCTGCCGGACTGTGTGGACGAGCTGGCGAAGCACAACATCGACCACGTCACGATCACGATCAACTGTGTTGATCCCGAGATCGGCGCCAAGATCTATCCGTGGATCTTCTGGGAGAACAAGCGCATTCGGGGTGTGGAAGGCGCGAGGATCCTGATCGAGCAGCAGCAGAAAGGGCTGGAGATGCTCACCAGCCGCGGCATTCTGGTGAAGGTCAATTCGGTGATGATCCCGGGCGTCAATGACCAGCACCTCAAGGAGGTGTCGAAGATCGTCAAGGCCAAGGGCGCTTTCCTGCACAACGTGATGCCGCTGATCGCCGAGGCCGAGCACGGCACCTACTACGGCATCATGGGGCAGCCCGAGCCGACGCCGCTCGAACTCCAGGCGCTGCAGGACGACTGCTCCGGCGACATGTCGATGATGCGTCATTGCCGCCAGTGTCGTGCCGATGCGGTTGGCCTGCTGGGAGAGGACCGCGGTGACGAGTTCACCCTCGACAAGATCGACGAGATGGAAGTCGATTACGCCACCGCCATGGTCGAGCGCGCCAAGGTGCATGAAGCGATCACCAACGAGCTCGAAATGAAGCGTGCGCTCAAGGCCGCGCCCAGATTCAATCCGGATGCACCGGTGGAGGACGAGGCTGCGCCTGCGACCCGCAACATCCGCATCGCGATTGCGACCAAGGGCGGCGGGGTGATCAACGAGCACTTCGGGCATGCACATGAGTTCCTGGTGTACGAAGTGGGTCCGAAGGAGCACCGCTTCCTCGGTCACCGCAAGTGCACTGCGTACTGCATGGGCGACGAGTCCTGTGGGGACGGCGAAACCGTGCTCGGCGGCATCATCAAGTCACTCGAAGGGGTCGAGGTCCTGCTCGCAAGCAAGATCGGTTTCGAGCCCTGGGCCGATCTAGAAAAGGCCGGCATTCAGCCCAATGGCGAGCATGCGATGGAGCCGATCGAGGAGGCCATCCGCGCCGTGTATGACGAAATGGCAGCGGCTGGCAAGCTCGATCTGCCCGTGGCCGGCGCTTCGGCCCAGGCTGCCTGACAGGAGAACAGACATGTCACTTGAAATCGTCGATTCCTGTGTGGGCTGTTATGCCTGCGAGCCCTTGTGTCCGAACAAGGCCATCTCGGCGGTCATGCAGCCGGGCGAGCCGCTGTTCTTCATCAACCCCGACAAGTGCACCGAGTGCCTTGGCGATCACGATCTGCCGCAATGTGCGGAGATCTGCCCGATCGAGGGGGCGATCGTCGATGAGTATGGCGATGCGCTGAATCCGCTGGGTTCGCTGACCGGCATTCCGCTTCACCTGCTCGAGCAGATGAGGGAAGCGGAATGCCGACAGTAAGCTTCTGGTGGAAGCCCGGTTGCGCGACCAACACGCGTCAGATCGGGCTGCTGCGGGAGGCCGGCTGTGAGGTCGTCGTCCGTGATCTCCTGACGGAGCCATGGACGACGAGCACATTGTCGGCGTTCTTCGGCACCGGACCGGTGCGCGAGTGGTTCAATCCAGCCGCGCCCGCGGTCAAGGCGGGGACGGTCGTTCCCGCCGAGTTCAGCGCCGAGGCCGCACTTTCGCGCCTCGTTGCCGAGCCCCTGCTGATTCGCCGGCCACTGATCGAACTGGCTGGCGAGCGCTGCTGCGGATTCGATGCCGTGTGGCTTGTGCAGCGCGGGGTGCGGCTGCCCGACGGGGCCGTGCCGCAGGGCTGCAGTCATGCAACCAGCGCCGCCGAGGTGGCTGAGTGCAAGCCCCCGCGTAACCCTGCGGTCTACTGTGCGCCGCCGTCCGGAGCGAGCTTTCCATGAGTCGCGCCGGTGCAGTTCGTCCTGGCGAGCCGGTTGCCATTGCCCCGGATGTGTTCTGGGTGGGCGCGCTCGACCCGGACCTGCGCCAGTTCGACATCATCCTGCGCACGGCCAATGGCACCAGCTACAACGCCTATGCCGTGCGGGGAAGCGAAGGTGTGGCCGTGATCGATACGGTCAAGGCCGAGTTTGCCGAGGACTTCTTCGCGCGGCTGTGGTCCTGCTGTCGCCCGGACGAGATCCGCGCTATCGTGCTCAACCATCTCGAACCCGACCACACGGGCGCGCTGCCCGCGCTGCTCAAGGCCGCGCCTCAGGCCTCGCTCTACCTCTCCTATCCGGCCCTGAAGATGCTCAAGGGCCTGGTCAAGGAAAGTCTGGACGAGGCCCGCATCATTCCGGTCGACGAGGACACCCGCATCGACCTTGGCGGTCGCACCCTGCGCTTCCTGCATACGCCTTATCTGCACTGGCCGGATACCCAATGCACCTGGGTCGAGGAGGAAGGGCTGCTGTTCTCGGGTGACGTGTTCGGTTGTCACTTCTGCGATTCGCGCCTGTTCAACGACAGCGTCGGCGATTTCCGCTTTTCGTTCGACTATTACTACCAGCACATCATGCGGCCGTTCCGCGAGCATGTGCTGACCGCGCTCGACCTGATCGAGCCGCTCCCGCTTCGTCTCGTGGCGCCGGCACATGGCCCGATCCTGCGTGACGCGCCGACGAGCTACGTTCGACGCTACCGTCAGCTTGCCGCCCCTCTGCTGGCCAACGAGGCGGGCGGGCGCGAGAAGACGCTGCTGGTGTTCTACATCAGCGCCTACGGCAACACCGAGCGCATGGCTCAGGCAGTGCGCAATGGTGCCGAGGGCGTGGAGGGCGTCCGCGTTTCGATGTACGACCTTGCCGGCGGCGACCCCGGCCCGTTCGTGGATCTCATCGAGGAGGCCGACGGTCTGGTGTTCGGCTCGCCCACGATCAACGGCGATGCGGTCAAGCCGGTGTGGGATCTGCTCTCGTCGCTGACACTGGTCAAGGTCAAGGGCAAGTTCGGCGGCGCGTTTGGCTCCTATGGCTGGAGCGGCGAAGCCGTTGGGCTGGTCGAGGACCGTCTGCGCGGCCTCAAGCTTCGTGTCCCGCGACCTGGCGTGAAGGTCAAGCTCATTCCCACCGACGACGAACTCGAGAGCTGCGCGGCGCTTGGTCGCGAACTGGCCGAGCACCTCGTTGGCCGTGTCGCCCCTCGTCATATCGACTTTACCGCGCCCAACGCGCTTACCGCATAGGAGCCCGACCATGCCCAAGGCCCAGGTCACGTTTGAAGACATCGGCGTCACCGTCACCGTTCCCGCTGGAACCCGTCTGATCGAAGTGTCAGAAAAGATCGGTGCCGGTCTCACCTATGGCTGCCGCGAGGGCGAGTGTGGCACCTGCATGATGAAAATCGTCACTGGCTCCGAGCATCTGGCCACGCCTTCGGTGCTCGAGGACAAGGTGCTCAAGGAAAACTACGCAGGTGTCGCTAACCGGCTCGCATGCCAGGCGCAGGTGCTCGGCGGGCACGTCGTGGTGAGACCGGGCTGAATCCGACAACAACCGGCAGAGAGGCCGTTCAATCAACCGCAGTGGAGTTTCACCATGCCTAACATCACCTTTTCAAGCCCGATCCACAAGGACAAGACCGTCTATGCCGTGGCCGGATCGCACACCCAGACCATTCTGAAGATCGCCAAGGAAAATCACATTCCGATCGATTTTTCCTGTGAAGACGGCGAGTGCGCGACCTGCATGGTCAAGATCACGCCGCTCGCCAATCACGGACAGCGTACCGACCCGATGGCAAGTCGTCTTACCGACAAGGAGCTCGTCGTGTTGCGCGAGCACAAGAAGATCAACGGCGAGGACATCGAGCGCATGCGTGTCGAGGATGTCTCGGTCACGCCGTGGCGCCTTGCATGCCAGATGATCCTGCGCGACGAGGATCTGCTGGTCGAGTACTGACCGGATCGCGCGCATCGGCACGGGGCTGCCTGTCCGGTGCGCACTGGATCGAACCAGAAGGAGTCTTTCATCATGCTGGCACCCCTGAGCTCTCGTACTTCACCCGTCCGTAACGCGCTGCACGCGCACTTGATGGATCACGCAGCTGGCCACCCGAACGACGAGTTCATTGCCCATCTGATTGCCGGGTGGACGGTCGGCGAGGGCGTGCTGCCTGCAGATTTCGGACTTGGCGAGGCGCGCTTCGCTGCGCTCGTCGAGCGGCATTTTCCTGGCCTGGTCTGGCGTCCGAACAAGGCGCTGGGGCCGACGCCCGTGCTTCACCCCGAGTTTGATGATCTTCTTCGTTTCGTTGCGGACCATGCTGCCGATGTCGTGGCGGGTGCCGGCGACATGGCCGTGGTCATGGCAACCGCGTGCATGGGGAGTGACCATCTCTGGCAGGATCTCGGCCTGCCGTCACGCCGGGAGCTGTCGCAACTCATCGCGCTCAATTTCCCCGCGCTCGCCGAGGCCAATAATCGCGACATGAAGTGGAAGAAATTCCTCTACCGCGAGCTGTGCCAGCGTGAAGGCATCTATGTCTGCGCATCACCATCGTGCGAGGCGTGTGCCGACTATGCCAACTGCTTCGGGCCCGAGGTGTGACTTCGCAGGCTTCCGCGCGCCGCGGGACGATGCATGCGCCGGATCCTGTTCACGACGAGGCACGCGATCTGCTGCGCGACCGGGCGTGCGGCGCGATGCTGGGCCTTGCGATCGGTGATGCGCTCGGTGCGACCGTGGAGTTCATGACCCCACGCGAAATTGGCGCGCAGTACGGGGTGCATGACAGGATCTGCGGAGGCGGCTGGCTGCGTCTTGCGGCTGGCGATGTTACCGACGACACCACGATGACGCTTGCCCTGGCCGGGGCGTGGATCGAGACGCAAGGCATGCCCGATGCTGACGCCTGCGCCCGGGCGTTCGATGGATGGATGCGCAGCAAGCCGGTCGATATCGGCAACACGGTGCGCCGAGGCATCGTGCGCTGGCGCCTGAGCGGCAGCACGGAGGCGCCCCTTTCATCCGACGCCGGCAATGGGGCGACCATGCGTTGCCTGCCGGTTGCGCTGGCCAGTCATGGTGCGGCGCCCGAACTCGTGTCCCGGGCGGCCCTGGTGCAGGCGCGCGTCACCCACAACAACCCTCTGACTGATGCGGCAACGCTGAGCGTGATCGAGATGGTTCAAGCGGCGCTCGCAGGCTCGGGTACCGATGAGGTCGTTGCATGTGCAGACCGGCTGGCGTCGGCACATGCCGACTTCGACTACCGCGGCCGGCGTTGTGACAACCCCAGCGGCTACATCGTCGATACGATGCGGGCGGTATGCCAGGCGGTGGCCACCCAGGACGGCTTCAAGCCCGTGCTGGTCGATATCGTGAATCGCGGCGGCGACGCCGATACGACGGGTGCGATTGCCGGCATGGTGATGGGGGCGTTGTGTGGTGAGCGGGCCTTGCCACGGGAATGGCTGCGCGCACTCAGCCCGAGCGTGCGCGAGGCCTGCGTGCGCGATGCGTCTGCCCTGATCGAACTGTCGCCGGCGTATCACATCCGGTGATTTGAGGTCCGGCACGTAGCCGGACTTCTGGCGCATGCGGTTTCAGGCGGCAGCGTGTTGCTTGCGCAGATGGGCGGCGAGCGCTGCGTCCATTGTCGACAGATGCAGGTCGAACCATTCGGGCAGGCTCTCCCGAACGTAGGCTCTGGCGACCATGAGCCTTCCTCCCTTCACGCTGCGGTTGAACGCGCGCAGTTCGGCAAGCACCCGTTGGTGCTCGCCAATGTGTTCTCCGGTAGCCGCAAAACGGCTGGAACGCATCAGCGCATCCTCGGCAGCGAAATGCTCGCGGCTGTGATCAAGCAGTTCGTTGAACAGTGCCGGAAAGCTGGCATCGTCTGCGCTTGCCAGCCGGGTAACGAGACCGACAAAGGCGCGATGTGTTGCATCCATCCCGGCATTGCCGAGCGCGTGTCTGGCCTCGTCCCATTCGCGCATTGTCACGCGGCCTCGATCAGGGGCATGCCGGCCAGTTCGCGCCAGTCGGCATCGACCACTTCAAGACCCAGCCGGGCACAGAAACGCTTTTCCTTGTCGTTCGCACCGGGAATCAGCGCCCAGCCCGCGGGCTCGCCGGCGCTGTAGATGAAGTCGGCCAGCAGCATGCGGATGGTGTCGCGATTCAGACGTGCTCCGAGCACCAGGTAGCGCAGCCCCTTGCGCCTTTCCTTCAGATACGGCGGGATGGCAAAGCCGCCCATGAGCTCGGTGATGTAATCGACGAAGTCGGCGTCCGATGCAATCCAGTTCGGCTCTGGCCACGGCGTGCCACAGGGTTTGAACAGGATGGGGGCGGCAGGGTCGATGCCGCTTTCGTCCTGTGCTGCGGTGTAGGCGGTGCCATCGTGGCTGAAGAGCTTGTAGCGCAGCCCGCCGGCGATGCGGGCGATGCCAACGATCAGCGTATGCGGGCGGCTTGCCCACGCCTGCTGGAGGCCGGTGTCACGATTGAGGTCGATGATATAGGGCAGATTCAGCCCGTTGAGCCAATCGTGCAGGCCAGCGCGAGACCACCCGGTATCTGCATAAATGGTCTCGAGTGCGCGATTGACTGCATTGCGTCCTCGCTTGAGCTCGATGTTCATTGCTGCACGTGGAAACTCGTACATCAGCCGCGGCGCCATGGGCTGGCCGTTGTTGAGCGCGAGAATCAGTTCGTCGCTGGTGGCCGGAATCTTGGCACCGGTCTTGCCGTGGGTGACATCGGCAAGGGCGTCTGCGCCGATGAATGGAACCACTCCATCGGCAGCGAGGCCGGTGCGGATCTGGTCGAAGACGGTCGTCATGGGGCTTCCTTGTGGTTGCAGGGCGCGTACTTCGCGATTTCCTGCTTCGATCAGCAAGATCGATGCCACCGGAGTCCAGAGGAGCCGCCCCCTCACGGCTGCGGTTCCGGGCGGCGATGGAGGCGCGGGCGCACCCGATGCTGTCGTGCGCCCGACATGCCAATGTCCGACTTCCGACAAGGCTGCGGACTTCAGTATTCGATCGTGATCGCGGCGACACCGCCGATGACCAGGTATTCATTCTCGCCCTGCAGCAGTCCCGGCATGAGTCCGCTGAAGGCGAGGATCTTTGGCATGGGGGTGGCGCATGAAAAGACGCGATCGCCGAACTCGTCAGCGCGCTCGGCGCTGGCGGAGAAGGAGCTGAGGTTGTTCAGTTCGACCACGCGCCTGCCGTCATCGAGCGCATGCAACTCCCGCAGTGCCTTCGGGCCGGAACAGCCGCGGTAGAGCTGCAGGTGGGTACGCCCGTGAAAGCGCCGTGCAAGTTCGTACTGCGTCCATCCATAGAGCAGGTCCACCTGTGCTTCCAGTCCAGCGGTGGAATACAGACCGGCGGCGACCTCCTGATCGAAGCCGCTGCGCGCAGCGCTGTCCTCGGCGCCCAGCGCTCCGCGATGGTAGCGGGTGAGGAGGCCGAAGCGAGACTCCACCCAGGCCTTGAGGATCGCCCCCTCCCGGCTTTCCGAATCGAACAGCCAGCCTCTGAGCAGACGCAGGTAGTCCATCCTGCTGCGATCGAGGCGCACATTTTCCGACAGTCCAAGGGCGGGTGCGTCGTCGAGCATGAAATGCGCGTTCATGTAGGTTCGGAACACGCAGGCGCGTTCCGGTGCGGAATCGAGCATGTCGAGGCGGTCGAACAGGGGCTGGTGCAAGGGCAGGACGCCGTCGAGGCAGAGCGCACATGGGGCGAGCTGGAAAGCGAAGCTGCCAAGGGCCTCCGCCGGCAGGTTGCAGCGGTTCAGCGAGCGCCTTGCCGCTGGCGCAACGCTCAGGCGTGCAAGGCTTGCAGGAATTGCGACGTGAATGTTGTCGCCCCTACAAATTGTAGGGTCTTTGTCAGACGGCGGGGGCGGGTTGCTACGCGACAATCTTGAAAAATCCTTAATAAAACAGAGCATTAGGCGTTTTCAATCAAGCTGGCACGCTGATTGCAAAAGAGTGCTCGTGGTTCAACGCAACACGATCGATTCACGAGTTCAGTTCCGACAAGGAGTAACGCACCATGGCAAAACTTCGTCAAGCCGCCATCTACGGTAAGGGTGGCATCGGCAAATCCACCACCACACAAAACCTCGTCGCCGCACTTGCCGAAGCCGGCAAGAAGGTGATGATCGTCGGCTGCGATCCCAAGGCCGACTCGACCCGCCTGATCCTGCACTCGAAGGCACAGAACTCGGTGATGGAACTCGCCGCTGAAGCCGGCAGCGTGGAAGACCTCGAACTCGAGGACGTTTTGTCCGTTGGTTTCGGCGACGTCAAGTGCGTCGAGTCCGGTGGTCCTGAGCCCGGCGTCGGTTGTGCCGGCCGTGGCGTGATTACCGCCATCAACTTCCTCGAAGAGGAAGGCGCATACGACGAAGATCTCGACTTCGTTTTCTACGACGTGCTGGGTGACGTGGTCTGCGGTGGCTTCGCCATGCCGATTCGCGAGAACAAGGCGCAGGAAATCTACATCGTCTGTTCCGGCGAAATGATGGCCATGTACGCCGCCAACAACATCGCCAAGGGCATCGTGAAGTATGCCAACTCGGGTGGCGTGCGTCTGGCCGGTCTGATCTGCAACAGCCGCAACACCGACCGTGAAGACGAACTGATCATGGCGCTGGCTGAGAAACTCGGCACCCAGATGATCCACTTCGTACCCCGCGACAACGCCGTGCAGCACGCCGAGATCCGCCGCATGACCGTGATCGAGTACGACCCGACGCACAAGCAGGCAGATGAGTACCGTGCGCTGGCCCGCAAGATCGTCGATAACACCAAGTTCGTGATTCCGACCCCGATCACGATGGACGAGCTTGAAGAACTGCTGATGGAGTTCGGCATCATGGAAGTGGAAAACACCGCCATCATCGGCAAGACCGCCGCTGAACTGGCTGCTGACGCCGCTGCCGCTGCTGCTGCCTGACCGTTGTCCGGCAGGCAGATGTCTGCCTAACCGCCCGCCGGCACAACACCGCTTGTGTCGTCGGGTGTCGAGCAAACCTACCCACGCCGTGCACAGATTGGTGTCGTCGTGAACAGGAGAAGCAAGATGTCTACGCTCACCCGTGAAGAAACCGAGAGCCTGATCCAGGAAGTGCTCGAGGTCTATCCCGAGAAGGCCAAGAAGGATCGCGCAAAACACCTCGCGATCAACGACCAGTCGGTCGAGCAGTCCAAGAAGTGCATTACCTCCAACCGCAAGTCGCTGCCCGGCGTGATGACCATCCGTGGCTGTGCCTACGCCGGTTCGCGTGGTGTGGTGTGGGGTCCGGTCAAGGACATGATCCACATCTCCCACGGCCCCGTCGGTTGCGGTCAGTACTCACGTGCCGGTCGTCGTAACTATTACGTCGGCACCACGGGCGTGAATACCTTTGCCGAGATGAACTTCACCTCCGACTTCCAGGAGAAGGACATCGTTTTCGGCGGCGACAAGAAGCTCGCCAAGATCATGAACGAGATCGAAAGCCTGTTCCCGCTGCACAAGGGCATCACCGTGCAGTCGGAGTGCCCGATCGGCCTCATCGGTGACGACATCGAAGCCGTCTCCAAGAAGGCCGCGAAGGAAATCAACAAGGTCGTGGTGCCGGTGCGCTGCGAAGGCTTCCGCGGCGTGTCGCAATCGCTCGGTCACCACATCGCCAACGACGCGGTGCGTGACTGGGTGCTGTCGAACCGCGACGGTCAGCACTTCGAATCGACCCCGTACGACGTCACCATCATCGGCGATTACAACATCGGCGGCGACGCCTGGGCATCGCGCATCTTCCTCGAGGAGATGGGCCTGCGCGTGATCGCACAGTGGTCAGGTGACGGCACCATCGCCGAAATGGAAAACACCCCGAAGGCGAAGCTGAACCTGCTGCACTGCTATCGCTCGATGAACTACATCAGCCGTCACATGGAAGAGAAGTACGGGATTCCATGGATGGAGTACAACTTCTTTGGCCCGACCAAGATCGAAGAGTCGCTGCGTCGCATCGCAGCCTTCTTCGACGACTCGATCAAGGAAGGCGCCGAGCGCGTGATTGCTAAGTACAAGCCGATGATGGAAGCCGTCATCGCCAAGTACAAGCCGCGTCTGCAGGGAAAGCGCGTCATGCTCTACATCGGCGGCCTGCGTCCGCGTCACGTCATCGGCGCATACGAAGATCTGGGCATGGAAGTGGTCGGCACCGGCTACGAGTTCGGCCACAACGACGACTACGATCGCACGATTCAGGAAATGGGCAACGCCACGCTGCTGTACGACGACGTCACCGGCTTCGAGCTGGAGGAGTTCGTCAAGCGCATCAAGCCCGACCTGGTTGGCTCCGGCATCAAGGAAAAGTACATCTATCAGAAGATGGGCATTCCCTTCCGCCAGATGCACAGCTGGGACTACTCCGGCCCGTATCACGGCTTTGACGGCTTTGCCATCTTTGCCCGTGACATGGACATGACGCTGAACAACCCGTGCTGGGGCAAGCAAACCCCGCCGTGGAAGGCCGTCAAGCCCGCCGAAGAAGTGAAGGCCGCTGCGTAAAGCACGCGAGTCAGCCGGGTACGACGTCGAGATCCGCCTGCGATTCCTTTCTCCGCCCTGCGGAGAAAGGATGAATCGGGTCCCGATGCTTCTCCCGGTGCGCACAGTGTTGATGCGCGGGCTCGGGCCCGCGCAACCCAAAACCTTGTGCCTGGCGTCCGCAGATTGGCGGCGCAGGCAAGGAGCCAGAAATGCAGACCGTTGACGATATCAAGCCCTGCTACCCCCTGTTCCGTGACGACGACTACAAGGCGTCGCTGAAGAACAAACAGGATCTGTTCGAAGAACGCCATCCGGCGGACAAGGTTGAGGAAGTGTTCCAGTGGACCACCACCCAGGAATACCAGGACCTCAACTTCAAGCGCGAAGCGCTGACCATCAACCCGGCCAAGGCCTGCCAGCCGCTCGGCGCCGTGCTGTGCTCGCTCGGTTTCCACAAGACCCTGCCCTACGTTCATGGATCGCAAGGTTGCGTGGCCTACTTCCGCACCTACTTCAACCGTCACTTCAAGGAGCCGATCTCCTGCGTGTCCGACTCGATGACGGAAGATGCCGCCGTGTTCGGCGGGCAGAAGAACATGTTCGACGGCCTGGAGAACGCCAAGGCGCTGTACAAGCCCGACATGATTGCCGTGTCGACCACCTGCATGGCCGAGGTGATCGGTGACGACCTCAACGCCTTCATCAACAACACCAAGAAGGCCGGTCACATCGAGCAGGACTTCCCGGTGCCGTTCGCGCACACCCCGTCCTTCGTCGGCAGCCACACCACCGGCTGGGACAACATGTTCGAGGGCATTGCACGTTACTTCACGCTCAACAGCATGGAAGGCAAGGTTGCCGGCAGCAACGGCAAGCTCAACTTCGTTCCCGGCTTCGAGACCTACCTCGGCAACTATCGCGTGATCAAGCGCATGATGGGCGAGATGGGGGTCGATGCGACCCTGCTGTCCGACCCCACGGAAGTGCTCGATACGCCGTCTGACGGCGAGTTCCGCATGTACTCGGGTGGCACCACGATGGATGAGGTGAAGGACGCGCCGAATGCGCACAACACCATCCTGCTGCAGCCCTGGCAGCTCGAAAAGACGAAGAAGTTCGTCGAGAACACCTGGAACCACGACATTCCCAAGCTCAACATTCCGATGGGCATGGAATGGACCGACGAGTTCCTGATGAAGGTGTCCGAGATCACCGGCAAGGAGATCCCGGAGTCGCTGGCGCTCGAGCGTGGCCGCCTGATGGACATGATGCAGGACAGCCACACCTGGCTGCACGGCAAGAGGTTCGCGCTCTACGGCGATCCGGACTTCGTCATGGGCATGGTCAAGTTCCTGCTCGAGCTCGGTGCCGAGCCGACCCACATCGTGTGCAACAACGCCAACAAGCGTTGGGCCAAGGCGGTCGACAAGATGCTGGCCGAGTCGCCGGTGGGTGCCAACTGCAAGGTCCACGCCGGTGCCGACCTGTGGCATCTGCGCAGCCTGTGCTTTACCGACAAGCCCGATTTCCTGATCGGCAACTCGTACGGCAAGTACATCCAGCGCGATACGGTGCATAAGGGCAAGGAGTTCGAGGTGCCGCTGATCCGTCTCGGCTTCCCGATCTTCGATCGTCACCACCTGCACAGGATGACCACCCTGGGTTACGAGGGCGCGATGTACATCCTCACCACCCTGGTCAATGCAGTGCTGGAGCGGCTTGACGACGAGACCCGCGGCATGGGGACCACCGACTACAACTACGACCTGATCCGCTGATCGCGAGGTCGTCCGGCGCGGCGCAGGACGGGGGAGCTCTCCCGTCCTGCCCGGCCGGATGTGGTTGTTGCCGGAGAGGGCTCAGGCCGATCTGGTGTCGGGTCTTGGGCCCGAGCCTACAAGGAGGTCCGTTGTGGCCAATATCATGATTCGCAAGAACGACGCAGGTGGTCTGGTGTTCTATCTGCCCAAGCGCGACCTCGAGGACAACATCTCCTCGATCGAATTCGACACCCCGGAAAAGTGGGGTGGAGAGCTCAAGCTTGCCAGCGGTGGCACCTATTACATCCAGCCACAGGAAGCACCGGCCCGACTGCCGGTTTCCGTGCGTGCAAAGCGAGTGGACGCGCCCGAATAAGGGCGTTTCCGCACAGAAAGGAGTTCATCATGGCACTCAAGATCGTTCAGGCTGAATGCACCTCGTGTGGTGACTGCAAGCCGGTTTGCCCGACCAAGTCGATTACCGACAAGGGCGGCATCTTCAAGATCAATCCGGATACCTGTACCGAGTGTGAGGGCGAGTTCGACGAGCCGCAGTGCGTCGCGGTCTGCCCGGGCACCGACACCTGTATCGTGCCGCTCGCGGCCTGATCCTGAATCCGGGGCGTGTCTTCATGGCACGCCCCGTCTGTTTTTCCTGCCCGGGAGGTCAGTCATGAATGCCGCCAGTTCCACAGCCAGCCCTGTGACCCGTGAGGCCGCGCTGCGCATCGCGCTTGCCGCGCGTGCTTTACCCGACGTCAAGGTGTCCGCGTTCGTGCGTTCCCTTGGTGACCGGCTCGGTACCCCAGTGACCGAAGCCAAGCTTGCCCGTATGACCGTGGCCGATATCAAGGCCATGCTGCAGGGGGACGAGATCGTCGACCCTGGCGTTGACGCGAGTGCGCTCAAGTCTGCCGTGCGCTACCTGTGGGGAGAGGGGATCGACGATGGCGCGCCCGTACCTGATGCCGATGCGCCTGCTGGCGAGGGCCTGTTACGGGTCGCGGTGGCTTCGAATTCAGGGGAGATGCTCGACGGGCACTTCGGCTCCTGCAGCCGTTTCCTGATCTATCTGGTGTCCGAGACCGGGATCTTCCTGTCCGAGGTTCGCTCAACGCGGGTGACCGATGATGCCGAAGACCGCAACGTCGCGCGCGCCGAACTGATCGGGGACTGTCATCTTGCGTACATGCAGTCGATCGGCGGCCCGGCGGCAGCGAAAGTCGTCCGTGCGGGGATTCATCCGGTGAAGTATCCGGTCGGTGGTGCTGCGCGTGAGGTCCTTGCGCAGTTGCAGGGGACGCTGCAGAGTCCGCCACCATGGCTTGCCAAGCTGCTTGGCAGAGCGCCTTCCAGTTTGCAGCGCTATATGCCAGGCGCGGAGCTTGACGCATGATTACCGAAGCCATTCTGGCCAAAGCTGCCGCGCTCGTCGCCCAAGAGGGGCTCGGTGATGCCTGTGTGAGCGTATTGCGCAAGGAATGGCCAGGTCTGCGTTTCGTCGCCTGTTCCGAAGACGATATTCCGGCCCGTTTGTCTCCCGCATTTGAGGCGGATGGATTCAATCTCTATCTCGTCGGCGGCGGCGAGCATTGTCTTGCGCTCTCGCAGGATGCAGATTCGGCCATCGGGATTGTCGTCGCCAGCGTCGAAGACTGACGCGCAAGCAAGCTCGCCGATTCACGAGGGGTTCCGCCAAAGCGAGAATTAACAGTTCGCGCGAAGCGGCAGTGTGTGCCGCGCAAAGCAACAAGCACCTGAATCACAACCGGACATGCGTTCCGGTTGTGATCTCCGTTTACGCGTCGCTGATCAGCCGCGCGGCGGCAGAAAGATCTCGGCCTCGCCTGCCAGCACCTCGGTGCTCCCTACTGTGCACACCGTGTTGAAAACGGCGCGTCGCTTCTCAGGCTTCAGCGCCGTGAGCGTCACGCGTGCGACCACGGTATCGCCGACCTTGACGGGCGCCTTGAACTTCAGGGTCTGGGACAGATAGATGCAGCCCGGTCCTGGCAGACGCGTGCCGAAAACCGTCGAAATGAAGGCTGCAGACAGCATCCCGTGTGCAATCCGGCCACCGAACATGGTGCTGGCCGCAAACTCTGCGTCAAGGTGCACCGGATTTGTATCGCCTGATACGCCTGCAAACATGAGGATGTCTGCGTCGGTTACGGTTCGGGAGACGGCGGCGGTCATGCCCTCCTTGAGGTCCTCATAGCTGTAACCATACATCTCCGAAAAGTCACGAACTTCGTTAGCCATTGATTTCTCCTGGAAGTGAGCGGAAAGGGGTCTGAATCGTCGTTCGGTGGCTCAAGCATATCCTATGTGTAGCCCGGCAGAGCGCGCCTGCAGCCTGACTGCTGTCATTTTTTGCTGCACAGCGGGAATGCAATACGCCTGTGCTAATATCCTGACGGCGAAAAATAACCAAGTATGAAAATCAATATAAAACAGTTAATTATGACTTTTTCGCTGCTCGAGAAGGCGCCGCAGGTGCGGTTCGTGACCGGTTTAACGGGCGTGTCTGGAGTGATCCGCTATCGTATCTGCAGGGATACGCACGGCTGCATGTGATGTGCATCCTTGGCGCAAGAGCATTCAACGACTGGTTTGAAGGAAAAATCATGCTGAAGGTATTCAGCCACTATTTCCCGTCACATACGCTGCAACAGATCCTGCTTGATGCCCTGCTGCTGTTTGTTGCAGTCGTGCTCGCAGTGACCTTCCAGGCGCACGCAGAGACCGTCGATTGGGAGGTCGTGATTCCTTCGGCCCTGAGTTTCGCATTTTTGATGGTTGCGTTGAATTCGGCAATGGGTTTGTATCGACCCGCGGCACAGTATTCGCATCGTGCCGCCATTGCGAGGGTCTTGCTGTCGGTGCTGGTCAGTCTCCCTGTCGCTTACGGCGTTTTTCGCTGGCTCCCATGGTCGGGGTTCAATTCTGGCGCGATGCAGGCATCGGTTCTGCTCATGCTGGGGGTTGTGCTGTCGATGAGGGCCTTGGTCAATCGCCGTCAGGCATCCTCCTTGTTCGCCCCCCGGGTCCTGATTCTAGGGACTGGCCCCGACGCCTTGGCAGTTCAGCGCGCGCTTGCCTGCCCGGCCCAAGGCGGCATGGAGATTGTCGGTTTCTTTTCAGGCGGCGGTGACGATCCTGTTGAGGTCGATCCGCGGAAAGTGCTGTCAGGCTCCGGGCTCGTTGAGGTCGTACGCAAGCTCCGGGTCAATGAGGTGATCGTTGCCGTGCGTGAGCGCAGGGGCGGCGTGCTTCCTCTGCGCGAACTGCTCGATTGCAAGCTCGATGGTGTGCGGGTGTTTGACCTGTCTTCCTTCTTCGAGCGCGTGCAAGGGCAGGTGAGGGTGGATTCCCTGCGTGCCAGCTGGCTGATCTACGGTGACGGATTCAGGCAGAGTCTTGGGCGAGCCCTGATCAAGCGTTGCTTCGACCTTTTTGCCGCAACGGTGCTGCTGTTGCTGGCGGCGCCTATCATGCTGATCACGGCGTTGCTGATCCTGTTTGAAGATGGCGGCCCGATTTTCTATCGGCAGGAGCGTGTTGGTCTGGGGGGCAAGACCTTCAAGGTGACCAAGTTCCGTAGCATGCGCACGGATGCGGAGAAGGATGGCAAGCCCAGATGGGCAGCGTCGAACGACGATCGCGCAACACGCGTGGGGAGCATTATCAGAAAGCTGCGCATCGACGAACTGCCGCAACTGCTAAACGTGCTGGTGGGAGAGATGAGTCTGGTCGGCCCGAGGCCTGAGCGCCCCTATTTCGTCGATCAGCTGGCACAAGAGATTCCGTTCTACGGCGTTCGGCACTGCGTGAAGCCAGGGGTGACAGGTTGGGCGCAGGTGCGGTATCAGTATGGCTCCTCGGTTGACGATGCAATCCAGAAGCTGCAGTACGATTTGTACTATGTCAAGAACCATACACTGGTGCTCGATACGCTTGTTCTCTTCGAAACGGTTCGGGTCGTGCTGACCGGAGAAGGCGCACATTGAGGTTTCGCGTGCTTTTCTGAGCGGGCCCCTCTTTGCGCCGCGGGGACTGACTGTCGGGTGCCAGCGCAGGGAGTGAGTATTGGCTGATTTCGCGGTGTGGGGCTATGGTCTGACGGCCCTCGTGTATTTCGTGTTTGGCGTCTATCTCTACGCTGCCTGGCGCGGGGCTCCCAAGGGGGGGCTCCTGCTCGTCGCCGTAGTGGTATCGTTTGCTTGGGCGCTGGTGTCTGCCTCATATGCACGCAATCAGGCTGGCTGGCTGTTTCAGCTTGCCCTCGTGCTTGACGTTTTCCGTTCAGCTTGCTGGTTCGCGTTTCTGCTGATTCTGCTGAAGCCGCTTATCCCGTCAAGTGTCAGATGGCCTGCCGGCGTCGCTGCATTGGTTATCGGCGCCCAACTTCTTAGCGTCCTTCTGTCAGGCTTCGAGCTTCTTTCTCCCGAAGCAGCCTCCCGGTTTGCCATTTCCGCAGCGCTTGCGTCTGCCGTGTTCGGACTGGTGCTGGTTGAACAGCTTTACCGAGGCATGCCCCGCGAGTCGCGCTGGGGGCTCAAGCCGCTTTGCCTTGGCCTCAGTGCCAGTTACATGTTCGAGCTCTACCTGTTTGCGGAAGGCTTCCTTTTCGGCCGGCTCGATCCCGATGTCTGGGCCGTGCGTGGCGTGGCTCACGCCCTGGTGGTGCCCTTGATTGCACTGTCGGGCGCGAGGACTTCCTCGTGGTCGCTGAGGATGGCGATGTCTCGGGAGGCGGTGTTTCATTCGACCGCGTTGGCTGTTGCCGGGCTGTACTTGCTGGCGGTTGCAGGTGCGGGGTACTACGTCCGTTACTTCGGTGGCGACTGGGGGCGTGCGCTCCAGGCTGCCCTTCTGTTTGCCGCGTTGCTGTTGCTGGCCATTTTCTTCTTCTCGGGCGCCCAGCGTGCACGAATGCGGGTACTGATCAACAAGCACCTGTTTCCTTATCGTTATGACTATCGCAATGAGTGGCTCAGGTTTACCCAGGCTCTGTCGTCGGCCGATGGGAAGCTCGATCTCGGTGAGTCAGTGATCAAGGCCTTGTCGGATCTGGTGGAGAGTCCGGGGGGAAGCCTGTGGCTGAGGGGGGCGGATGGGCGAGTTTCAGTCCACTCTAGGTTGAATCAGCCCCAGGTGGATGTTTCCGAACCGCCAGACTCTCCATTCCTGCGGTTCCTTGATGAGCGCGAGTGGGTGGTCAATCTTGAAGAGTATCGCTCCAGTCCGGCCGTGTACAAGGGGCTTGTGCTGCCGGAGTGGCTTGCGCTGTTTCCTGACGCCTGGTTGCTGATTCCGCTTAAGAGTGGCGGGAATCTGGCGGGATTCCTCGTTCTGAGCGCACCCAGAGCGCGTTTCGATGTCGATTGGGAGGTGCTGGACCTGCTCAAGACCGCACAGCGTCAGGCCGCGAGTTATCTGGCGCGGATGCAGTCAGCGGAGGCCTTGCTCGAAGCGCGGAAGTTCGAGTCGTTCAATCGCATGTCGGCCTTCGTGGTTCACGACCTGAAGAACCTCGTTGCCCAGCTCTCGTTGATGCTGAAAAACGCTGAGCGCCACCGTCACAATCCCGAGTTTCAGGATGACATGCTGGAAACCGTGGCGCATGTTGAAGCGCGCATGCGAGGGCTGATGGCGCAATTGCAGGAGAAGCGCTCGATCGACCCGACGCGAACCGTTGCCTTGCCATCGACACTGGAAGCGATCTGTCGCCGTCGCCGAACTCAGCTACCCATGGTCGAACTGATGCTTCCACCTGCTGGTGACTGGTCGGTTGGCGCCCATCCTGAGCGACTCGAGCGAGTTATTGGTCATATCGTGCAAAATGCACTTGAGGCGACTTCGGAGGATGGTAAGGTGATAGTACGTCTGGATGCCGACGATGACGATCGAATCCGGATTGTCGTGCAGGATACCGGGCGCGGCATGTCAGAGGCTTTTCTTCGCGACCGCCTTGCCCGTCCTTTCGAAACCACCAAGTCGAGCGGTATGGGAATCGGCGTCTACGAGACCCGGCAGTACATCAGGGAGTTGGGTGGTGATGTCCATTTCGAAAGCGAGGAGGGCGTCGGCACCTGCGTCACCATAGTCTTGCCGCGGATGGTCCGGGGCAGTTTGATTGAAGATCAGGGAGTGGTCAGTCAGCATGGCCGAGAAGCAGCGAACCTTACTGATCGTTGAAGACGATCCAGCCCTGCAGAAGCAGATGCGCTGGGCGTTCGACGGTTTCGAGACGGTTGTGGCCAGCGACCGGGAGAGCGCGATTGCGCAGTTGCGTCGCCATGAGCCCGCTGTCGTGACCATGGACCTTGGTCTGCCTCCTGCCCCCGATGATGTGTCTGAAGGCTTTGCGCTTCTGGCGGAGATGCTGGCGCTGGCGCCCGACACCAAGGTCATCGTGCTCACAGGGCAGCACGATCGTGAGAATGCTGTGCGTGCGGTGGGAATGGGGGCATACGATTTCTTCGGTAAGCCCTTCGAGCCCGAGTTGCTCGCGCTGACCATCGAGCGCGCGTTTCGGCTTCATGACCTTCAGGCGGAGAATACGCGGCTGCGCGAGAGTCAGACGGGGCCGCTCTCCGGCCTGCTGACGCGCGATCCCGGGATGCTGAAGGTCTGCAGGATGATTGAGAAGGTTGCGTCTGCCGCTGTCACGGTTGCGCTGCTCGGAGAAAGCGGTACCGGTAAGGAAGTGCTTGCCCGCGGCCTGCATACGATGTCGCCGCGTGCCAAGGAGCGTTTTGTAGCGATCAACTGCGCTGCGATTCCCGAGAACCTGCTCGAAAGCGAGCTTTTCGGTTACGAGAAAGGGGCGTTTACGGGCGCAGCAAAGCAGACACCGGGCAAGATCGAAACCGCTCACAAAGGCACACTCTTTCTCGACGAAATTGGCGACCTGCCAATGCCGTTGCAGGCGAAACTCCTGCGCTTTCTACAGGAACGGGTCATTGAGCGCATCGGTGGACGCCAGGAGATCCCGGTCGATGTGCGCGTCGTCTGTGCGACTCATCGTGATCTGAAGGCTCAGATCGAGGCCGGGCTGTTTCGCGAGGATCTCTACTACCGACTTGCCGAGATCGTGGTCGATATCCCGCCGCTGCGAGCGCGCGAAGGGGATGCGATTCTGCTCGCACATGCTTTCGTCCAGCGCTTTGCCGCCGAGAATGGTCGCGGAAGCATGCATCTCGCAGAGGATGCGATTCCCGCACTTGAGGCTCATGCATGGCCTGGAAACGTGCGGGAGCTTGAGAATTGCCTGAAGCGCGCGGTGATCATGGCTGACGGCAACCGGATCACGGCCGAGGATCTTGGCCTGGAGAGCGCAGATGAAGACCTTGAGATGCTCAATCTCAGGCAGGTCAGAGATGAGGCGGAGCGTCGGGCGGTGGTGCGCGTCATCGCCCGTACCAATGGCAACATCGCAAAGGCAGCTGAAGTGCTCGGCGTAAGTCGGCCCTCGCTTTACGATCTCATGAATCGTTTCGGATTGAAGAAGGAGAATTGATCTTGTCGAAGACGCGTAGTAGCCGGAGTCACTCCACATGGCCGGCGCATGCCCGCAGCGCTGTCACCGTGCTGGTATCCGCTGTCCTGCTGGCAGGGTGCGGCGACAGCCCCGAGGCGATGCTCGAGTCGGCGAAGGGCTATATTGCAAAAGATGATTTGAATGCGGCGGTCATCCAGCTCAAGAACGCGCTGCAGGAGGATGGGAGTCTGGCCGAAGGGCGCTATCTGCTCGGCAAAATCAACCTTGAGCAAGGGGACATGCTGGGGGCAGTGAAGGAGTTCGAGCGCGCGCTGCAATACGGTTATGCGAACGAGAAGGTGACGCCTATGCTCGCACGGGCGTTGCTGGGCTCTGCCGAGGTCGACCGAGTGCTGAAGGAGTTTGGCGCTACGACGTTGAATGACAACAGAGCGCAGGCTGAACTGCTTGGTGTTCTGGGGGATGCTCACCTGGCCAAGGCAGACGTGCAGAAGGCACGTAAGGCGTTTGAGAGCGCGCTTGAGTTGAATCCTGAAGACGATCTCGCCCGCGTCGGGCTTGGGCGTGCCAAGCTCTTTTCCGGAGACGCGGCTGGCGCGCTCGCGGAGGCTGAGTCGGTGATTGCGCGCCGGGCGGATCTGGCTGAGGCGCAGGTCTTGCTTGCAGACGTGATGATGGTGCAAGGCAATCAGGAGGCGGCCGTTGCCGCGCTCAAGGCGGCAGTCAAGGCGAAACCGGATTCGGTCAGCCACAATTTCGCCTTGGTGTCGCTCATGCTCAGGCAGAACGATTTTGAAGGTGCTGCAATCCAGCTGGAGGCAATGAAGAAGATTGCTCCCAAGCATCCGTCAACGAGATACGTGCAGGCGTTTCTTGATTTCCGTAACGGTCGCCTGCCCGAGGCGCGTGATGAAATTCTGGAAGTGGTGAAGAACGTGCCGGAGTTCCTTCCTGCACGGTTGTTGGCGGGCTCGGTACTGGTTCGCATGAATGAGCATACACAGGCAAGGCCGCATCTATCCATGGTCGTGGCTCGAGCGCCAAGGCAAACGCTCGCTCGCAGGCTGCTTGCAGCATCTCACCTTGCAACGGGCGAAGCGTCTCGTGCGCTCGAGATCATTCAACCCCTGCTGGCCTCGCAGGATCAGGATGCCGCATTGGCTGGTCTTGTCGGCCAGATCTACCTGGCGATGGGGGACTACGAGCGGGCTGAGGTCTTCCTCGCGAGATCGGCGCAAGGGACTCCCGACGACGCTCGTGCACGGACACGTCTCGGGGTGGCCCGCCTTGCTGGGGGCGACGTGGCGCGCGCATATGCCGATCTAGAGGCGGCTTCTGCGCTTGATGAAAGCTCCGGGCAGGCAGACCTTGCATTGATTCTTGCGCACATGCGCAGGAGTGAGTTTGACCGAGCGCTCGATGCCCAGAAAGTTCTGGAGCAGAAACAGCCGAATAGTGCGCAGACATATAACTTGAAGGGCGGAATCCTTCTTGCGAAACGCGATGTTGCCGGTGCGCGTCTCGCCTTTGACAAAGCGCTTGAGCTTCAACCCGGCTTTCTCGCTGCCGCCATCAATCTTGGGCGCCTGGATCTTGCTGAAAAGAAGCCTGAGGTAGCGAAGGCGCGCTTCGAGCGCATCATCAAGGCCACTCCGGAGAATGTCGAGGCATGGTTGGCCTATGCCGACCTTCAAAGTGCAACCGGGTCAGATCCGAAGGAGGTCCTGACCAGTCTCGAGCGCGCCGCGGCCGCCGGCCCGGGACTGCTGCCACCTCAACTTGCGCTGATTCAACATTTCCTGAGGGTGCGCGAGCCGGCGAAGGCCATGACGATCGCCTTGCAGGCGTCGACTGCGCACGCTTCCGATCCGCGTGCGATCGAAGCGCTAGCACGTGCGCAGATGGCTGCAGGGGAGACGCAGCAAGCCATCGCCTCGTTGAACAAGCTGAGCAGCTTCGCACCACGGTCTCCGGGGCCTTTGGTATTACTGTCGGATGCACAGCGGCAGGGTAAGGATGACAGCGCGGCGGAGCAGAGTCTGCTCAAGGCCCTCGCGCTGAAGCCGGACTTGCTTGAGGCACAGCAACGGCTGTTTGCGATTCAGGCATCTCGTGGTGACCGGGACGCAGCCTTGCAAACGGCGAAGACGGTTCAGAAGCAGCAGCCGACTGTTGCTGCCGGATATGTGCTCGAGGGTGATGTGCTTGTCAGCAGCGGAAGATGGGCAGAGGCTGCCGCTGCCTACCGCAAGGCCATGGATCGCGGCAAGAGCGGCGAGTTGGTGAACAAGCTTCATTCCGCGTTAATGCGAAGCTCCCGCAAGGCCGAAGCCGACAAGGTGATGAACGACTGGCTGAATAGCGAGCCAAACGATCTTGTTGCACGCGGGTACATGGCTGAACGTGCGCTCGGCGAGAAACGCTATGGTGACGCCTTGCAGTTGTTCCGTGCGATGAATGAGCTTTCTCCCGGCAATGCCCTGATTCTGAATAATCTTGCGTGGACCGCTGCAGCAGCCAAGGATGGGCAGGCATTGACGTATGCCGAACAGGCGCTGTCGGCGGCGCCGGGCAATCCTGTGGTGCTCGATACGATCGGGATGATTCAGGTTGACGCCGGGCAGATCGAGAAAGGCGTGGCCAACCTTGAGCGTGCCGTATCCCTTGCGCCGGATATCGCAACGCTGCGATTGAATCTGGCAAAAACCTACGCCAGGCTTGACCGCAAGGCTGATGCGAAGAAGATGCTGCAGGCTTTGTTGCCCAAGCTGGAAGCTGGTTCGCCTATCCAGGCAGAGGCGGCGGAGTTGCTTAAGACGCTTTGAACAGCATGTTCCTGGAAGTCGGGGCTTCGATGAGTGTAATGCCTGCCCATAGACCCAGGCGCCTGTCTCGCTTGATGCTTCAGCGCTGAATTTTTTGATTTGATCAAGGAAACAGTTCAATGAGTACGATCGCCGTTATTGGCCTGGGCTACGTTGGTTTGCCCCTGGCCGTTGAGTTCGGAAAGAAGTTCCGCACGCTGGGTTTCGACCTGTCGGAAGAGAAGGTGGCGGCCTATCGTGATTTTGTGGACCCCACGGGCGAGGTATCGTCGGAAGATCTGCGCGCGGCAACTCAGCTGAGCTGCCACACCGACCCTGCCGTCCTCAAGGATGCGGATTTCATTATCGTCGCGGTGCCGACCCCGGTCGATGAAGCGCATCAGCCGGACTTCACGCCTCTGGTGAAATCGTCCCAGACTGTCGGACGAAACCTCAAGCCTGGCGCTATCGTCGTATACGAGTCGACGGTGTATCCGGGGGCGACCGAGGAGGTCTGCATTCCGATCCTTGAGCGCGAGTCAGGATTGAAGTGGAAGGAGGGCTTCTTTGTTGGTTATTCGCCTGAGCGGATCAACCCGGGTGACAAGGAACGTACGGTCACCAAGATCGTGAAGGTCGTCTCTGGCGATACCGCGGAGACGCTCGCGACGGTCAGCAAGGTGTACGGCGAGGTGATCACGGCTGGCGTCTATCCCGCCAGTTCGATCAAGGTCGCAGAGGCGGCGAAAGTCATCGAAAACACCCAGCGTGACCTCAACATTGCGCTGATGAACGAGCTGTCGCTGATCTTTCACAAGATCGGGATCGATACGCTCGAGGTGCTCAAGGCCGCCGGCACGAAGTGGAACTTCCTTCCGTTCCGGCCGGGCCTTGTCGGCGGCCACTGCATCGGCGTCGACCCCTACTATCTGACGCACAAGGCAGACATGCTCGGCTATCACCCCCAGGTGATCCTGGCCGGTCGCAGGATCAACGACGGGATGGGCAAGTTCGTCGCAGAGCAGACCGTCAAGGAGATGATTGGCGCAGGTTCCAGCATCAAGGGGGCGGATGTCATCGTGCTTGGATTGACCTTCAAGGAAAACTGCCCGGACTTGCGCAACAGCAAGGTCATCGATGTCATTCGTGAGCTGCAGAGCTATGGTTGCAAGGTCTACGTGCATGACGCCGTTGCCGAGTCTGATGAGGCCTTGCACGAGTACGGTGTCAGCCTGACTGAATGGGACGATCTCCCGCAGGCGCAGGCCATTGTCGCAGCGGTGTCGCACAGCCAATATCTGCAGATGCCGGTCGAGCGCATTCTGGAAAAGCTGGTTCCGGGTGGCGTATTCACCGACGTCAAGTCTGCCTATGATCTGGATGCGCTGAAGTCCGCCGGCGCGCGGGTTTGGCGGCTCTGATGTTCCTCGCGCCAGGCGTGATGCCGAACCTGTCGGTCTGGCGCCGGTTGAGCAGGTGGGGGCTGTTCTCCGCCTGCTTGATGATGAACAGTGTCTCCCCAGCGCATGCGGCGCCGGAGGACGAGGTTGCTTTGGCGTTTGCCCGTCAGGCGCGCTATCTGGCAGAGCAGGCATTGAGTTACGAGCATGGGGAAGGTGTGCGCAGCGACCCCGAGCACGCTGCGGTGCTCTATTGCGAATCGGCCCGTCTCGGCGACCCCGAGGCGATGTATGCCCTTGGCTGGATGTACGCCAATGCACGCGGTGTCGCCCGCAACGATGAGTATGCAGGGACCCTTTTTGCGATGGCTGCCTTCCTTGGCAATGCACATGCAGAAAAAATGACGCGCTATACGGGTGACTACACCGGCGCCGTGCCCGACTGTCTGCATCCGCCGGCAAGCACGCTGCTCGCCGAGTGGCCCGCCGATGAACTGATTGCAGCGATGTCGGGAGACCGGCAACGGATTGCCCGCTTGCTGGTGGAGCATGCGCCGCGTTACGGCATCCGGCCGCGCTTTGCGCTTGCCATTGCGCTCGCCGAGTCGAATCTGAATCCTTCGGCCTTGTCGCCGAAGAACGCAATGGGCGTGATGCAGCTCATTCCGGAGACAGCAGAGCGCTTCAACGTGCGCAAACCGCTCGACCCGGAAGAGAACATCAAGGGGGGGCTGGCGTATCTACGCTGGTTGCTTGCCTACTTCGAAGGCGACATTGCGTTGGTGGCGGCCGGCTACAATGCGGGAGAGGGCGCTGTCGAGCGCTATCGCGGCGTACCGCCCTATCGCGAGACCCAGAAATACGTCGAACGCATCCTCGCGTTCGTGCGCAATCGTCAGCACCCATACGACAGCAGTGTCGTTGCGCCCAGTTCGGCAATCTCCACCTTTCGTCTGGCCGCGCAAAAGGAGCAGGACTCATGACTGGTTTGCTTTTGCCCGTTCTGTCTCGTGCCGCACGCATTCTGGGCTGTGGTTTTGCCCTGATCCTGGCTCTGCCGGTCGCTGCAGGGCTGATCGAGACCGTGCCGCACATCAAGGAGTCGGTGGTCGCCGTAGGCACTTACCAGCAGACCCGGAGTCCCCCCTTCCGTTTTCTCGGGACAGGTTTTGCGGTTGGCAATGGGCGCCTGATTGCAACCAATGCGCACGTTATCCCCGACGTGGTTTCGGAGGATCAGTTCGAAATGCTCGTTGTTGTGCTGCCCGGAGACGAGCAGACACGTGGCGTAAGACGGGTTACACGGGTTGCGGTCGACCCGGAGCGCGATCTTGCGGTGCTGCGTCTTGATGCGGGAAATTCGCTCCCGCCTCTGACGCTTTCGGGTAACGGCGGCGCGCAGGAAGGGCAGTCAATCGCCTTCACCGGCTTTCCAATCGGGAATGCACTGGGCATGACGCCGGTCACGCATCGCGGGATCATTTCTGCGCTCACGCCGATCGGGATTCCACAGGGCAACGCGCGTGATCTGAACCCTGCCCTGGTGAGGCGGCTGGCAGGCGGTGCCTTTCGTGTGTATCAGCTTGACGCTACCGCATACCCGGGAAACAGCGGCAGCCCGGTGTTCGATCCCGATTCAGGAGAAGTGCTCGGCGTCGTCAACATGGTGTTCGTGAAGACGACGAAGGAAAATATTTTGAGCAGCCCCTCGGGCATCAGCTATGCGATTCCCGTCAAATACCTGGCGAACCTGATCGAAGGCCTGAACTGAGGTCATCAAGCCTGATGGGCGTTGGTCTCCTCGGCGGGAATCGAACCCACATTTGCCGCTTAGGAGGCGGCTGTTCTATCCATTGAACTACAAGGAGGCCGGCCGGCATTCTATCCGGTTGGCGCCGCTGTTCAAAGCGGCGATTGGGGCGGCGGCGTCTTTTCTCCGTCCGGGGTTCGGTTGTTTTCGGCAGATGAAGTCGTTTTCGAAGGGGGCTGGCGCGTTTGCGGTCCTGCGTCAGTCCGCTGAGCCGTGCCATTCCGTCGTGGCGCGATGAAAAGATCCTTGGGCCGAAACAGCATGCGCCGCAGCACCAGAGTGCTTAGTGTCCTGCCCTGTGCGAAGGTGATGCGCCGTGCCCGCATGGCGACATACAGCGTGAGCGTGAAGCTCACCGCAAGGTTGACCACGCCAATCAGCAAGACCCCGCCGAGCGCGAGGCTCAGTACATGCGTCGGAAGGGTGAAGTCGAACGCTGCAATGGCGTAGCCGGCATAGGCCGAGGAAAACGCGATATGGCGGATATCCATCGGCAGCCCGAAAAGCACTCCGAGGGCCGTGGCGCCGCCAAGCAGAAAGCCGAAGAAGAAGTTGCCTGCGAGCGCCCCCAGATTGTTCTCCACATAGCGTGATACGCGTGCCATGCGTGCTTCGCCGAGGAGTCGCCGTGGCCAGCGCAACTGCAGCAGGCGCTGCGGAACCCGGTTGTATGCTGACAGGTTGTCGTAATAGCCCGAGATCAGGCCGGACAGGAACAGACAGACGCCTGCGACGGCGGCAAAGAACAGGGTGCTGCCACGCGGGGCTGCTTCATCAAGGAGGGCTGCGGCCTTGGTCGTGTCGATGAACTGTGTGCCCGTGAGCTCCAGGATGGCGAGCGAAAGCCCGATCGCGACCGGCACGGCGATGCAGACGTTGCCCAGAATCGCCGCGCCCTGGCTGCGGATGGTCCGGATGATGAGGTCGGCGAGGTTGTCCAGGCTTCGCGTCTTACCCCGGGTTTCACCGATCGATGCCGCAATTGCATTCGCCGTCATCGCAGGTTGTTTGGTTGCGACGGTGCCGCCGAGCATGTGGATGAGTACGAAACCGAGGCCATAGTTGAGGCAGAAGCCCAGGAGCTCGTTCAGGGGGGCAAAGTCCTGGCGGTCAATCAGAACCTTGAGAGCGGCCATCAGGGCGATGATGAAACCGCCGAGCGCCGCTGAACGCAGTAGTTCGAAATGCTCGCGCAGATTCGAGGCGATGTAGCGCTCACCAGTCTTGCTTGCGCTCTCGGTCATGCGCAGGGACAGGAGTTCGACGTTCTTCCCCCAGTAGTCGGAGAGGCGGTTCTTGCGGCATTCGGCATGCACCAGGCGCTTGAACAGTCGTACTGCGCGCGGGAGCAGGGGCATCAGCAGCCGTGAAGCGTAGAGATCGTGCAAGAGTCCGAGCAACTCACCGATCCGCTCAAGGTGCTGTCGCAGTCGCTCGAGCTTGAAGGTCAGGGTCAGGCTCGTGCCCCGGCGCATGGCTCGTCTGCGGATGCGCAGCAGGACTTCGGCGCATTGGTCGAGCATGACCGTGAGGTGATCCGAGTCATCAATCGGCGTGTCCGGCGCGCTCCACCACGTCTTGTAGTGACGAAGGTAACGGACGATTTCCGCATTCTGGGCGAGAAATGGCGACTCGACTTCTTCCAGTTTCGGGTCCACCCGCACCAGTTCGGGGTCGAGTCCGATAGCCGAAACGTGGTACGACAGCATGCGCAGCGCTTCGAGAATCTCGGTGACCGCCATCGGCGCCTTGTGCCCGGGACTGGCGGGAATCGCATCCCCCTCCGGGGCGAGCAAGGCATGGATGAAATCGATCCAGGTTTCATCGGCAATCGCATTCACCCAGACTTCGTCGTCGTGACGATGAAAAACAACCGACAGCACATCCTTCATGTAGGCTGTGTCGACAACGTCGGGCAGCAACTTGTCCGAGATGCGCCGGCCGGTTTCCGAGAAGAAGCCCGTCGACGGCAGCAGGCCCGACGAAACGTAGAGTGAAACCTGCTTGCGCTCCATGAACAGACGCAGGAAAGCCGAGCGCAAGGGGCGCCTCAACTCGTCTCGACGCGCGAGGATGTGCGTCAGCGAGCGCAAGGCCTCACTGGCCGTTTCATGACGGCTGGCGTGCGGCGGGCGAATGCTGTCGACCAGTTCCACCCAGATTCGGGTCTGGTCCGCCTCCGTGGCGGCGCGTTCGGCAAGTCGTGAAAGCAGTGTGTTCACCCGGTGTCTTCCCCGTATCCTTACACTGGTCGGCTGTCCAAATGTTGCGCTGCATTATGCGGCTTTGTGTCCGCGAAGGGTGCAGCCCGTTAAGATCCCTTTCTCTTTCCAGAATTCGCCACAGTCGAGCACGCCATGCCACTTCTATCTGTCGACAACGCCTGTCTTGCCTTCGGTCACGTCGACCTGCTCGCTCACGCCGAGTTTCAGCTTGATGCCGGAGAGCGCGTTGCGCTCATCGGCCGTAACGGTTCGGGTAAATCCAGCCTGCTTCGCGCACTGGCAGGCCAGTCAACGCTTGATGACGGCACTGTGTGGCGCCAGTCCGGGCTGACGGTTGCCTATGTACCCCAGGAGGCGGATTTTCCGCTCGATCGCGATGTCTTTGCCACCGTCGCAGACGGGCTTGGCGATGCCGCACAACTGCTGGTCGATTACCATGCGGCCATGGTCGCGGTGTCCGACCACGGCGATGCTGACGCCCTGTCCCGGCTCGATGCGTTGCAACATGCGATTGAAGCCGCCGATGGTTGGCGCCTGAGCCAGCGCGTCGATCAGATGCTCGGACTGTTGGCACTGCCGGGTGAGGCCCTGGTGTCGAGCCTGTCGGGTGGCGGTATCAAGCGTGTTGCGCTTGCCCGCGCCCTGGTGGCAGAACCCGACCTGCTGTTGCTCGACGAACCCACCAACCATCTCGACCTCGACGGCATCCTCTGGCTCGAAGGGCTGATCCGGGATTTTCGCGGTGCGGTGATGCTGATTACCCACGACCGGGTGTTTCTCGACAATGTGGCAACCCGCATCGCGGAACTGGACCGGGGCAAGCTCGCGAGCTATCCCGGCCGCTTCCAGGACTATCTGCGGCGTAAGGCCGAGGAACTCGAGTCCGAGTCCAAGGCCAATGCGCGCTTCGACAAGATGCTGGCGCAGGAAGAGGTCTGGATTCGCAAGGGCGTGGAGGCCCGGCGCACGCGTAATGAAGGCCGCGTTCGGCGGCTGGAAGCGCTGCGCAGGGAGCGCGTGGCGCGCCGGGATCGCCTCGGCAACGTCAATCTGGCGGTCGACCGTGGCGAGAAAAGCGGGCAGATGGTCGCAGAGCTGACCAATGTGACCAAGGCCTATGGCGACCGCGTGGTGGTGCGTGATTTCTCCACCCGCATCATGCGCGGCGACCGGATTGGTTTTATCGGCCCCAATGGTGCGGGCAAGACGACCTTGCTCAAGCTCATTCTGGGCGAGATCGAGCCGGACGAGGGCAGTATCCGGAGTGGCACCCGGCTCACCGTGGCCTATTTCGACCAGTTGCGCGCCCAGCTCGATCCGGAGCTGCCCCTGACCGAGGTCATCAGCCCGGGATCGGATTTCATCGAGATTGGCGGCGAGCGCAAGCATGTGATCGGCTATCTTGGCGATTTCCTGTTCGCGCCTCAGCGTGCGCGTTCGCCCGTCAAGTCGCTGTCGGGGGGCGAGCGCAACCGCCTGTTGCTGGCCCGCCTGTTTGCACGGCCTGCCAACGTGATGGTGCTGGACGAGCCGACCAACGATCTTGATATCGAAACCCTCGATCTGCTCGAAGACCTGCTTGCAAGCTATGACGGCACGCTGTTTCTGGTCAGCCACGACCGCGCCTTTCTCGACAACGTGGTCACACAGGTGATCGCGGCAGAAGGGGATGGTCACTGGGGCGAGTATGCAGGCGGTTACGCTGAATGGCAGCGGGTGCAGGCCGAGCGCGAAGCGCAGCGAGTCGCCGCGCAGCGCACGCAGGCGAGCGCAAGCAAGGCGGTGGCGGCAGATAAACCAGTGGCTAAGCGTGCCGACAAGCTGTCGTTCAACGAGAAGCGCGAGCTTGAGAGTCTGCCCGACAGAATCGCAAAGCTTGAGGCCGAGCAGGCCTCAGTGCAGGCCAGGCTCGCCGATCCGGGCCTGTACCAGCGTGCACCGCAGGAGGTGGCCCAGCTCAGCGCCCGTCTGGATGAGATCGAAGGCGAGATTGATGCCGCGATGTTGCGTTGGGAGGCCCTCGAGAGTCGCGGCGCTGGCTAGATTGAGGCCGGCCTGGAGGGCTGTAATCCGAGCAGCCCAGGCCTTTTCAGAAGACGCCGATCTGGTGAAGCCAGGCCGTGGCCCCCGCCGCGCCCAGAAAGACCGCGAGGTGAAAGATCGACCACCGGCGGTAGCGGCGTGCGAGGGCTTGAGGGTCAAGGTCGGAGATCAGGTACAGGCGTTGCTGGGGTTTTCGTATAACGTGCGCTTCCGGCGCAGTGAGGATTTCGTCGCGCTGGCGCAGCACCTCGCGTCTGGCCTGCGCACGGGCGAGTTCCCACTCCTGAAGGTCGATGCTGCCATTGCCATCGAGGTCGAAGCGCTTGAGGAGTTCGGGCTGGTTTGACTTCCAGTGCGCGAGCAGTTCGCGCACCTGGCGGGAGATGTCCAGATCCGGCGAGATACTGCCAAGCGTGAAGAAATCACCCAGCACGTAAACCGGGTCATTCTTGAGCAATGACCACTGGATCTGGCGCAGGTCGCCACGTTCGCTGACGTCGCGACGACGCACGAGCATCTCCGCGCCTTCCGGATCGACTGCACAGACGCCGGAACCATCGTCGAGGAGAAACGAGGCGTCGCTCTCACGCGTCTCCGCATGGCGCCATTTTCCGTCACTGGTCTTGCGATAAACGGAGAGCCGGTACCAGAGCAGGGGCAGACCGTTGAGCGGGGACAGTACTGGCGTGCCGTCCAGAGGGTGACCGCGTCCGCGCAGTTCGGTATAGCCCTGGGCCGCCGAGGCGATGCGTGACGTGGGCGTGTCGAGAATGAGCCGCGCATGCCGGACCGAGCGCAACCAGCCGAAAAGCCCCGTCGCCAGCAAGAGGGCGAGCGCGAGCACGCTACCCCAGCCGGTGTCGGCACGAAGTGCAAAAACGATCAGCGCGAGCTGGGCAAACGGAAGCGCAGCATTGAAGCCGTCGCGGCGCAGGCGAACCAGCATGCGTCAGCGCGTTGCAGGGAAGGGCGACCCGTTCTCAGGCACCGAACAAGGCCTTCATGTCCACGTCGGCCTTTTCGGCTGTCGCAAACTCGAGCAGGGGCTGGGCGACGAACTGGCATAGCCTGGCAACGAACAGGTCCGGAAACTGTTCGATCCGGATGTTGTGGACATTGACCGATTCGTTGTAGAGCTCGCGACGGTCTGCAATGGCGTTCTCGAGTGCCGTGATGCGGGTCTGCAGTTGCATGAAATGCTCGTTGGCCTTCAGTTCCGGATAGGCCTCGGCAACGGCGAAGATCTGACCGAGCCCCATCCGCAACATTCCCTCTGCTGCGCCAAGGGCGGCGACATCGTGCTTTTCGCGAGCGCTGGAGACGCGCGCACGTGCCTCGGTCACGCGGGCGAGGGTTTCCTGCTCGAACTGTTTGTACTGGCGGCAGACTTCCACCAGCTTGGGGAGTTCATCGTGGCGCTGCTTGAGCAGCACATCAATGTTGGCCCACGCTTTGGCCACGTTGTGTTTGAGCTGCACCAGGCCGTTGTACACGACGATGCCATAAAGCAGGGCGATGACCGCCCCGCCGAGAAAGACTGCACTCATTACACTCATGCATCGGCCCCCAATATATCCATGCTCGCATATCTTGTACTCGCCATGTTAACGCAAGTGCCGGCATGTGACGTGCGTGCTGGTGCATGAATCCTGCATCTGCGCCTTGGGGCCTGGCGCTCAGGTGCCTGCTGCGGGGGCGGCTGCCGATGCGCGACGGCTGCGAACTGCCTTGGCAGGACTGCGCAGGAATGGGCTGCTGCGTCTGTTCTGGTTGCGATCCGGTCGCTCAGGCATCGGGCGGCAGAAAGCGGGAGAAGGCCGAATCGGGGGCGTTGAGTCGGCGCAGCAGGGCGTCGGGTGCAATATGCAGCAAGGCGCAGATGTCGGCGATGTCGTCGGGTAGCGCATCGTCCTCCCAGCCATGTGCCAGGTGGCGGGTGACGTCTGCAGCAAGCGTGATCGTGCGCACCCGGGGGTGGTCGCTGCGGCTTTCGTCGAGCAGGTGTATAAGGAGTTCAGGCATTTTCCAGGCATGCACCAGCGCGAGCTGAATGTCGCGGGCGGAGACGCCGAACACCTGGCGCTGGGCGTCCGAACTGCGCAGCGTGTGATCGGCCTCCTGCAGCGCATAGGCTTGTTGCGTGAGTGTCGGTGCGAAAATCCAGCACACGATATCGGTGGCCTGGCGCAGCAGCGCTGCGACGGTGATCTCGTCCACGTCGAGGTCGTGCCGGATGACGGCCCAGTCACGCGCAAGCTTGGCGGCCTTGCGGGCTCGACCGATGACCTTGAGCACGCCGATCAGTGCCTTGGGGTGTGCTGAGAGCGTCTCCTCCACCGTTGTCAGTTCCCGGAAGGTTTCAAAGAACGGTGTGATGCCCATCATGATGATGGCGCGATCGATCGTGGTGATATCGTGATTCTGCGAACGTCGCCGGTGCTGCTCCAGATGGGAAAGCAGCTTCATCGTCATCAATGGATCGCCCAGCACGACGCTCGCGACACGCTTGCCGCTCACGCTGTCGATCTCCTCCCGCATTGCGTCGAATTCGCGCACGGTATGACGCAGAACCGGCAACTGCTGATGGGAGAAGAACTCCACGTAGTCGTCGACAGCAGGAAGTGCGTGAGTCAGAAAAGCCATGTCGTCGTCCGCCCGGAGATCATTGGTTTGATTATCGACCGGCCCGGTCGCAAATTAAAGGGGATCCGCATCGTGCTGCCGAAAAGGGCAGGCCTCCGCTTTTCGTTATAATCAGATCAGAATAACAGCGGACGCCGGCTATCCTTGGCGACTTTCCGCTTGACCGCTACGGAGACAGCCCGGATGAACGCTTTCAAGGCTTACGTAATCACGCAGGACGAGAACCGCAAAGCCGGTGGCGCGCTGACGACGCTTGCGCCCGATGCGCTGGATGCGGGTGAGGTGCTGATCAGGGTTCATTACTCCAGCATCAACTACAAGGACGCACTGGCGGCTACCGGGACGGGCAAGATCATTCGTCGTTTTCCCTGTGTAGGCGGTATCGACATGTCGGGCGAGGTGGTCGAAAGTGCCGATCCCCGCTTCGCTGCGGGCGACAAGGTGATCGCAACCAGTTTCGATATCGGTGTTGCGCATCACGGTGGTTACGCAGAATACGCGCGCGTGCCGGCAGCCTGGGTTGTCCCGCTGCCTGCGGGTCTCGATCTCTTCGAGGCCATGGCGCTTGGGACGGCCGGGTTTACCGCCGCGCTGGGCGTGGTGCGCATGGAAGACAACGGGCTGGCGCCTGCCAATGGCCCGGTCGTCGTCACCGGTGCAACGGGAGGCGTTGGCGGCCTGGCCATCGACATGCTGGCGCAACTTGGCTATCACGTGGTTGCGCTGACCGGGAAAGCCGCCGAGCGTGAGTACCTCACCGGCCTGGGTGCGGCCGAGATCCTGTTGCGAAGCGACGTCGATTTCGACAAGACGCGTCCGCTCGAAGCCGCGCAGTGGGCCGGCGCAGTAGACAACGTCGGCGGTCAGGTGCTGCACTGGGTTCTGGCCACGATGAAGCAGGCGGGTACGGTGGCGAGCATCGGCAACGCGGCGAGCTTCAACATCAATACCACCGTGTTTCCGTTCATTCTGCGTGGTGTCAGCCTGCTTGGCATCGACTCGGGCTACATGGGCTTTCCGACGCGCCAGCGCGTGTGGGATCGTCTGGCGGGCGACCTCAAACCGCAGCACCTTGCCGAAGTCACCCGTATGATTGATCTCGATGAACTGCCCGATGCATTCGGTGCCTTCATCGAGGGGCGGGTGAAGGGGCGGACCGTCGTTCGCGTCGGCGCCTGAGACCCTGAAAGCGAGCCGACCATGAGCGATGACGAAAGCCTGCCGATGACAAAGGTGCTGGTTGTCGACGATTCGCGCATGGTGCGGGCGACGATTACCAAGCATATTCGCGGCCGCTTTGATGTCCGCGACGAAGCCGATGGCGAGGCGGGCTGGGAGGCCTTGCTGGTGGATCCGGCAATACAGGTGGTGCTGACCGATATCGGCATGCCGCGTCTGGACGGCTTTGGCCTGCTGGAGCGTATTCGCGGGTCGCGGGTCCAGCGGGTTCAGGACCTCCCCGTCATCATCATTTCGGGCGACGAGGACGACGAGGCGAGGGACAAGGCGCTCAGGCTCGGTGCAAACGACTTCGTGGCAAAGGGCGCCAGCAGCGTCGAGTTGCTGGCACGACTGGATTCGCTCGTCCGCCATGCACGCACCCGGCGTGAGCTCGATGAAAGTCGTGCCGCACTCGCCACACAGAGTCCGCTCGATCCCGTGTCCGGCCTGGCCACGGCCTCCTACCTCAGTCACCATGCCGAGCAGGAAATGGCACTTGCGCGTCGGCATCGGGCCGACATCTCGGTCATGGTGATTGATATCGATCACTACGAGCAGCTGGGCGAGTGGCATGGTTCACATGTCGCCGAGCTGATCACACGCAAGCTGTCCAAGATCCTGTCCACCAAGGTGCGCAAGGAGGACACTGTCTCGCAGCTGGCGCCATCGCGCTTTGCTGTCCTGTCACCCAGCACGGACCTTATGGGGTGCTGCGCCTTTGCCCTGCGGCTGCAGCGTGCAATGGAAAAGCTGGTGATGACCTACCGCGACGAGCGGATTCGCATCAGTGTCACGATCGGTGTTTCCAGTTCTGCGGTCGACGGAATGCAGACAGTGGAACACCTGATCGAAACAGCGGCCAAACGGGTGCAGCGCGGCGTCGTCGCGGGCGGCAACCGGGTGGTCGGTGATCAGGGAGAAGTCGATCAGGCCATGGTCGACCGTCATTTGAAGCAGGCAATCAGCATCGACCATGCCCTGCTTCAACTCCGGGTCGGAGCCGCCGACGAGGTGGCTGAGCGACTGCCGGATGTCATTGCCACACTGCTTCCCCTGCTCGAGTTAATGGAGTCCCGGCTGCAATGCGGGCTTCCGCTCGAACAGCTCAAACAATACGACAAGGGGCGCGTGTCCGGCAGTGATGATACGGAGGGAACCCAAACCTCCGTGTGAGTTGTATCCGTGCCGTATTGCCGGCTTCTTTCGGTGGACGGCATGTCATTTGCAAGTACAGGGAAAATACAAGGGAGAGGATGCTTATGACTACGTATATGGACTTTCACCGCAGGTCGATCGAGGATCGCGACGGCTTCTGGGGCGAGCAGGCGCAGCTGGTCGACTGGCACAAACCGGCCGACCAGGTCTGCGATTTTTCCAACCCGCCTTTCGTGAAGTGGTTCAAGGGCGGCGAAACGAACCTTTGCTACAACGCAGTAGACCGTCATGCCGCAAAGCGGCCGAACGATCGCGCGCTGGTCTACATTTCCACCGAGACGAATGAGGAGAAGGTGTATTCCTTCTCCGAACTTCAGCGCGAAGTAGAGCGCATGGCCGCGATTTACCTCGAACTCGGGGTGAAGCGTGGCGACCGTGTGCTGATCTACATGCCGATGATTGCCGAGGCTGCGTTTGCCATGCTGGCCTGCGCCCGCATCGGCGCCATTCACTCGGTCGTGTTCGGCGGATTCGCCGCCGGCTCGCTGGCCACTCGTATCGACGATGCCAAGCCCGTGCTGATGGTCAGTTCGGACGCCGGCATGCGCAACGGCAAGCCGGTGCCCTACAAGCACCTGGTCGACGAAGCCTGCAAGCTGGCCGAGTTTCCGCCGGCCAAGGTGCTGATCATCGACCGCGGACTGGACAAGGGTTTCCCCAAAGTCGAGGGGCGTGACGTCGATTACGCTGCGCTTCGTGCCAAGCATATGGATGCGCAAGTGCCGGTGACGTGGCTTGAATCGTCCGAGCCGAGCTACATCCTGTACACCTCCGGCACCACGGGCAAGCCCAAGGGCGTTCAGCGCGACACCGGTGGCTACACGGTGGCGCTGGCTGCGTCGATGAAACACATCTTTACCGGCGGCGAAGGCGAGACCATGTTCTCGACCTCGGACATCGGCTGGGTGGTCGGTCACAGCTACATCGTCTATGGCCCGCTGGTCGGCGGCATGGCGACCATCATGTACGAAGGTACGCCGCTGCGTCCTGATGCAGGCATCTGGTGGCAGATCGTCGAGAAGTACAAAGTGAGCGTGATGTTCTCGGCGCCAACCGCGGTGCGTGTGCTCAAGAAGCAGGATCCAGCCTTCCTCAAGAAGTACGACCTCTCCTCGCTCAAGCACCTCTTCCTGGCGGGCGAGCCGCTGGACGAGACCTCGCACCAGTGGATCATGGAAGAGCTCGGCATCCCGGTCATCGACAACTACTGGCAGACCGAAACCGGCTGGCCGATGCTGGCCGTGTGCCGCGGTGTCGAAGACAGCCCGATCAAGCTCGGTTCGCCGGCCTTCCCGGTCTACGGCTACGACCTTCGCATCTATCGCGAGGACGGCACCGAGTGTGGCGCCAACGAGAAAGGCATTGTAGGCATCGTGCCGCCTCTGCCGCCGGGTTGCCTGTCCACCGTGTGGGGGCAGGACGAGCGCTTCGTGTCGACCTACTTCACGCTCTTTACCGATCCGGTGGTGTACTCGTCGTCGGACTGGGGCATCAAGGACGAGAAGGGCTATCACACCATCCTTGGGCGCATGGACGACGTGATCAACGTCGCCGGCCATCGTCTGGGAACCCGCGAGATTGAGGAGGCGGTGCAGACGCATCCCGCAATTGCCGAGGTGGCGGTTGTTGGTGTGCACGACGAACTCAAGGGTCAGATGCCGATGGCGTTCGCGGTGGTGAAGGATGCCAGCGTGGTCGATACGGCAGAGAAGCGTGCGGCACTTGAGAAAGAGGTGATGAAAAAGGTGGATGCGAGCCTTGGCGCAATCGCCCGTCCGGCCCGTGTGCTGTTCATCAACGGTCTGCCCAAGACCCGTTCAGGCAAGATGCTGCGTCGTTCCATCCAGGCGCTGGCAGAAGGCCGCGATGCCGGAGACCTGACCACGATCGACGATCCGAGCACGCTCGATCAGATCAAGCAGGCGCTGGCTGGGTGATCCATCCGGATGAAGCCTGAGCAGTAACAGGAAGGCCCGCATGTTGCGGGCCTTCGTTTATTTGGAGAGGGCGCAGGCAAGGTGCCGCACGCGCGTTCAGTCCCCGGTGAGCTTCTTGCTGCCTGATGCGTCTTCGAAGCCGTTCTCGATCTCTTCCTGCACCACGCGCCACATCGGCTTTACAAGAAAACGCATGTTCTTGATGATGCTGGGCACGTCCATCATTGAAGGAACGCGAGTGCCCCGGTGCTCCACCGGCCCGCCGATCTGACGGATGTCGACGCCGAGCTTGCCGAAGTGCGACGCGAGACGCGGTTCGGTGAGGACGAACAACGTGTCGATGCCGCTGCGCGCAGCCAGTGCCACGGCCCCGAGGTAGAGGCCGATCGGAATGTAGGGAAAGCGAGGGCGGTCGCCCGTACCGAAGTCATCGTCACTGATCGCGACTGCGGCCTTGTCGTCGCCTTTCCGTCGCCGGTACGTGCCTCGCACCGCAAGGCGCGACACCTCTGCGATGCGGCCGCGCGGAAGCTTTAGCGGATCGATGATCGAGCGGTCAAGCGTGCTCGCACAGGTACGTTCGAATGGCAGCGGCGCAAGCGGATCGTCCGGCTTTGCCAATACCAGCCGGGTGCACCCCACCAGGTGATTGGGTGCGTTCGAGGTGCGGATCAGGCAGTGCAGGCTGTGCGGATCGTATTCGTCGGTTTCAAGCCGGTCAGGACGCTCCGGCTCGAACTTCAGCTCTTCGCAATAGACTTCGTGGCGGATGCGGAAGACGTCGTTGCGCAGGGCTTCGTTCGTTGCCGGTGCAATCTCGAAGTACTTGCGAAAGCCGTGGCCGAGGTTGAAGCGTTCGAAGATCTTCATGATTCGTGAGCCTGAAAGCGTTAGTTGCTCTGCCGGAGTGCGTCGACGACAGGCGTTGACGCTACACGGTTCGCAGGAAATATGGCAGCAAGCGCAGCTGCAGCCACCCCGATCAGGAAGGCAATCGCAATAGTGGCGGAATCTACCCTGATAAATGCCGTGTAGCCCACGTTTGCATTCGGAGGCGGAGGCATCGGGATGCCGATTGCGGAAATCGTTACCGCAAGGATGATGCCAGCCAGCACACCGAGTGTCGCACCAATCAGACCCAGCAGTGCATTCTCGAGCAGGATCAGGCGGAAAACCTGCCTGCGCGTGTTGCCCAACGCCTGTAAGGTTCCGAACTCACCAAGGCGCTCGAAGGCGCTCATGTTGACGGTGTTTGCAACAGAGAGCACGACCATGAAAAGGATGATCAGCTGCAACACGCCAAACTGTCTGTCATACAGCTGCAGGGTCTTGTCGTAGAAATCCGAAAGTTGCCGCCAGTTGCGTGAGTCCAGTCCCGCAGGGAGGGCGCCTGCAATGGCCGCCTGAGAAGTCTCTGTGTCCTCGGTGCGATCGAGCGTTACCACCAGCAGATTAGCGCCCGCCGTAGCCATCAGTTCGCGGGCGGCACCAAGGGTAATGCGTACAGCTCTGGCGTCGAAATCCTTGGAAAAGCTCTGGAAGACGCCAATGATCTCGAAGTCGAGCGTATTGAGTGCGCCATCTGTCGTGTTCATGACCAGGATGACCGAGTCGCCGGGCTTGACGCCGAGGGAGTGAGCGACGCCCTGTCCGATCATCATTCCGAAGGTGTCGTCGTCGGTCAGTTGACGCCCCGCCGTAATGCTGAGATAGGTGCCCAGACGGGACTCCTTGTCCGGCTCTACCCCCTCGCCGATGATCGGCAGGTCACGTTTGCCATTGTTGAGCAGGCCTGCAAAGCTCAGACGCGCAGCCACTTCGTTGACCCCCGGTTGCGCCTTGATCAGGTCGGCGACGGCTTCCGGTTGGTCGATCAGGTAGCGGTCCGGCTGACGTGTGCCCTTCTCCAGAAAGTCTTGGCGAAATACCTGTACGTGGCCTGTTTGGGAGTGAATGATTGCCTCCCCCAACTGCACGAAAATGTCCTGAACGAAGCCACCCGACAGAATCAGTCCGGCTACGCCGAAGATGATCGCTGCAAGTGTCATTGCGGTCCGGACTTTCTGGCGGAAGATATTGCGCAGAGCGAGTTTGAATAGCATCGTGCTCACCGCTGGTGACGCAGCGCGTCAACGATATTCATGCGTGACGCCTTCCATGCGGGGAATACGCTGGCGAGCAGGGTCGTCACGAATGCCAGTAGGAACGCATCGATTGCCAAGGCCGGCGAAATGGAAATGGCGCCGATATACCCACGTGCCATGCCTGGCGGTGGCGGCATTGGAATGCCGATCAGCGAAACGATCTCCCCGCACAGGTAGCCGAGCGCAACGCCGATGATGCCTCCAGCGAGCCCCAGTAGCGCCCCCTCGAAAATGAACAGCGTCAGAACGCCACGTCGCCGAACTCCAAGCGCCATGGAGGTTCCGATTTCGCCAGTGCGTTCAATGACGGCCATTGAAAGCGTATTGGAGATACTGAGTATGACGATCAGTGCAATCAGGATCCGTACGACACCAATCTGGCGCGAGAACAGTTCTACCGTCTTGTTGTAGAAATCGGCGAGCTCACTCCAGGGGATAACCTCGAACTCTGCGGCAGGCAGGGCTTTGCGGAGAGATTGGGCAACTTCCGCCGTTGCCGCGGTGCGATCAAGAAGCACCGCCCAACTGGTCGATCCGTCCACCCTCATGAGTTTGCGAGCGACGTCAATCGGGACCCGGAGCACTGTATCGTCGTAGGCCTTGGTGACAGTTGCAAAGGTGCCGGACACGGTCAGCTCTACTGCATTTGCCCCCCCGGACGCAGTGGTCGCGAGCAGTACGACCGAGTCTCCCGGTACTGCACCCAGATTTGCCGCCAGCCCTTCGCCCAGCAAAACCGAGTTAGGTGGGCTGTTTGGCAGATCGGATCCCGCGGCAATAATAATTGCACGCGTGATTGGGGCTTCTCGTTCCGGGTCGATACCCTCGCCAACAAACGACACCGTTGCGTCGTCCTTGCTGAGAAGGCCGCTGAATGCGAGCCGTGGGGCTACCGTACGGAGTCGCTCGCCCACCGCTTCGGTCACCGCAGCCGTGTCGCTGGGCAACAGATAGGCGTATGGATCACCCAGTCCTTCGCGAAAGTAGCCTGGGCGTGTGATCTGGATGTGGCCAAGCTGGGAGTGGATCGTCGACTCCCGCATATCCTGGTATATCCAGTTGATGAAACCACCGGCGAGAAGATATGCAATCACTCCTCCGGCCAATGTTGCCAACGCGAGAAGTGCCCGTCTCCTCTGGCGAGCAACGTTTCGTGCTGCCAGCGCGATCGATTGGCGAGCGAGTGTCACTGGGGGGAGATGCATTAGAGGTCGGCGTCCATCATTTGACGCTTATCATATTTTCATTGGACCAATAATGCACGGAGTTGTCGCCTGGAAGCGGTGCCAAGCGAGCGCAGGTCTCTGGCGCAACGGCTGCGTGAGGGCGCAGACCGAGGTTGATTGACTGTGCGCGATGGCGAGAGGTGCGCCCTGCAGTTCCGGTGCGTGGACGGGAAGGGTTTTGGTAAGCTTGCCTCAGTACTGCCTGCAGGATGTCTGGGGATCGTTGAAGGGCGCATCGCAGTCGGCGGCAATGGCTGGCTCTGCAACTGCCTCTGGACGAACAGGATCTGCAGGCGAAGGCTCGGGAGACAATCGGGAAGCCTTGTACTGCTGAATGCTCCAAAGCCTCAATCCACAAAATTCGCTCAAATAGGACTGGACGAACGATGCCAAATACACAAAGCGAAACGCGGTTTACGCAGCAGGTTTCCGACCAGCTGAAAGCAATCGTCGGGTCGGAGTTCGTCTGTACAAGCAGCGAAGATCTCGATCGTTATTCCCGGTGCACCATTCCGTGGCAGAAACGTTGCGCAGCGGTCGTCTTCCCGAGGAGCGGGGAGGAGGTTTCCCGGGTCATCAAGCTTGCTGGCGAGCACGGACTGACGATCTGGCCGTTCAGCACGGGAAAGAACTGGGGCTATGGGGCGTCGCTGGCGACTGAGGATGGCGCGATCGTGCTCATCCTTGAGCGCATGAACCGCGTGCTTGAGGTAAATGAAGAACTCGCCTATGTCGTCATTGAGCCCGGCGTAAGCTACCAGCAGTTGAACGCCTATCTCAGGGAGACAGGCTCCAGGCTTTGGGCGGACTGCACAGATGGTCCTCCGGAAGGCAGCGTCATTGGCAACGCCCTGGAGCGAGGTATTGGTGAAACGCCTTACGGGGATCACTTCGGAAACCTCTGCGGCCTTGAAGTCGTCTTGCCGACAGGCGAGTTGGTTCAGATTGGTACTTCGTCGAAATCGCAAAGAACCTGGCATACACACAAATGGGGCTTGGGGCCCTATATCGAGGGGCTGTTCAGCCAGTCGAACCTCGGGGTGGTGACACAGGCGGGCTTGTGGTTGATGCCTGAGCCTGAAGAATACAATTCCTATGTCTTTGAAATTCGAAATGAGGCCGACGTGCCGGCCGTCATGGACGCATACCGCAAGCTTGCGCTGTTGGGCGTGGCTGTAAGCAAGCTGCACATGATCAATGACTTCGTCACAATCACCGTTCTGACACAACGCCTGCATGAAGATGTGCCGTCCAAGGGGCGGCTTTCCGCCGCTGACCTTGACGGCCTTCGGCACAAGTATCGAATCTCGCCTTGGAGTTGTGGCGGAGGGCTGTACGGTACGCGCGAGCAGGTGAAGGTGCAGCGCAAGCTGCTGCGCCGCGAGCTCGGCCCCTATGGGCGCTTGATTTTTCTGACCGATGGGCGGCTATCGCTCCTCGATAAGCTCGTCAGACTGGTGAAGAAAAACGACTGGATGCTGCCGTTCCTGCATGGATTGGGCAAGACCTCACTTCCAGTCCTTGAGCTTGCGCCTCACGCGCACAGGATTCTGAAAGGCATTCCGACAGAGTACTTCGTGCGGCATGCCTATTACCGGCATGGCGCATCGCGTCCGGACAGCGATGTCGATCCAGCTGCCGACCGCTGCGGGCTGATCTGGTTTGCGCCGATCCTGCCGGTGATCGGCGCCGAGATCGTCCGTTACCTTGCCGACTCGCGAAAAACCTTCGAAGAGTACGACTTTGATTTCTACGTTGCCATGCTCATGATGAATCCGCGCTCAGTCGTGTGCCTGATGGCGATCATCTATGACAAGGAAAGTCCTGATGAGGTAGAGCGCGCAAAGGGACTTTACGCGCGTCTGGTGCAGGATATGCAGGCGGTCAATCTTCAACAGTATCGCGCGGGGCTGGCCGGGTGGGACTCTGTTTATCGCGGAGCCCCCGAACTGAAGAGTCTGAATGGTCGCATCAAGAAGGCGCTGGACCCCAAGGGGGTGATAGCGCCGGGCCGCTACGATGTCGGTAGTGCAATGCCGGCGAGCGGCGTCGAGCCGACTGATCCTCCCGGCCTCTGACCCGTGGTGTGAAGCCGCATGCTCCGGCACATCGCGGTGAATTCAAGGAAAGGCATTGGCATCGCGGGTGTGTGGGGAAGCGTTCAGGTTTCGGGCGGGATTAACCGCTTTGTGATGCTGGTGTGGCTGTCGGGATTTTTTACATTCACGAATCCAGGACGCTTTTTCGCAATGAGAGTTTTTGTTTTTAATTATTGTAAAACATTGGCTTAGACGTCATTCCACACTGTTGGCACGCTAACTGCTTATTGGTAGCAGCGGATGTTCTGCAACGAATTCACACTACTCAAGAGGTGCTGGAATGAAAAAAAATCTTATCGCGATCGCACTCGCAACCGGCGCAGCCCTGGCAAGTGCTCCTGCTTCCGCCGTGGTGGTTGCAGGCATTGACTTTGGTACGCTTGGTGCGTCCAATACCCACATCGAAACGATGACGCTTGCCCAGCAGTTCATCAATCCGGCCACCACTGCACCGGGTACGGGTTCTGGCATGGGCTACGGCTACATCACCACGATCAACGGCAACAGCAACTACTGCACCGCTGGCGGTGGATGCGGCCTGTTCTACACGGTGAACTTCACCGGCGGTACCTTCACGTCGGCAACCGACATCCAGTTCACCGGTACCGATGTCAACCTGTACTACCTCAACGGTCCGCTGCTGAACCTGCTGACGCAGAACTCGAACGCGAACCTGGCTACGATCATGGGCGGCACGCTGTATGCGTCGCTGACCGGACACGGCAACCTTGGTGGCGCGACTCCGGCCAACGTGGTCAGTCAGGCATCCGGTAACCTCAGCGGCGCAACGCTGAACTTCTTCGGCAACGGTCTGCTTGATGTTGACACCGCTGCTGGAAATGCGGCTTTTGCTGCCTTCCTTGACGGCAACGGCGTGCCCGACGCTGCGGGTGGTACGGCTGACCTCGCTTACACGGAATCGGCCAACAACTTCGTTCTGAATCCGTTGGACGTTTCTGGCGGACTGGCAAACGGTTGCTCGACCGGTACTGCAGCAACCGGCGCATGGTGTCTGGCTGGTACGCTGAACACCCGCGGTGTTGCAGAGGTTCCGGAACCCGGTACGCTGGCGCTTCTGGCCCTCGGCCTTCTCGGCGGTGGTCTGGTACGTCGCCGTCGCGCCTGATCGTTGATCAGTGGCTGTGAAAAAGGGCACCTTCGGGTGCCCTTTTTTTGTGGTGTGATCCCCGCTCTGTGACAACAGATGCGGACGTTGCGGGAGGCTCGTGAGCTGTCTGGCTGTCGCTACCTCGCAGAGACCCTTCAGTTGGGCCCGAGCGGATGTTTCTGCTCAAGAAAACGTGCGAGCACTCGCGGCAAGTAGTCCTTGGCGTCGGGAATCGCCTCTTTTCGGCTTTCAAGCCAGGCGCTGTACTTCCGATTATCGAAGCCCTGCTGATCGGCAAGGTAGTCCATGTAGATCGGAAGCGTTGCCAGCGCTCGCCTCTGCTCCGGTTGCATGAATCGCCCGGCAAGGTTGAGCGCGCCCATGAAAAGACCAATAGGCAGTTTCAGTGCAAACGGGACGTTGAGTCCGTGCCTGTGGAATGCGTCCCTGACAAGCAGGCGAAGGTCGACGAGTCTGATCGATTTCTCGGGACCCGAACACAGGTGGAAGATCGATCCGACTGTTTCGGGATCGGTGCTTGAGGAGACGATCGTGCTGGCAACCGTGTTAACCGGAATGGTGTCGAGGCGAACGTCTCCAAAGTCCGGGTACAGGCCAAACGTGCGGCGCCCGGAAAGGAAGTCACAGATAAAGTAGAAAATCTGAAAGTGGATGATCTTGCCGTCGCGCGAGTCGCCGATCACCATGCTTGGCCGGTGGATCGTGATGGGCAGTTTCTCCTCTTCGAGGGCTTTGCGTGCCAAGGCCTCGGCTTCGGATTTCGATTGTTCGTAGGTGTTGTGAAACTCGCGGGGCTCATCGATCCAGGTCTCGGGCAGCGCGCCCGAGCGCTTTCCCGCAATGCCGACAGTGCTCACCAGATCGATCTTGCGGAGGGTGCCGTTCTCGGCAAGCTTCCGGGCGAGCGTCAGAATGGCTTGCATCGAACCTACCGCTGAGTGACGGGCCTCTTCCAGGCTGAGGTTCATCCGTACGCTCGCAGCGCAATGAACGATATGAGTGGTGTCACTGACGACTTTGGCGTAATCGTCGGGAGGCATTCCGAAGTCGGGTTCGGCTGCGTCTCCGCGCAGGGGGGTGATACGGCGCCGGGTTTCGGCGTCAGCCGCGATCCCCCAGAACGCACACAGTTTCTCGAATCTCTCTGCGAGATGCTGATCCGATTCAGCGCGCAGCAGAATGCGCAGTTTCACGTTCTCGTTGGCATGAAGCAGGGGGACGATCGCGCTGCCAACGGCACCGGATGCGCCGGTCAGGAAATAAGTATTCATGGGGTCAGAATCACCGGAGGGTTGGTTCGGATGTCCGTGTCAGGTGACAGGCGCGGGGCTTCATAGGCCCGCTCGATATCGCGCTCGAATCGCGTTTCAACCTGTTTGCGACGAATTTTCAGGTTTGCGGTAAGCTCGCCAGTCGCAATTCCGAGTGGTCTTGTGCTTGCGATGACCGCGCCTGGGCGCTGGTAGGGGGTAAATGCTTCGCATGCCCTGGCGACGTCACTGCTTATCGTCCTTTGCCCCTCAGGCGTTTGTACCTGCTTTCCCATTTCGTGTTCAGGGCTGAGAGTAACGATGGCCACCGGGAAAGGGCGGTTCCGCCCCACGATAATGGCGTGATCGACATAATCGATCTGTTTGAGCGCTGCCTCCAGTGGGGCTGGCGCGATCCGCCTCCCGGTCGAGGTCTTGAAGACCTCGCTCTTGCGCCCTTCAAGCCAGACGTAACCGTCGGCGTCGAGTCGGGCGAAGTCCCCGGTGTGCAGGTACGCTTCGCTGTCTATGGGGGTGTCGTGCGCGTCTGCCCCGTAGTAGCCGCTGAACACGCCATCTCCACGTATGAGTAGTTCGCCGTCTTCGGCAACAAGGAGTTCGTTTCCTGGCAATGCGCGCCCTACGCTGCCGAACCGGTACTGCGTCGGGGTGTTCAGTGCGACCGGCATGACGTTTTCACTGATACCGTAGGCTTCAAGCACAAGCCAGCCAAGGCCGTGAAAGCGATCCATGAGCCACGAGGGTAGCGGCGCCGAGCCGCTGACCATGAACTGCATGCGCTGGCCCATGACTGCGCGCAAGCGTGCCAGTATCGGGTTGGCGAGCATGGACAGGGCGCGCCAGGTGAGGCTGACCTGACCATGAGACCGTTGCATTGCTGCAGCCTTCATGCCCGTTGTCCAAGCCGCAGCAATCAGCAGCCTGACAGGTGCGGGCTGCTTCGCGACCTCTGCCATGATGCCCGCATGCAGCTTCTCGAAAAATCGCGGTACGCCGATAAACAGGGAGGGCTGGATCTCCGGGAGAAGGCGGACGATGTCCTGCGGGTTGGAAACAAAATAGGATCTTGCGCCACAGACAATTGCGCACAGGTTGATGATGCGCTGAAACAGATTGGAGAGTGGCAGCCAGCAAACGAGGGTGGTCTCGTTGGAAATCGAGGGAAAGCGATCAAGAATCGCATCGCAGGCAAGCGCAACCTGGCGGTGAGTGTACGCAATGCCTTTCGGTGTCCCCGTGCTTCCCGATGTAAATACGATTGTTGCAACGTCGTCGGGCGAGGGCGCTGGGGGGGGCGTCGCGTGCGTCTCAAGTGTCTGCAAAAAGTCCGCAAGTGCGTGGATATCCGGGTGGGTCTCCTCGGGTACGGCGACCACGACAATCTCGGGCGCCCGCCAGGTTTCCCTGATGACCGCAACCTGACGCTCGTTACCTGTGACCAGCGCGCGCGGCTGAGTCAGCTCAAGGATATGGTGCAGATTGGACGGGGCGTCATGAGCGTCGATTCCGACCACCGTTGCGCCAAGCATGAGCACGGCCTGCTGACAGTATTCCCATTCTGGTGAGGTGGGCAGCATGATTGCCACGCGATCACCTGCTTGCACGCCAAGCAGTGAGAGCCCGCGAGCGATGCCGATTGCTCGCTGAGCAACGGTATGCCACGTGACGGGCAGCCATTTTCCATCATCACCCTGATGGAGATAGGCGACAGCATCCGGGGTGTCCTTGCACCGCGCGAGCAGTCGCTCTGGCAGGGTTGTTGTCGGGGCGGGCATGTCAGGCGTCGCGCAGCAACGGAGGGTCGTACGCGCCCTTGGGCAGGTTGATGCGCAGGTCATCGTCTCGCAGTCCGAGCCATTCCATGCTGCGTCTGACCTCCCTGCCAAGGCCCAGCTTGTTGCGAATCATGAAGTCGACGACGGGAGCCATGACGCGCCAGTATGCAAGACTCGCCTTTCCCTCGCGGATCAGCGCTGCAAACTCCGGTGCGTATGGGTTGTAGCCGAATTGTTTGAGATCCGAGTACATCATGAGCCAGTTGATCGGGTAATTGCTAACGATCGGGCTTGCATGCGAGCTGCGCTGCACCAGTCCGAGTTCGGTGACCTTCCGGATGACTTTGTCCTGATCGTAGTCCCAGGCGTGGTACGGGGCAAGGTAACGCGGGAATGCGGTTGCGGCGGGGAGCTTCTTCGGGTTGTAAAAGGCGGTGAGTTCAGCTTCCGAGAACTCGCCGCAGGCCGCAAGGTGAGGCGGCGTCCAGTCTTCTTCGCGAATGAGCGTCGGAGAAAACTCGTATAGCATGCGCTCCGGCTCCGGCTGGCCCGGCGAGTAGCCGGCCAGAATCAGTGGAATGTTCTTCTCGATCGCCAGCCGAATCGCTGCACCCTCAAAAAGCGGGGCATAGACGTATGAAACGGTATATACGGCACCGCGGGCTTCCTGGTTGCAAAGCAGGTAGCGGAAGAGCTTGCTCAGAAAGCCAAAGGCGGGCGCAAATACCAGATGGTCGATATCGAGTTTCTTGAGTGCGAGTCGGATATTCTTCCACGCAACGGGCGGAAGGTCGATGTCGCATGTGAACGCCAGCACCCTCATGCCGTAGTCGACCTTCAGGCGGTGTAGCAGGTAGAGGCTGTCCTTGCCGCCACTGAGTGGGACGATGCAGTCGTATTCTGAATTGGGATTGTTGCGACAGGCGGCAAGCGTTGTCTCGAGGTCGTCGAGAAAAGCCGCCGACGAAGGGGGGGTCTTCTCTTGCGGTGCGCTCTGCCGGCAAAACGCACAGACACCCGCGTTGTCAAGGTCCGCTCCAGGTGCTGAGGCCGGGAGCAGGCATTTTCTGCACTTGGTCATTCTGACGCCTCCTGTGCAGCCTGGCGCAAAGGCGATCCTATTTGCCCAGGCATGTTATTTGCATAACCATTGTTCCGGAAGCACAGACAGATTGTACTTTGCACTCTTTGGGTGCGTGTGCATTTCGTCGCAGAGCGACGCGCAACCCTCAGCGACCAATCATGTTGTTCCGGTGTATCAGTTCCGGTTCGTCGATGTAGCCAAGCAGGTTCTCGATCTCGCTGGTCGGCTTTCGGGCGATGCGGCGGCATTCGGATGCGCTGTAATTGACCAGGCCTCTGGCCACTTCCTCGCCGGTGATGCTGCGGCAGGCCACTGCTGCGCCACGCCTGAAGTCGCCCCTGACCTCGATCAGGCCCACGGGGAGCAGGCTGCGGCCGTTCTTCAGCGCGGTAACTGCGCCATCGTCGATCACAAGATCGCCGGCCAGTTGCAGGTGATCGGCAAGCCATTGCTTGCGCGCCTGAAGCGGCGAGCTGCTGGCGTAGAGCAGGGTGCCGACGGGTTCGCCTGCGGCAATGCGCAGCAGCGGGTTCGTTTCGCGGCCGCTGGCAATGCAGGTGTGGGCACCGCTGCGGGCGGCGCGCTGCGCGGCCTTGATCTTGGTGATCATGCCGCCCTTGCTGATGCCGCTGCCGGCGCCGCCTGCCATGGACTCGTACACGGGGTCTTCCGCGCGACCTTCTCCGATCAGGCTTGCTGCAGGGTCCTTGCGCGGGTCGGCGGTGTACAGGCCGTTCTGATCGGTGAGGATGATCAGTGTCTCGGCTTCGATCAGGTTGGCGACCAGCGCGCCCAGTGTGTCGTTGTCGCCGAACTTGATCTCGTCGGTCACGACGGTGTCGTTCTCGTTGATGATCGGAATCACGCCGAGTCCGAGCAGGGTGGTGAGCGTCGAACGGGCGTTGAGGTAACGGGTGCGGTTGGCGAGGTCGGCGTGCGTAAGCAGGATCTGCGCGGTCTGCAGGCCGTGGCGCGAGAAGGCCTTCTCGTAGGCTTCGACAAGGCCCATCTGGCCGACTGCAGCAGCGGCCTGCAGTTTGTGCATCTCCTGCGGGCGCTTGGTCCAGTCCAGTCGTTGCATGCCCGCCGCGATGGCGCCGGAGGAGACCAGGGCGACTTCGCGGCCGTTGCTGCGCAGTACCGCGATCTGACGCGCCCAGTCGTCGAGTGCGGCGTGATCGAGGCCTGCGCCGTTGTTGGTGACAAGGGCGCTGCCGACCTTTACGACCAGCCGGCGCGCATTCCTGATCTTCTCTCTCATGGTGTTCGACTGCCTGGGTGCAGTGTTAGCGGGGAGTGGTGTCGTCCTGCTGATCGGCTTCGCTGCCGTTATCGTCGTCGCGCTCATCATCCTCGTCGTCCTCTTCGTCGAGGTCGGCTTCGAGCGCGGCAGCTTCTGCCTCGGCACGTGCGGCGTCGATCGCTGCAAGGCGGCTTTGCTCGGCCGCGAGGCGTTCCTGGCGTTCGGCTTCGATGCGCGCGCGCTCACCGTCGAGGAAGTCCTGAATGGCGAAGACCAGCGGCTTGCAGCCGTCGCCCTTGAGTGCGGAGATCTCGAAGTGGCGTTCCACCGGACCGTAGGCCTCGAGGAAGGCGGCGATGCGTTCGGCGCGCTCTTCTTCCGGGATCAGGTCGAGCTTGTTGAGGGCGAGCCAGCGCGGCTTGTTGTAGAGCTCCTCGTCGTACTTGCGCAGCTCATCAACGATGGCCTTGGCGTCACGCACGGGGTCGGCTTCGGGGTCGAAGGGAGCGAGGTCGACCAGGTGCAGCAGCACATGGGTGCGCTGCAGGTGACGCAGGAACTGGTGGCCGAGGCCGGCGCCTTCGGCCGCGCCTTCGATCAGGCCGGGAATGTCGGCAATCACGAAGCTGCGGCTTTCGGCCGTGCGGACAACGCCAAGGTTCGGCGCCAGCGTGGTGAAGGGGTAGTCGGCGACCTTGGGCTTGGCTGCAGAGACGGCGCGGATGAAGGTCGACTTGCCGGCGTTGGGCAGGCCGAGCAGACCGACGTCGGCGAGCACCTTGAGCTCGAGGTGCAGCATGTGCCGCTCGCCTTCCTGGCCCATGGTGCGCTTGCGTGGTGCGCGGTTGGTGCTCGACTTGAAGTGGATGTTGCCCAGACCGCCGCGGCCGCCGCTGGCGATCAGGATCTTCTTGCCGTCCTCGTCGAGGTCGGCAATCATCTCGCCCGTTTCGTGCTCGGTGATCACCGTGCCGACAGGGAAGCGCAGGGTGATGTCCTCGCCGCCCTTGCCGTAACAGTCCCGGCTGCCGCCGTTCTCGCCACGCTCAGCGCGGAAGTGGCGGGTATAGCGATAGTCGATCAGGGTGTTAATGTTGCGGTCGGCCACTGCGTACACGCTGCCGCCGCGACCGCCGTCGCCACCGTTGGGGCCGCCACGCGGAATGTATTTCTCGCGGCGGAAGGTGGCAACACCGTTGCCGCCGTCTCCGGCAACAACTTCAATTCGGGCTTCGTCAAAAAACTTCATGATGCTTCCGGCTGGCAGGGACGCGGCAGGTGCGGCAGGTGCCGCGAGCCGGGTCGCAGGGGTACTGGTTATGGAGCGGGTAAAGCAGGTGATGCGATACAAACAAAAAAGCCCTACCGCAAGGATAGGGCTTTTCCGGTCGCGAGGCGAAAATCAGGCCTCGGCTGCCTCAGGCAGAATCGTCACGGTACGGCGACGGGCAGGGCCCTTCACCATGAACTTGACGGTGCCGTTGGTCAGTGCGAAAAGGGTGTGATCCTTGCCGATGCCGACGTTGTCGCCCGGGTGATATTCGGTGCCACGCTGGCGAACAATGATGTTGCCTGCGAGTACGAACTGACCGCCGTAGCGCTTTACGCCGAGTCGTTTCGATTCTGAGTCGCGGCCGTTACGGGAACTACCGCCAGCTTTTTTATGTGCCATGTCGACTTACCTCCTGGCTCAGGCCGAAATCGCGTCGATGCGGATTTCGGTGTAGTTCTGACGATGCCCCTGGTGCTTCTGGAAGTGCTTACGGCGGCGCATCTTGAAAATCTTGATTTTGTCGTGACGACCGTGGGACACCACGGAAGCCGTGACGGAAGCTCCGGAAACCACCGGCGTGCCGATCTTGACGGCCTCGCCTTCGCCGACCATGAGAATCTGGTCGATGGTGATTTGGGAACCCACGTCGGCCGGTATCTGTTCTACCTTGATCTTTTCGCCGGCGACGACGCGATACTGCTTGCCACCGGTTTTTATCACCGCGTACATGGAGTTGCTCCGATTGATGGTTTTTGCAAAGAGTCGGGTACTGTATTGCGTGTGCAGGGAAAAGTCAATATTAATCAGTGCGTAATCACTCGGGTGCGTCCTGGAGCAGCTGGTCCAGTGCCTGCTGTTCGGTACGGTAGGCCGCGTGGGGCTCGATTCGAGGCCACAGGCCGTCGCGTTGCATGGCGTCGATGACCTGTTTCTTGAGTCCGCAGAAGGCGAGTGCCTGGCCCTGAAGCGCAAAGCGGTCGACCAGGGCTGTGAGCATGTGCAGGCCGGTGGCGTCGATGTCATTGATGCCAGCGCCCGAGATCAGCACGGTGCGCACATCCGGCTGGGCGCGCGCGGCCCGCAGGGTGGCGTCCTCGAAGGTGGCGGCGGTGACGAAGCTCAGCGGGCTGTCGAAGCGCAGGATGACGACGTGCGGATGGGGATGGGCGAGGTCAAAGCGTTCGAGGTCGCGATAGGTGCCGTCGGCGTGCAGTCCCAGCAGCGCGACGCGCGGCGTCATGCTGCGATAGACCATCAGCGACAGCGACAGCAGCAGGCCGGTCAGGATGCCGTTCTGGATGTTGGGGGCGAAGGAGAGCGTGGCGACAAAGGTGAGGGCTGCCGCAACGCCGTCGTCACGGTTTGCCTGCCAGGCTTTCTTCAGAGCCTTGAGATCGAGCAGGTTGAACACGGCCTGAAGAATGACCGCAGCCAGCACGGGCTTGGGCAGATGCCAGAGCAGTGGCGTGAAGAAGATCAGCGTCGCCACGACCACGGCGACCGTGACCAGTGCGGACAGGCCGGTGCGCGCGCCGTTGTTGAAACTGAGTGCGGAACGGGAGAACGAGGCGCTGGTCGGGAGGCTGCCGGTGAAGGCCGAGGCGAGCTTCGACAGGCCCTGTCCGATGAGCTCCTGATTCTGGTCCCAGGGCTCGCGCAGTTTGCCGGAGATGACCTTAGCGCTCGAGGCGGCTTCCATGAAACTGACAAGCGCGATCACGAAGGCAGTGGGCAGCAAGGTGACCATGGCGTCCGTTCTGATGTCGGGTATCGACAGCGGCGGGAGTCCTGCAGGGATTGCGCCCACCACTGCGCCGCCCTGAGCGGCAAATTCCAGCCACGCCGAGAGGGCAATGCTGGTGCCGACAACGATCAGTACGCCGGGCAGGCGTGGCGCCAGGCGGCGCAGAAGTGTCAGGGATATGAGCGCGCCGATGCCAAAGGCGGCTGATTGAAGGTGAATGTTGCCTGCTTCGCCGAGTGCGTTCAGAAAGTCTGCAAGAAACTGACCGCCGTTGTGCAGCTTGACGCCGACCAGGGGGGGGAGCTGTGACATGCAGATCACCAGCGCAGCGGCGTTGATGAAACCCATCAGCACAGGATGTGACAGCAGATTGAGCAGCCAGCCCAAGCGCAGCACGCCGAGGGCGAGCTGGATGAGACCGGACATCAGGGCCAGCAGGACTGCCAGTGCAAGGAACTCGGGCGTATCGGGACTTGCGAGCGGCAACAGGCTTGCACCGGTCAGCAGTGAAGTCAGGGCGACCGGTCCCGTGGAAAGCTGGCCGCAGGAGCCAAAGAGCGCGCCAACGAGCGCGGGCAGCAAGGCTGCGTAGAGGCCGATGTAGGGCGGGAGCGAGCCGAGCTGCGCGTAGGCGAGCGACTGCGGCACCATCACCAGCGCAACCGTGAGGCCGGCAATGAGATCGCCGCGAATGCCGTACCTGGCCCACTGGCCGGGCCAGGCCAAAAAGGGCAGGAGCCGCGCTGCAGAGGCGCGAGTGGTCATGACATTGCCCGGACAAGAATCGAGGGCGAATATTAGCAAATGCTGAGGGATGCGTGGCAGACGCGTCGCACTCAAGGCGCTGCCGTGGCGAGGCCATGGATACAGGGAGTCGGGAAAACCCCAATCGTCTGCGGGCCCTGCTGCGCTATCATTTGCAACATGTCTGACAAGTTGACAACCTCCTCCCGGCGCCCACTGAACCGGCCTCCGCGGCTCAGCGATACGGTTTCACGCGAGATCGAAGCGTGGATTGGCGAGCTGGGCCTGGTGCCCGGCACGCAGCTGCCTACCGAAAAGCTGTTGTGCGAACGGTTCGGCGTCAGTCGCGCGGTCGTGCGCGAGGCCATCTCCCGTCTCAAGGCGGAAGGCTGCGTGGAAACGCGGCAGGGTCTCGGGGCCTTCGTTGCCGCGGCGCCGGGGGAAAGCAGTTTTCGGCTTGTGCGCGAGTCAGCTCCTGCTGACGAGGATGTGGCGGATACATTCGAGTTGCGTACGATGGTCGAAAGTGGCGCTGCCGAGTTGGCCGCGCAGCGTCGCACCCCGGAGAGCCTGTCGCGGATCGCGGCTGCGCTCGATGAGATGGAGCGGGCCCTGCAGCTGGGCGAGGGCGGCGCGTCGGCGGATGACGCTTTTCATGTGGCGGTCGCCGCCGCATCCGGCAATCGTCAGCTGGAGCGCTTCCTGACCTACATGGGGCGGCAGTTTTCTGCATCACGCCTGCCGACGTGGAGTGAGGAGGGGCATCGCGCAGGTCGTGCCGCCAATGCGCAGGCGGAGCACCGGCGTATTTTTGCAGCAATCGAGCTCGGCGATGCACAGGCCGCCGGCGAGGCGGCAAGAGCCCATCTCGGTGCGGCAGCCTGCCGTCTGGGTGTCGTGGCACGGCATGAGAATCGGATCGAAAGTGCGTTCAATCGGGCGGGAAAGCATGGAGAGACAGCATGAATCTGAATGAGGACATCGCCCTCGGCGAACAGGAGGCGGATTTCTCCGCGGTCGACAAGGCGCGGGTGGTCGAAGCGCTCGCGCGCGTGCTTCCGCCGGGTGCCCTGATGTACGAAAGTGAGGATCTGCGGCCCTACGAGTGCGATGGCCTTGCCGCCTATCGTGCGCTGCCGCTGGTCGTCGCGCTGCCAACGACCGAGGCGCAGGTGGTTGAAGTGCTCAAGGCCTGCTCCGAGCTTGGGGTGCCGGTGGTGGCCCGGGGTGCGGGGACGGGGCTGTCGGGGGGCGCGTTGCCGCATACCCACGGGGTGCTGCTGTCACTGGCGCGATTCAATCGCATCCTCAAGCTGGATCCGCATGCGCGTACTGCGGTCGTGCAGCCCGGGGTGCGCAATCTGGCGATTTCCGAGGCCGCCGCGCCGCACGGTCTGTACTACGCGCCGGATCCGTCGTCGCAGATTGCGTGCTCCATCGGCGGCAATGTGGCCGAGAACTCGGGCGGCGTACATTGCCTGAAGTACGGACTCACGGTGCACAACCTGCTCCGCGTGCGCGGCGTCACCATCGATGGCGAGGTGGTCGAGTTCGGCAACCATGCGCTCGATGCGCCCGGTTACGACCTGCTTGCGCTCATCACCGGCTCCGAGGGCATGCTGGCGGTGGTCACCGAGGTTACGGTCAAGCTCACGCCCAAGCCGCAGCTTGCGCAGTGCGTGCTCGCCGCGTTCGATGATGTCATCCGCGCGGGCGATGCGGTGGCCGCGATCATTGCCGCCGGCATCATCCCGGCAGGGCTGGAGATGATGGACCAGGCGGCGACCGCTGCGGTTGAGGAGTTCGTGCGGGCCGGCTATCCGCTGGATGCCAAGGCCATCCTGCTGTGCGAGTCCGACGGTACGCCGGAGGAGGTGGCCGAAGAGATTGCCCGCGTGCGTGCGGTGCTCGAACACAGCGGCGCAACGGAAATCCGGGTGTCGCGTGATGAAGCAGAGCGGATGCGCTTCTGGGCAGGGCGCAAGGCGGCGTTCCCGGCTGCAGGCCGAATCTCTCCCGACTATTACTGCATGGACGGCACGATTCCGCGCAAGCGTCTGGGCGAGATGCTGAGCGCCATCCAGGACATGGAGACGCGTTACGCACTGCGCTGCATCAACGTCTTTCACGCGGGCGACGGCAACCTGCACCCGCTGATCCTGTTCGATGCCAACCAGGAAGGCGAGCTTCACCGGGCGGAGGCGTTCGGTGCGGAGATTCTTGAGCTGTCGGTCACCCTCGGCGGCACCATCACTGGCGAGCATGGGGTGGGCATCGAGAAGATCAACCAGATGTGCTCGCAGTTCAAGCGCAGCGAACTGCATCAGTTCTTCCGCGTCAAGGCCGCATTCGATCCCGCGGGCCTGCTCAATCCGGGTAAGGCGATTCCGACCCTGAACCGCTGTGCCGAGTACGGGCGCATGCATGTGAAGGGAGGCGAACTGCCGCATCCGGAACTGCCGCGCTTCTGAGGGCAACTCGGCGTGGACAAGGGCTGGATGCAGTTTCTGTTCGTTGCGGTGCCGGTGATGTCCCTGATCGGTGCGTGGCTGACGTTGCGCGGTCGCATCGGGCGTGGCCCGGAGCACAAGACTAAAGACAAGGTGGATGAGCGATGAGTGACTTGGTTTCGGCCTGGGCCGAGCAGATTCGGGAGGCGGCTGCCAGCGGTACGCCGCTGTGTATCGAAGGCGGCGGCAGCAAGCGTTTTGTGGGACGCGAAGCGCACGGCGAAGTGCTGAACGTCGCGTCGCATCGCGGCATTGTCAGCTACGAGCCGACCGAGCTGGTGGTGACTGCACGCGGCGGCACGCCGCTGGCCGAGCTGGAGACAGTGCTTGCGGAGCAGAACCAGTTCCTCGCCTTCGAGCCGCCGCACTTCGGCGCCGGCGCAACGCTTGCAGGCTGCGTGGCGGCAGGCCTTTCCGGGCCGAGGCGGGCATCGGCCGGCGCGGTTCGCGACTTCATGCTCGGTGTAAAGATTGTCGACGGTCGCGGCGAAGTGATGTCCTTCGGCGGGCAGGTGATGAAGAACGTGGCTGGCTACGACGTATCGCGGCTGATTGCTGGCAGTCTGGGCACCTTGGGCATCATTCTCGAAGTTTCGCTCAAGGTGCTGCCACGCCCGGTGGCGGAGCAGACCCTGCGGTTCCAGCTCTCCGAGGCGGAAGCCATCGACCGGCTCAACGAATGGGGTGGTCAGCCTTTGCCCGTGTCCGCCTCGGCCTGGGCGGACGGCGCGCTCACGCTGCGGCTGTCGGGGGCGGAAGCGGCGGTGAGCGCGGCGTGTTCCCGGCTCGGAGGTGATGCGCTCGATGAACAGGCCGCCCCGATGTTCTGGCAGTCCCTGCGTGAGCAGCAGGCTGGCTTCTTTGCAGACAGCGCCGACATGCCCTTGTGGCGCTTGTCGTTACCCAGCGTGGCGGAACCGCTGCAGCTTGCGGGCAGGCAGCTCATCGAATGGGGTGGCGCGCAGCGCTGGCTCATCTCGGACGCGCCTGCGGACGAGATCCGCGCCCGCGCTGCGGCGCTCGGCGGGCATGCAAGCCTGTTCCGTGGCGGCGATCGCAGCGGCGACGTGTTTGCCCCGCTCGCTGCGCCCTTGCTGACCATCCACCGGCGCCTGAAGGCGGCCTTCGATCCCGCGGGGATCCTCAACCCCGGCCGGCTCTACCAAGGAATCTGAGCATGCAGACCCAGCTTGCCGACTTTATTCGCGATACACCCGATGGACGCGAGGCCGACGAAATCCTGCGCAACTGCGTGCATTGTGGTTTCTGCACCGCCACCTGCCCGACCTACCAGTTGCTCGGCGATGAACTCGACGGCCCGCGTGGCCGCATCTACCTGATCAAGCAGGTGCTGGAAGGCCACGAGCCGACCGAAAAGACCCGGCAGCATCTCGACCGCTGCCTGACGTGCCGGTCTTGCGAGTCCACCTGTCCGTCGGGGGTGCAGTACGGGCGCCTGGTCGATATTGGCCGTCATGTGGTCGAGACCAAGGTGCCGCGTCGAGGAGCCGATCGCGCAGTGCGCTGGGCCTTGCGCGAGTTCGTTCCGCGTGCGGGTCTGTTCGGCGCGGCGATGAAGGCGGGGCGGATGGTGCGCGGCATGTTGCCGGAGACGCTCAAGGACAAGGTTCCGCTTGCACGACCCGCAGGCCCGTGGCCGCGCCCTCGTCACGGCCGGCGCATGCTGACCCTGGCCGGTTGCGTGCAGCCTTCGATGGCGCCTTCGATCAACGCGGCGGCGGCGCGGGTGCTGGATACGCTCGGCATTTCGCTGCAGGAGGCGCCGGGCGCAGGTTGCTGCGGTGCGGTACGCCACCACCTCAACGATCACGAAGGTGGCAAGGCGGACATGAAGCGCAATATCGACGCATGGTGGCCGGTGATTGAGGCCGGCGATATCGAATCCATCGTCATGACAGCGTCTGGATGCGGCTCCCAGGTCAAGGATTACGGGCACATTCTGCGCAACGATCCTGCATATGCCGAAAAGGCACGAAAAGTGAGTGAGCTGACGCGCGATATCAGCGAGGTCATCGTTGCCGAGGTCGACAATCTGGCGCGTCTGCTTGCAGCCAAGGGCAACGGGCGCACGCCGCTGGCATGGCATGCGCCCTGTTCGCTGCAGCACGGCCTCAAGTTGCGTGGCGGCGTCGAGCGTCTGCTGGATGCTGCGGGCTATGATCTGACGCCGGTGCGTGATGCCCATCTTTGCTGCGGTTCGGCTGGCACCTACTCGCTGCTGCAGCCCGAGCTCTCGCACACGCTGCGTGACAACAAGCTGGCGGCCCTGTGCGAAGGCGGGGCGGGCGCGATTGCGTCGGCGAACATCGGCTGCATCACACACTTGCAGGCAGGAACACAGACGCCGGTACGGCACTGGATCGAGCTTGTCGATTCGCGACTCAACGGATTTCCAGCTTGATCTTTTGGCGTGACAAGCGCATAGAATGCAGCTGATGCCGTGATTTTCGTCACGGTGTTTGCAGTAAGCGTGGCTCCAGCCTGGCAATGACGCCCCAGCGTGGGCAGTCATTGCTATCATTGCGACCTTCGTTGTAGCCAGCCTTGTCATGCCCATTTCCGTCGAAACCTGTGTAGCGCGTCATATCGGCGACCGCAAGGAGCAGCAGGATCGCGTTGCGCTATTCGCGCATCCGACGCGACGCGGCACGATGATGGCGGTGCTTGCCGATGGCATGGGCGGTCATAGTGGCGGCGCCATGGCGGCAGAGCAGGTGATGCTCAAGGCCAGGCAGAACTTCGAGGCCTTCGCGCCCATGCACGAAACCCCCGAACATCTGCTGGATGGCGTGATCAATGAAGCGCATACGGTCATCCGCCTGACTCGCTTCACCAGCGAGCAGGATCCGCACAGCACGGTCGTCGTCTTCATGCTTTTCGATGGCCGGGCTTACTGGGCGCATTGCGGCGATTCAAGGCTCTATCATTTTCGCGATGGAAAGCCACTGGCTCGAAGCCGCGATCATTCGCTGGTTGGCGAACTGCAGCGCAAGGGCAGGCTGGATGAGGCTGCAGCGCTCAATCACCCGCAGCGCAACGTACTGCTGTCATGTCTTGGCAGCGATCGCTTGCCCCAGATCAGCCACGGCTGCACTTCATCGCTTGCGGGTGGCGACAGCTTCCTGATCTGCTCCGACGGTCTTTGGGCCTATTTCTCCGATCAGGAACTCGCGGACGCGCTCCATTCACGCAAGGCGCGTGAGGCTGCGCAGTTTCTCATCGACGAGGCGCGGGTTCGCGCCGAGGGCTATGGAGACAATATCTCCCTGGCCATCATCAATTTTGTCGAAGTGCCTGCAGTGGCGGCTATCGTGAGCAGCTGAGAAGCCCGCGCGTCGCGAGCGCCGGGGCGGCGTGCCGGCTTCGCGCCATCGGGGCGTCATTCGGCGTCCACTTTCCCCGTTTTTCTTCCGGTCTTACCCGATTCCCGTGCGCTTTCATGTCGGCAGAGTTGCAGCCAACGTGAGACGCGGTAATATCTGATCAGCGTCGGCCCGGCACTGTAACGGTGTAAGGCAGGGAGAAACTACAATAATTCACAGGCCCGACGTACCTTAAGCCTTTTCAATCCCTAAGGGAGGAGTCGCCCATGCCTCTGTTGATCGGAGTGCCAGCGGAGACCGTTGATGGAGAACGACGCTTGTCGGTCGTGCCGGATGTGGTCAAGAAATATCAGGGCCTCGGTGCCCATGTGGTGATGCAGACCGGCGCAGGCGTGCCGGCGCATTTCCGTGATGAAGCGTTTGCCGAGGTCAGTCTGGTCGATGACGTCGCAGCGGTGTTCGGCGAAGCGGAGGTGGTGCTGTGCGTGCAGCCGCCGACGGCGGCGTCGATTGCG